>NZ_JBSVCZ010000014.1:0-156797 GCF_054072955.1 Streptomyces sp. SS8
GCGGGGGGGCGCCCCCCGCCGGGGGGGGGGGGGGGGCGGCGGGCCCCCCCCCCGGGGGGGGGGGGGGCCCCGCCCCCCGACAGGGAGCGGGGCCGATCCACACCCGGGCGGTCCACCGGGAGGCGGATCAGATCCCGGCCGGTTCGCGCGGCGGCTCGGCGGGCGTCCTCGGGGGAGCGGCGGTCTCGGACAGCCCCACCCGGCCGTGCAGCAGGCGCAGGGCCTTCGGCGCGTACCAGGCGCCGCGGCCCAGCAGCCGCATCGCGGCCGGGACGAGTACACCGCGCACCGCGACGGCGTCGATCAGGATGGCCAGCCCGCTGCCGAGGCCGAACATCTGGATGAAGCTGATCTCGCTGGTGGTGAAGGCGAACAGGCTCACCGCCAGCAGGCCGGCGGCCATGGTGACGATCCGCCCGGTGCGCGACAGCCCGCGGGTGACGGCGGTCTCGGTGTCCTCGCCCGCGTCGTGCAGTTCCTTGATCCGGCTGGTGACGAAGACCTCGTAGTCCATCGACAGCCCGAAGACGATGCAGAACAGCAGCACGGTCATCGAGGTGTTCATCGGCATCGGGGTGAAGCCCAGCACCGAGGACAGGTTGCCCTCCTGGAAGATCCACACCATCGCGCCGATCGAGGCGGTGAGGCTGATGGTGTTCAGTACCAGCGCGCGCAGCGGCTGCACGACGCTGCCGGTGAACAGGAACAGCAGGGCGAAGGTGGTCAGCGCCACCCAGGTGATCGCGGCGGGCAGCCGGTCGCCGATGGCGGCCTTGGTGTCCACCAGCCGGGCGTCCGGACCGCCGACCAGGGCCTCCACCCCATCGGGGGCCGGCACCGCGCGGATGTCGCGCACCAGATCCTCGGCCGCGCCGGATCCGGACTCCGGCTCGATGGCGACGGTCAGCCGCTGGGCGTCGTCCCGGCCGAGCGCGGCGCCCATCGGGCCGGGCGGGGCGGCCTCGCCGTCCTGGTAGGTGCCGGAGGAGGCCTGGACGCCGGTGACGCCGTCGAGGCGGGAGAGGGCGGTGGCGTAGGCGTCCAGCCCGGCGGTGTCCACCGGGCCGGTGGTGACGATCTGGACGGCGGAGGTGTTGTCGCGGCCGAAGTCCTCGTCGATGGCGGTGGCCACCTGGCGGCTGGGCGCGTCGCCGGGCAGCACCCGCTCGTCGGGGTTGCCGAAGGACGCGCCCAGCAGGGGGCTCGCGGCGAGCAGCAGCACGGCAAGGACCGGCAGCGCGGTGAGTGCCGGCCGGCGCATCACCACCGAGGCCAGGCGGCCCCACACCGGCGCGTCGGGGCGGCGCACGGAGTCCGCCCAGGGCAGCCGGCCGCTGTTGACGCGGTGGCCCAGCACCGCCAGCAGGGCGGGGACGACCACCAGTGCGCCGACCGCGGCGATCGCGACGACGCCGATCCCGGCGTAGGCGAAGGTGCGCAGGAAGAAGGGCGGGAAGAGCAGCAGCGCGGCGAGCGCGGCGACGACGGTGGCGGCGGAGAAGGCGATGGTGCGGCCCGCGGTGGCCACGGTGGTGCGCAGCGCGTCCGGTACGTCGTCGCCCTCGGTCAGCCGCTCGCGGAAGCGGCTGACCAGCAGCAGGCCGTAGTCGATGCCCAGGCCCAGGCCGAGGGCGGTGGTGAGGTTGACCGAGAAGATCGAGACGTCGGTGATGCTGCCGAGCACGTAGAGCTCGGCGAAGGTGCCCATGACCGCGATCAGACCGATGGCCAGCGGCAGCAGCGCGGCCACGACACTGCCGAAGGCCATCACCAGCAGGATCAGGGTGATGGGGACGGCGATCGCCTCGGCGATGGCGAGGTCCTTGGAGATCTGGGAGGTGATGTCGCTGGCGACGGCCGCCTGGCCGCCGGTGCGCACGGTGACGGCGCCCCGGTCGCCGGACCACTTCTCGGAGAGTTCGCCGGCGCGGTCGGTGCGCTCGGTGTCGTCTCCCTCGATGTGGGCGAGGATCAGCGCCTGGTCGCCGTTGCGTGACGTGAGTGCGGAGCCGCCGGTGTCCCAGTAGGAGATCACACCGGACACGCCGGGCTCGTCCTTCAGCCCGTCGGTGATCTCCCGGCCCGCACGCTCGGCGGCGGGGGAGTCCAGCCGGCCGCCGTCTTCCGCCCTTACCAGCAGGACGAGGTTGCTCTCGCCGCCGAATTTCTCGTCGATCAGGGCGGTGGCGCGACTGGAAGGCGCGTCGGGGTCGTCGAAGCCGCCGCTCTGGAGCTTGCCGAAGGCGCCGATGCCGACGGCCGCCATGGCCAGCACGGAGACGAGCGCGGCCACCAGCACCGTTCGGGGGCGGCGCAGTACCAGATCGGCGATCCACGACAGCATGGTCTTCCCTCTCGCTCACTTGCGGACGCGCGCCGTAATATGTTTACGACGTTAACTTCGACTCTGGCAGAGAGATGTTAATGATGTCAACATCAGGCAGTATCGAATGATGCGAACAGAAGGCGCCGGAAAGAGCGGCTACCACCACGGAGATCTGCGCAACGCGCTCATCGAGGCGGCGACGGACCTCGCACGCGACGGCGGACCGGAAGCCGTCGTGCTGCGCGCCGCCGCACGCAGGGTCGGGGTCTCGCCGACGGCCGCCTACCGCCACTTCACCGGTCAGGGCGACCTGCTGATGGCGGTCAAGGAGCAGGGCCAGCGGGGGCTCGCGGAGACGATGGAGCGGTCGGCCGCCGACGGCGGCGCGGAAGGGGACGGGGCGCGAGGCGCGGGAGAGGCCGCCGAGGAGCGGCTCAAGGCGCTCGGCGCGGGCTACATCGAGTTCGCGCTGGCCGAACCCGGTCTGTTCCGTGCGGCCTTCTGCCGCCCGCCCGAGGCGGCGGACGGGAGCGGCGACCCCGGCGCGCAGGAGGACTCGGCCCGTTGGATGTACCGCTCCTTCCGCTTGCTGGCCGAGGCCCTGGACGGGCTCGTCACCACCGGCCGGATGCCCGCCGGGCGGCGCTCCGGCGCCGAGATCACCGCCTGGGCGGCGGTGCACGGACTGGCGGTTCTGCTGCTGGACGGCCCGCTGGGCCGGCTGTCGCCGGAGCAGCGGGACACCCTCGCCGCCGGAGCGCTGGACACGGTCATCCGGGGTTTCACCGCGTCGGAGTGACGGCCCGCGGCCCGCTCCGGCGGACCCGCGGCGAAGAATGCCCCGGTGTACGACGTAAGCTGATCCGGCCCCGTCGGACGGCGTGCGGGGCCCCCGACACCCGGTCGGCCGAGTACCGGGCCGGACCCGGGGCATGCCCGAAATATGATGTTCCACATCGCGGGTGGTGACCGACGGCCGCAGGCACGGACGGCCAGGGGCATCGATGCCCGGGTGCTGTCGGTCGGAGAGGCGGAGAGGTGACGGCGATGACAGCGGGCGGCCCCCGGTGACCCCCGCGCGGGACGCGCGCAGCCGAGCCGTCCTGGACAAGGCGGCGCGTGAGAACTTCCCCGTGGCCCCCCGCTTCCTGCCCCGCGCCTGGCGGGACGACCTGATGGCCGTGTACGGCTGCGTCCGCCTCCTGGACGACATCGGCGACGGCGACCTGCCGCCCGGCGGCGCCGACGCCGCGCTGCTGGGAGTGGACCCCGACCGGGCCGGTGACCGCGGCGCACTGCTCGACGCCTTCGAGGCCGAGCTGCACCGGGTCTTCCGCACCGCCCGGGACACCGGCGCCGGGGGCCGGGACGTACCCCGCCACCCCCTGCTGTACGCCCTGGTGCCGACCGTGCGCCGCCACGCGCTGACCCCCGAGCCGTTCCTCGCCCTGGTCGAGGCCAACCGGCTGGACCAGAAGGTCCGCCGGTACGGCACCTGGGAGGAGCTGCTGGGCTACTGCGAGCTGTCCGCCAACCCCGTCGGCCGGCTCGTCCTGGCCGTCACCGGCACCACGACCCCCGAGCGCGTCCGCCGCTCCGACGCCGTCTGCACCGCGCTGCAGATCACCGAGCACCTCCAGGACGTCGCCGAGGACCTCGCCCTGCGCGACCGGATCTACCTCCCCGCCGAGGACCTGGAGCGCTTCCGCGTCACCGAGGCCGACCTCGCCGCGCCCACCGCGAACGCCTCGGTGCGCGCCCTGGTCGCCTGGGAGGCGCGGCGCGCGCACGAACTGCTGAACGAAGGAGTCCCGCTGGTGGCCAGCGTCCCCGGCATACCGAAGATCCTCATCGCCGGATTCACCGGCGGCGGGCGGGCGGCCCTGCGCGCCCTGCGCGCCGCCCGGTACGACGTCCTGGGCGGCGCCCCGCGCCCGGGAAAGGCCGGTGTGCTGCGCGAGACCGCGTCCGTCCTGGGAGCGGCGAGGTGAGCCCGACGGCGAGGCGGAGCGCGAACGCGGAACGGGCCGCGCGGCAGGCGCCGCCCTCCCCGCAGGTCTTCGCCGCCTACCGCTACTGCGAGGCCGTCACCGGACGGCAGGCCCGCAACTTCGCCTACGGCATCCGGCTGCTGCCCACCGACCGGCGCCGGGCGATGTCCGCCCTGTACGCCTTCTCGCGCCGCGTGGACGACATCGGCGACGGCCCCCTAAAAGCGGAGGTCAAGCGCGCCCGGCTGGAGGAGACCCGCGCCCTGCTCGACCTCGTCCGCGCCGGGAAGGTCCCCGACGACGCCACCGACCCGGTCGCCGTCGCCCTGGCCGACGCCGCGGAGCGCTTCCCGATCCCGCTGGGCGGGCTCGACGAGCTGATCGACGGCGTCCTGATGGACGTCCGCGGCCGCGCCTACGAGACCTGGGACGAGCTGAAGGAGTACTGCCGCTGCGTGGCCGGCGCCATCGGACGGCTCTCCCTGGGGGTCTTCGGCACCGTGCCGGGCGCCCCGGGCGCCGACCGCGCCCCCCACTACGCCGACACCCTCGGCCTCGCCCTGCAGCTGACCAACATCCTGCGCGATGTGCGCGAGGACGCCGCGGAGGGCCGCACCTACCTGCCCCGCGAGGACCTGGCCGCCTTCGGCTGCGACACCTCGCTGGACCGCCACGCGCCGCCCGCCGGCGCGGACTTCGCCGATCTGGTGCGCTTCGAGGTGGACCGGGCCCGCGCGCTGTTCGCCGAGGGGCTGCGGCTGCTGCCGCTGCTGGACCGCCGCTCGGCCGCCTGCGTGGCGGCCATGGCCGGGATCTACCACCGCCTGCTGGCCCGTATCGCCCGCGACCCGCACGCCGTACTGCGCGGCCGGGTCTCCCTGCCGGCGCGCGAGAAGGCCTACGTCGCCCTGCGCGGCCTGTCCGGGCTCGACACCCGGCTGGCCGCCCGCACGGCCCCCCGGGAGAGCACGACGTGACCGGCGCACCCGATCCGCGCGCCGTCGTCGTCGGAGGAGGGCTGGCGGGCACCGCCGCCGCACTGCGCCTGGCCGACGCGGGGGTGGCCACCACCCTGGTGGAGAGCAGGCCCCGGCTGGGCGGGCTAGCCTTCTCCTTCCGCCGCTCCGGCGCGGCCGGCGAGCTGACCGTCGACAACGGCCACCACGTCCACCTGCGCTGCTGCACCGCCTACCGCTGGCTCCTGGAGCGCATCGGCGCGAGCGACCTCGCCCCCCTCCAGCCCCGCCTGGACATCCCCGTCCACGACGCCGCACGCGGCAGGACCGGCCGGCTGCGGCGCGCGGCCCTGCCCGTGCCGCTGCACCTGGCCGCCTCCCTGGCACGCTACCCACACCTCTCCCCGGCCGAGCGGCTGGGCGTGGGGCGGGCCGCGCTGGCGCTCGGACGCCTGGGCGGGATCGACCCGTCCGACCCCGCGCTGGACTCCCAGGACTTCGGAAGCTGGCTGCGCCGCCACGGCCAGTCCCCGCGCGCGGTACGGGCACTGTGGGACCTGATCGGCGTCGCCACCCTCAACGCCCGCGCACCGGACGTCTCGCTCGGGCTGGCCGCGATGGTCATCGGCACCGGCCTGCTCGGCGGCCCCGGCGCGGCCGACATCGGCTGGTCGCGGGTCCCGCTGGGGCACCTGCACGACACGCTCGCCGCCGCCGTGCTGGAGAAGGCGGGTGTACGCGTGGTCCGGCAGGGCCGGGCCCGGGAACTGACCCGGGAGCCGGACGGCACCTGGCGGGTCGCGGTGGACACCGGCGCGCGCCGGACCGGCGAGACGCTGCGGGCCGGCACGGTCGTCCTGGCCGTACCCCAGCGCGAGGCCCACCGGCTGCTGCCCGAGGGCGCCCTGGAGGAACCGGAGCGGCTGCTGCGCATCGGCGACGCGCCGATCCTCAACGTCCACGTGGTCTACGACCGCAAGGTGCTCCACCGCCCCTTCCTCGCCGCGCTCGGCACCCCCGTGCAGTGGGTCTTCGACCGCACCGCGGCCTCCGGCCTGCGGGAGCGGCCCGGAGGAGCGGCGAGCCAGTACATCGCGGTGTCCCAGTCCGCCGCGCAGGAGGAGATCGACCTGCCGGTCGCCGTCCTGCGCGACCGCTACCTGCCCGAACTGGCCCGTTTGATGCCCGCCGCACGCGGCGCGAAGGTGCGCGACTTCTTCGTCACCCGCGAGCGCACCGCCACCTTCGCGCCCGCACCCGGTGTCGGACGTCTGCGCCCCGCCGCCCGCACCGGTGCGCCGGGGCTGTGGCTGGCCGGGGCGTGGACCGCCACCGGATGGCCCGCGACGATGGAGGGCGCCGTGCGCAGCGGGCTGACCGCCGCCCGGGAAGCGCTGGCCGCCCTCGGCCGCCCGCACGACGACGTCTTCCAGGAGGCGGCGTGAGCACGACACCGAACGCAGAGGAGACCCCGTGACCCCGGCGACCCCGAGGACCCTGACGGACACAGCCGTCGACACCGCCAGCGTCATCGAGCTGCTGGAACGCGGCCGCACGCTCGCCACGCCGATGCTGCGCGCCGCCGTGGCACGGCTCGCGCCGCCCATGGACTCCGTCGCCGCCTACCACTTCGGCTGGATCGACGCACAGGGCAACCCGGCCCGCGGCGACGGCGGCAAGGCGGTGCGCCCGGCGCTGGCCCTGCTGTCGGCCGAGGCCGCGGGCGCCGAGCCCGCCGCCGGCGTCCCCGGGGCGGTGGCCGTGGAACTGGTCCACAACTTCTCCCTGCTCCACGACGACCTGATGGACGGCGACGAACAGCGCCGCCACCGCGACACCGTGTGGAAGGTGCACGGACCGGCGCAGGCCATCCTCGTCGGCGACGCCCTGTTCGCGCTGGCGGGCGAGGTGCTGCTGGAACTGGGCACCGCCGAGGCCGCGCACGCCACCCGCCGCCTGACCCTGGCCACCCGCAAGCTCATCGACGGGCAGGCGCAGGACATCTCCTACGAGCACCGGGAGAAGGTCACCGTCGCCGAGTGCCTGGAGATGGAGGGCAACAAGACCGGCGCGCTGCTGGCCTGCGCCAGCTCCATCGGCGCCGTCCTCGGCGGGGCGGACGAGGCCACCGCCGACGCGCTGGAGGCGTACGGCCACCACCTGGGCCTGGCCTTCCAGGCCGTCGACGACCTGCTGGGCATCTGGGGCGACCCGGCGGCGACAGGCAAGCTGCCCTGGAGCGACCTGCGGCAGCGCAAGAAGTCCCTTCCGGTGGTCGCCGCCCTGGCCGGTGGCGGGTCGGCCGCCGAGCGGCTCGGGGAGCTGCTGGCCGCGGACGCCACCAAGAGCCAGCGGGAGTTCGAGGACTTCAGCGAGGAGGAGTTCGCGACCCGCGCCGGGCTGATCGAGGAGGCCGGCGGCCGCGAGTGGACCTCCCAGGAGGCCCGCCGGCGGCACGCCACCGCCCTCGCAGCCCTGGACGGCGTGGACATGCCGGACCGGGTGCGCGAGCGGTTCGCCGCCCTCGCGGACTTCGTCGTCGTCCGCGAGGGCTGATCCGGCCGGCGGCAGGCCGACGGGGGCCTGCGGGCCGCCGGAGCCGGGGGCAGGGGCCGCGGCGCCTCAGAGCTCCAGCAGGCGGCCGCGCAGCCGCTCGCGCAGACCGGGGGTGAGGCCGAGCCCCTCGGAGAGGTAGGACTCCACCCCGCCCCAGGTGTCGGTGATGGTGTCGAACGCCGCGTGCAGATAGGCGGGGCGGACCTCGAAGAGGGGCGCGAGCAGCTCCCTGACCTCGGGCGACATCCCGCCGCCCGCGTCGGGGGAGCGGTGGATCCGGTAGCGGCGGTGCGGGGCGTTGGACTCCAGATAGTCCGCCTCGATCGCGTCCCGCTCCACGTTCAGTGCCAGCAGCGTCACCGCGACCGACAGCCCGGCCCGGTCCTTGCCCGCCGCGCAGTGCATCAGGGCGGGCACGCTCTCCTCGGCCAGCTCCCGCAGCAGCCGGCCGTGCTCGGCGGTGCGCTGCCCGACCATCAGCCGGTAGGAGGCCACCATCCGGGCCTCGGCCTGTCCGTCGCCGAGCAGGGACCGCAGCAGGGCCAGGTCGCCCTCGCGCACCATCGTCCAGAACTCGGCGCCCTCGGCCGGGTCCGACAGCGGGATGTTCACGTTCCGCACGCCCGGCAGCTCCACGTCCGGGCCCTCCAGGGCCTGGTCGGCGGAGTTGCGGAAGTCGAAGACCGTGTGCAGGCCGAGCCGGGACAGGAAGGAGGTGTCCTCCTCGGTGGCGTGTGCCAGGTGCCCGCTGCGGTAGAGCACGCCCTGGCGCACCCGCCGGCCGTCGGCGGTCGGCAGACCGCCGACCTCGCGGAAGTTGCGCACCCCCGTCAGCACGGGTTCCACGGTCTCGGATGTCATGGGCACTCCTTGTTCCGGCCTCGCTCCGGTGGTCGGGACGGCGGGGTCGGCGCGCGGCCCGCCGCGCGGTCCCGCACCGGCCACTGAGACCCTACGGCATGAGGGCGCGGGCGGGCCGGGTCCGCACGGAGATGGGGCGGAAGCGTGGAGATCCGGTGCGGCGGTGGTGCCGGGACCGGTGCCGGTCCGGGACCGGGAGGTGAGGTGGAGGACGTGGACGACGGACTGTTCCGGCTTCCGGCGGCCGAGGTGGCGCCGGGCGCGGTGCACCTGCCCGGCCACCTGGGGGAGGCCGCGCAGCGCGAGCTGCTGGACGCCTGCCGCGCCTGGGCCCGACCGCCCGCCGGGCTGCGCACCGTGCGCATGCCCGGCGGCGGGGAGATGTCGGTGCGCCAGGTCTGCCTGGGCCTGCACTGGTACCCGTACGGCTACGCCCGCACCGCGGTGGACGGCGACGGTGCGCCGGTCAAGCCCTTCCCGGCCTGGCTGGGGCAGTGGGCGCGGCGGGCGGTGGAGGAGGCGTACGGGCAGGGGCCGTGCACGGTCCCGTACGACATCGTGCTCGTGAACTTCTACGGGGGGAGGGCCCGTATGGGGATGCACCAAGACAGCGACGAGCGATCCCGCGCCCCCGTGGTCTCGTTCAGCCTCGGCGACACCTGCGTCTTCCGGTTCGGGAATCCGGACGGCCGCGGCCGCCCGTGGACCGACGTCGAGCTGAGCAGCGGCGACGCCTTCGTGTTCGGCGGTCCCTCCAGATACGCCTACCACGGCGTTCCGCGCGTCCGCCCGGGCACCGCGCCGCCCGGGACCGGACTGCGGGGGCGGGTCAACGTCACGGTCCGGGCACGGTGACCCGCCCCCGGCGGGCGGCGGTTGCGATCGTGCCCCCTTTCCCGCGGAACGACGGTGCTCCCATCTGCCGGGGCCGCCGAACCGGTGGAGCGGATCCGCCGGCGTGAGCAGGGTGTCCGGACGGCCTGCCGTGCCGGGGCCGGGTCCCCGGGTGTGCGGAGGCGGGAGGCCCTGTTCGGCCGCGGCCGCGGCGGGGAAGGGTCTTGTCCGACCCGCTGACCCACCGGCCTACCGGCACCGAGGAGCGAGAGAACTTGACCCTGCGAGCGGACACCACCCGGGCCCAGGACGGACTGCCCGTCGCCACCTACACCTGGTCCCCTGCGGAGGGAACGCCCCGCGCGCTGGTGCGGATAGCGCACGGCGCGGCCGAACACGCCCTGCGCTACGGCCGGTTCGCCCGTTTCCTGGCCGGGCACGGCTACGCGGTGGTCGCCTCCGACCACCGCGGCCACGGCGCCACCGCCGAACACACCGGCGGCTACGGCGTGGTGGGGGAGAGCGGCTGGCGGGCCGTGGTGGAGGACCTCAAGGCGGTCGGCGACCGGTTGCGCGCGGAGCTGCCCGGTGTGCCCCACGTCCTGCTCGGGCACAGCATGGGCTCCCAGCTCGCCCGCGACTTCGCCCAGGAGTACGGCGGAGAGCTGGCCGGGCTCATCCTGTCGGGCACCTTCCGCTCGCTGCCCGGTGCGGAGCCGCAGGGGGCGGTGGAGCGGCTGCGCGAGGAGATCGGCCGCGGTGGCCGCGCCGCGCCCTCGGACTTCGTGCCCGCCCTCTTCGGCTCCTTCAACGACCCCTACGAGTACCGCACCGGATTCGAGTGGCTCTCCCGCGACGAGGCGGAGGTGGACGGTTACGTCGCCGACGAGCGGTGCGGTTTTCCCTTCAGCGCCGGCCTGGCGCTGGACTGGGTGCTGGGGGTGCGCAAAATCAACGACCCGCGGCAGCTCGACCGCGTGCCGCGCGACCTGCCGGTGCACATCGCCGTCGGCGACCAGGACCCCTGCCACCAGGGCATGACGCTGGTGTACGAGCTCCTGGAGGACTTCCGCTACCGGGGGCTGCGCGACCTGACCTGGCGGGCCTACGGGGGAGCCCGGCACGAGATCCTCAACGAGACCAACCGCGACGAGGTCCAGGCGGACCTGCTGGACTGGCTCGGCGACCGGGTGTGAGGCGGTGCGGAGGGCGGGGCGCGGAGGACCGCCGCGCCCCGCCCTCCGCACCGTGCCGTCAGACCGCGGCGCGGGCGGTGAAGGCGGTGATCCGCTCCCGCAGCGAGCCCGGGTCCAGGCCGTGGGCCGCCAGGTGCTCGGTGGCCGTGCCGTAGCGGCGCAGCTCGGCCCGCGCCGTCCCCAGCCCGAGGATCCGGTGCGGGACGTCGGCCAGGGCGTCCGCGGCGGCGGCCGTGGAGGTGCCGGCCAGGTACGGCTCGACCAGGACGGCCTCGGGGGCGCCGGAGCCGGCGACGGCCGCCCGCAGCGCGGCCGCGTCGAAGGGGCGGACGGTGGCGGCGTACAGGACCGTCGCGTCCAGCCCCCGCACGGCCTCGAGGACGGGGTCGAGCAGCGGGCCGACCGCGACGACCACCGGCGCCCCGGGCCCGCCGCGCCGCACGGTGAGGAAGCCCTCGCCGGTGACCGGCCGGGGGCGGGCATTGGTCTGCGCCGACAGCCGGACGTACACCCGGTCGTTCCCCTCCCCGCTTCCCTCCCCGTTTCCGTCCCCGTTTCCGCCCGTGCCGCCCGCGCAGGCGCGGCGCAGCAGCGTCTCGGCCTCGTCCGGGTGGCCGGGGACATGGACGGTCCAGCCGTCCAGGGTGTCCAGCAGCGCCACGTCGCCGGGCGCCATGTGGGTGAAGCCGCCGGCCGGCCAGTCGTAGGACCCTCCGGCGCTCACCAGCACCCCGCCCGTCCCCTGGTGGCCGAAGTCCAGCTTCAGCTGCTCGAAGGGCCGCTCCACCAGGAAGGAGGCGAAGGTGTGCAGTACCGGGCGCATCCCGGCGAGGGCCAGTCCGCCGCCCACTCCGACCAGCAGCTGCTCGCGGATGCCGACGTTGACCACCCGGTCCGGGTGGCGTTCGGCGGCCCGGCGGAAGCCGTCCGTGCCGATCTCGGCGAGGACGACCGCCAGACGCGGATCCTCGTCCAGCAGGCGGGATACGACGGAGGCGAAGCGTTCGCGCATGGTGTCCATGTGACAGGTTCTCCTTGTGTTCCCGCGGGGGTCAGGCGTGCTTGGGTTCGACACGGGCGACCACGGCGTGCGGGCGTCCGGGGTGCGGGCGGGTGTACGCCGCGTACAGCGCCTCGTGGTCGCGGCCGTCGACGGTCAGTGCGGACCAGCCCGCGGCGGTGAAGCGGGAGGCGATGCCGCCGGGCAGGGGGTGGGAGGCGGAGGAGTTGTCGATCACCAGGGTGTGCAGGCGGTCGAGCCCCGCGGCGCCCGCGAAGTCGATGGCCTCGTGGTTGCTGCCCTCGTCCAGCTCGGCGTCCCCGACCAGCACCCACACCCGCGGCCCGGTCAGTTTCCGGGCGCGCAGCCCGAGTACGGTGCCCACGGCCAGCGGCAGCCCGTGCCCGAGCGAGCCGCTGCCGATCTCCACGCCGGGGATCAGCGTGCGGTCCGGGTGGTGCCCCAGCGGCGAGTCGTAGGAGCCGAAGCCCGGCAGCCAGTCGGCCGGGAGGAAGCCACGGGCGGCGAGCACGGCGTAGTACGCCATCGGGCCGTGCCCCTTGGACAGCAGGAAGCGGTCCCGGCCCGGGTCGCCGGGGCGGTCGGGGCGGACGCGCAGCACCCGGTCGTACAGCACCCACAGGGTGTCCAGGGTGGAGGTGGCGGCGGCGTCGTGCTTCTCGTCGCCGGTCATCAGGGACATCAGGGAGGGAAGGGAGTCGAATCCCGGGCTCCGCGGCGGTTCGGCGCCGGGCGTGGAGCCGGGCGCGAGGCCGGAGGAGTGCGGTGCGGGGCCGGAGGAGTGCGGTGGTGTCGCGGTCGTCATGCCAAGAGGCTGCAACCTCAAGGTGACTTGAGGTCAAGCAGTATGCTCGCCGGCATGACCGACCGAGACGGACGCCTCGCCATCGGGGAACTGGCCGCCCGCTCCGGGCTCGCCCCCTCCGCCCTGCGCTACTACGAGGAGATGGGCCTGATCCACTCCGAGCGGACCACGGGAAACCAGCGGCGCTATCCGCGCACCGCCCTGCGCCGGGTCGCCTTCGTACGGGCCGCCCAGCGGGTCGGCCTGTCCCTGGAGGAGGCCCGCGCCGCGCTGGACCGGCTGCCCGTGGAACGGGCGCCCAGCGCCACCGAGTGGAACGCCGTGGCCCGCACCTGGCAGCGGCGGATCGATGCGCGGATCGGTGAACTGGAGCGGCTGAAGGAGCGGCTGACCGGGTGCATCGGCTGCGGCTGCCTCAGCCTGCGCAAGTGCGGCCTGTACAACCCGGAGGACATCGCGGGCTCGCAGGGGGCCGGCGCCCGCTACCTGGAGGGGGACGCGCCGCCGGAGGGCTGAGGGGCGCGGGCGGTGTGCGGGTTCCGCGTCCGCCGCGCCGGTCCCCCACGCACCGGCCCGGGTTTCCACGCGCCGGTGCGCGGGCACTCGCGCGGCGCGAGAGACCCGGGAGGTTGACGATGGCCGACATCTCCGAGCTGGAACTGGACGCTCTGTGGGACGAGTTCCACGCCGTGGTGAACATGACGTCGAACGAACTGGAGGCATGGCTCAGGACGAGTGTCGCCGGGGAGCGGACCGAGGAACTGCCCGAGCAGGCCGGCTCCGAGCGGGGACGGCAGGTGCTGGCGATCCTGCGCAAGCGCCGCACGGACCTCACCGACGGCGACATCGCGGTGATGCGCGAGGTCGTCGACACCGTCGGCGCCGAACGCGAGCGGGTGCGCGTCGCCGAGGCGGTACGGGACCCGGACTGGCGCCACCGGATGATGTCGCTGGGCCACGACCCCGTCAGGGCGTCCTGACCGCGGTGCGGGCCGGGGGCCGTGCCGTGCGCCCGGCCCGCCCGTCATCGCGTGTCACCACGCCACCGCATGCCCGCCCGTCACTGTCCGGCGGCCAGCGGCAGGGCCCGCGACGACAGGCGCTCGGGCGGGCCGGGCCGGGCGTAGTACCAGCCCTGGGCGGAGTCGCAGCCCAGCTTCCGCAGCTGGTCGGCCTGGGCCGCGGTCTCCACGCCCTCGACGGTCACGGCCAGCTCCAGGGCGTGCGCCAGCGAGACGATGCCCTCGACGACCTTGAGGTCGACCGGGTCGGCCGGGTCCTGCTGGAGGCCCCGGGTGAAGGAGCGGTCCAGCTTCAGGGTGGTCGCGGGCAGCCTGCGCAGACTGGCCAGGTTCGAGTAGCCGGTGCCGAAGTCGTCCAGGGCGATCCGCACCCCCAGGTCGGCGAGCCGGCGTAAAGGCTTCAGCTCCGCGTCGTCGGCGCGGATCAGGGCGCTCTCGGTGACCTCCAGGCAGAGCGAGGCCGGATCCAGCCCGGCGTCCTCCAGCACCGCCACGGTCTCGGAGACCAGCTCCGGATGGTGCAGCTGCCGCGGCGAGAGGTTGACGTTCACCCGCAGCGGCCGGGGGCCGCCGATGCCGCGCACCTGCCACTCGCACGCCTGCCGCACCGCCTGCTCCAGCACCCAGCGGCCCAGCGGCACGATCAGCCCGGTGTGCTCGGCCAGCGGGATGAAGCGGTCCGGGCCCAGCACCCCGTGGAGCGGGTGCGCCCAGCGCACCAGGGCCTCGGCGCCCTCCACGCTGCCGTCCTCCATCCGCACCAGCGGCTGGTACTCGATGAAGAACTCCTCGCCCTCCAGGGCCGCGGGCAGATGGGTGGTCAGCATGTGGCGGCTGATGGTGCGGGCGTCGCAGTCGGGATCGGCCAGCTCGTAGCGGTTGCCGCCCCTGGCCTTGGCCCGGTACATGGTGATGTCGGCGCTGCGCAGCACCTCCGCCGGCGTCAGCTCCCCGACCGGCCCCTCGACGACGCCGATGCTGGCGCGCACCGGCAGCTCCCGGCCGGCCAGCGGGATCGGGCAGGACAGCGCGTCCAGCGCCCGCCGGGCCAGGTCGGTCACCTCCGAGCGCGAGGCGGGATCGCTGACCAGGGCCACGAACTCGTCGCCGCCGATCCGCGCGACCATGTGGCGCGGGGAGGCCACACAGCTCTGCAGCCGCTCGGCCACGTTCACCAGCAGCTGGTCGCCGACCGAGTGGCCCAGGCTGTCGTTGACCGTCTTGAAGCCGTCCAGGTCCAGGTAGCACAGGCCGATCCGGGCGGTGCCGGAGCCGGGGGAGAGGACGTGCTCCAGCCGCTCGAAGAACAGGGTGCGGTTGGGCAGGTCGGTCAGCGCGTCGTGGGTGGCCTCGTAGCGCAGCCGCAGGTTCAGCAGGCGCCGCTCGGTGATGTCCTCCATCAGCGCCAGCATGTAGCGCGGCTCGCCGTCGGGTCCGCGCAGCAGCGAGACGGTCAGATTGGTCCACAGCACGGTGCCGTCGCTGCGCGTGTACGGCTTCTCCACGCGGTAGTGGTCGCGCTCGCCCCGCACCAGCTCGTCGTGGACCCGCCAGACGCCCGGTGCGTCGTCGGGGTGGACCCAGTCGGAGACCCGGCGGCTGCGCACATGCTGCTCCGAGCCGCCGAACATCTTCGCGAGCGCGCTGTTGATGTCGAGGATGGTCCCGTCCATGTCGGCGATCCCGATGCCGACCGTGGCGCCCTCGAAGACCGCCCGGAAGCGGGTCTCGCTCTCGTGGAGGGCCTTCTCGGCGCTGGCCCGGGCCGCGAGCGCGGACCGGGCCAGCGCCTCCTGCTCGGAACGGGTGCGCTCCTGCAGCGCGCGGGCGAACCCGGCCGAGACGGCGTGCTGGAGGCGGGCGCAGCGGGCCCGCCCGTCCTCGGTCGGCAGCACCGACGGGTCGCTGCAGTACAGCAGCAGGTAGGCGTCCACCACGCCGAGCACCTGCGGCAGGGCCTCGGGCGAGGTGCAGTGCGCCCCGACGAGCGCCGCCCCCACCTCGCGCCCCGGCGAGGGGTCGAAGGGGCGGGCGTGCAGCGCCTGGCCGAGGATCCGCGCCAGCGGGAGGAGGTAGTCCTCGAACTCGGTGCGGGTCATCGAGGTGGCCGTGGCGGGGTAGACCGCGCGGCTCCAGATCCGGGCGAAGCGGCGGTATCCGTCGTGAGGGTCGCCGGAGGCCTCCGGCGCGAGGGGGCGGCCGGAGGCGGCGGGCCCCTGCGGAGTGGGGCTCACGCCTTGCGTCCCACTCCGCCGAAGCCGGTGAAGATCACGGGGTCCTCCTGGTCCACCGGTCCGTCCGGGCGCCAGTTCGGCATGGACACCAGACCGGGCTCGACCATCTCGAAGCCGTCGAAGAAGCGTTCCACCTGGGAGCGCGAGCGCATGATCAGCGGCGAGCCGATGTTGCGGTAGACGCCCTCCACCTCGTCCCCCTGCTCGGGTCTGCGCGGGCCGCCCTCGACCGAGGCGTGGGTGAGGACCAGCAGGCTGCCGGGGGCGAGAGCGTCGCGCAGCTCGGCCACCTTCGCCCACGGGTCGTCGCCGTCCTCCAGGAAGTGCAGCAGCGCCACCAGCAGCAGGGCCACCGGGCGCTCCAGGTCGAGCAGGCGCCCGACCTCCGCGCTGCCGAGGATGTCCTCGGGCTTGCGGAAGTCGGCGGCGACGACGCCGGTGCGCTCCTCCTGGCCCTCCAGCACGGCCCGGCTGTGGGCGACGGCGACGGGGTCGTTGTCGACGTAGACCACCCTCGCCCCGGGTGCGGCGGCCTGCGCGACCTCGTGGACGTTGCCGAAGGTCGGGATACCGGAGCCGATGTCGAGGAACTGGGTGACGCCCTGCCGCGCGGCGAAGCGGACGGCCCGGCGCATGAAAGCGCGATTGGCCTGCATGATCTTCGGCAGCCCCGGGAACACCTCGATGGCCCGCCGGGCGGCCTCCCGGTCGGCCTCGAAGTTGTGCGACCCGCCCAGGTAGTAGTCGTAGATGCGGGAAACGCTCGGCACGGACAGGTCTATGTCCTGCGGAGCCCAGGCGGGACGCTCCATCAAAGTCTCCAACCGGTCGGTGAATATGACAGGGACTCCTGAGGCTACTGATCCCAGGCTGACAGGTACACGGATCCGAACGCCGACGTTCCGGCACCGGCCCGCTACGTATAGCTTGCCCCGGTTCCTCCATCGGGATAATCGTGGCGGCCACCGGGTTTTCGCGGCCCCCGGCCCGGACACCCGGGGTGGATGAGTAACACCGATCACGACGAACTCCCGTTCCCCGACTACGATCACCTCTCCGCGGGCGAGCTGGAGCACCGGATCCGGGCCCTGTCGCACGAGGACCTGGAGCGGTTGCTCCACTACGAGCGCGAACACGCCGGCCGTACCCATGTGATCGCGCTGCTGACGGCCCGTATGCGCCAGCTGGAGGAGGGCAGCCCGCGCTCCCCGGGCGGCGCCGAGCCGCCCTCGGGGCCGCAGGGCGAGCCCGGCGGATCCCCCGTCAGCCCGGCGACCTCGCCGGAGCCGTACAACCCGCCCCCGCACGGCACCCCCGACCAGCGCGCCAAGCCGGTGGGCAACCGCTTCCGGTAGAGGCCGTACCGCGGTCGGGGCCCCGGGAGCCTGTCCCCGCTCCCGGGGCCTCGCCCGTGCCCGGCCTGTCCGCGTCGGGCCGCCCTTCCGGAAGGGCGGCCCGACGCGGACAGGCCGGAGGCCGGAGCGGCCCGGGGCTCAGTACTCCTCGGCGCGGGTGGAGGGCAGCAGTTCGCGGATGTCCGGCGGCAGCACGTGGCCCACCTTGATCATCAGCTCGGGCGAGACCGCCGCGTCGAGCACCTCCAGCACCGCCGTGGCCTCCCGCACCGCGGTGTCCTCCGTCGCGCGGGACCGCCAGGCCACCCGCCCGGCGAAGGTGGTCAGGTCGAACGGCTCACCGTGGGTGCGGGCGTCCGCCCGCCGCTGCGGCGAGGCCTCGTGCCCGGCCACCACCCGGCGCAGCGACTCCGCCGCCTCCCCGGGCAGCTGGGCGGCCAGATGGTCGGCCACGCCGTCCGGTATCCGCTCCGCCAGCGTCTCCAGCGTGGCCCGCAGGGCCCGCTCGGCCGTCTGCCGGTCCGGCAGGTCCGCGTGCGCCTGCACCTGGCCGGTGAGCTCCTCGTACCGCATGGTCGGCACTCCTCTCGGCGTCTGGTCGGGATCTCGCGGGAGGACCCCGCCGCGGCCCCCGGATGGCGGGTGACCCCGCAGGTGCGCATCGACACCTGCCGTTTCCGTGACCGGCGGCCGGGAACCCGTAACGGACCCGACGAATCGGAGGTGAGGAAGGTGCCCGCACGGAAGGAGCTTCCGTCGACCCTGGAGCGCTCCCCCGAGGAGGCGCAGCGCACCTGGATCAAGGCCCACGACTCCGCGGTGGAGGAGTACGGAGAGGGCCGGCGCGCACACCAGACCGCCTACGGCGCCCTGAAGCACAAGTTCGAGAAGGTGGGCGACCACTGGGAGCGCAAGGAGGGCGGCCGCAAGGGGCCCTCCGACGAGCGGGCCGCCCGCCCGCGGGGCAGGGGCGGACGCAGTGGTGAGGGCGTCGACGAGAACGCCAGCAAGGAGCACCTGTACTCCATCGCGCAGCGGCTGGACATAGGCGGACGCTCCAGGATGACCAAGGACGAACTGCTGCGGGCCATCCGCAAGGCCAACCGCTCCAGGACCCGCGAGGCGCGCTCCTAGCAGAGCCCGGCCGGTCCTGGCCGGGCAGGAGCGGCCGAAGCCGTGCCGGGCGGAGGCACCGCGGCCCGGCACGGCGCCGGCGGGCCGCGGTGCCTCAGCCGACGTAGCGGCGGGCGGCGGAGCGGCGCTGCTCCTCCTCCAGCAGCCGCAGCCGCTCCTCGACCTCCGGCGGCACCGCCCGGCGCTCGCGCAGCACCCACGGCAGCCCCGCCAGTGCCCGGCCGAAGGCCCGAGCCGAGGCCGCGTCGCGCGGCACCGTGCGCGCCAGCCGCCAGGTGCGGCGCAGCGCCGCGGGCAGCGGGCGGCGCAGCCAGCCGAACCACAGTGTGTTGCGCAGCCCGTCCTCCCGGCGCGCGGTCGCGTCCCGCACCGCCGAGGGCGCGTGGTGGACCGTCAGCTCCCCGGCGTAGGCCAGCCACCAGCCGCGCACCATCAGATCGGTGGCCAGCAGCTCCTCCTCGCCGCCCAGCCACAGCCGGGGCGAGAAACCGCCCGCCTCCCGGAAGGCGTCGGTGCGCAGCACCGTGGCCGCTGCCAGGAAAGAGCCCAGGGCCGGACCGGGCAGCCACCCGGGACCGGGGACGGGCGAGTCGCGCAGTTCGGCGACGATCGGGTCCTCGGCGCCGCCGGGCTCCACCACGATGCGCGCGGTGACCGCCGCCAGGCGGGGGCGGGCGTCCAGCAGATCGGCGGCCCCGGCCAGCGATCCGGGCTCCCACCAGGAGTCGTCGTCGCTGAAGGCCACGTACGGTGTGGTCACGCGCTCCACCGCGACATTGCGCCCCACCGCCCCCAGGTTCCGCTCCGCCCGCAGCAGCCGCACCCACGGGTGGACGCGTGCGACGGTATCGGCGGTGCCGTCCGACGAGGCGTTGTCGACGACGAACACCGGCGGGCGCTCGGGCAGTTCGGCCAGCCGGCCCAGGGTGCGCAGCAGCTCCTCACGGCGGTTGTGGGTGATCACCACGACCGAGACCCGGGAGCCGGTCTCCCCGCCGGCTTCGGTGATCCCCCCGGCTTCGGAGGCTTCGGCGGTTCCGGGGTGCTCAGAGGCCACGGAGCTGTCCTTCCACACGGCGTGCGGCTTCCTCGGTGTACGGCGGCAGGGGCCTGCGGGCACGCACCGCCGACGGCAGCCGGGCCAGCGCGCCGAGCAGGGCGCGGCGGGCCTGCGGATCGCGGCGGGCCCGCGCGGCCAGCGCCCCGGTGCGGCGCGCGGCCAGCGGCAGCGGCCGGCGCAGCCAGGTGGTGAGCAGTTCGTTGCGCAGCACCCGGGAGCCGCGCCCGGAGCGCTGTGAGGGATCGGGGTGGTGGTGGGCCACGACCTCCGGGCAGTGGGCGACTCCCCAGCCCCGGGCGGCCAGATCGTAGGCGAGCAGGGTCTCCTCGGCGCCGAAGAACAGCAGCGGATGGAACCCCCCGGCGTCCAGGAACGCCGACCGCCGCACCACCGAGGCGCACCCCAGGAAACCCAGCACCTGCGGGCCCGGCAGATCCCGGGCCGTGCCCAGCGGGGAACCGGACAGCAGACCGTTCAGGGGGTCGGGGTCCTCCTCGGGGCCCACCAGGGTGCGGGCGGCGATCAGCCCCAGCCGCGGATGGGCGTCCAGCAGATCGGCGGCCCTGGCCAGCGATCCGGGCTCCCACCAGGAGTCGTCGTCGCTGAAGGCCACATACGGCGTCCGAATCGCCGCCACACCCAGGTTGCGGGCGATCGCCCCCCTGTTCTCGGGCAGCGGCATCAGCTCCACCCGGGGGAAGAGGGACGCGACCATGGTGCGGGTGTGGTCGGTCGAGGCGTTGTCGACCACCAGCACCGGCGGGCGCTCGGGCAGTGAGGTCAGCGCGCGCAGCGTACGCGCGAGGCTGTCGGCGCGGTCGCGGGTGGCGATGACCACGCCCGTCGGCGAGCCGTTCAAGCGGTACGCACCTCCGGCAGCAGGGACAGCGCCTCCAGTACCTCCTCCGGCCGGATGCGCAGCAGCAGGGGGTCGGGGCGGCGGCCGTGGGGGTCACCGGGCGGACCCGGGTGCCACAGCACCCGGTGGCGCTCCAGCGGTGGCGGGCCCCACAGCGCGGGCGGCACCGGCCCGAACAGGGTCACCGACGCGGTTCCGTGGGCCACCGCCAGATGGGCCACACCGGTGTCGCCGCTCACCACGGCCGAGGCGCCGGCGACCAGCGCCGACAGCCGCTCCAGCGGCGGCTCGCCGTGGACGTCCGCGTCGGGCAGGCCGGCCGACTCGGCCAGCCGCGCCAGCAGGTCGTACTCGTGGGCGCCGCCGGTGACCACCACCCGTCGCCCGGCACGCCGCAGCCCGGCGGCGACCTCCGCGTACCGCTCGACGGGCCAGCGGCGGGCCGGGGAGCCCGCGCCGGGGTGGAGCAGCACCGCCCCCGGAGCGGGACAGGCCGCGGCGGGCGGCGGCAGCCGCAGGTCGGCGGGGTCGGCCGGGATGCCGTACCAGGCCAGCAGACGGCACCAGCGGTCGCGTTCGTGCTCCCCGGCGTACCACCGCGGGCCGTCGCCGGCGGCGAAGGCCAGCAGGCGGCCGGGGTTCAGCGCTGCCAGCGCCCGCATGCTCTCCGGCCCCTTGCCGTGCAGATCGACGGCGACCCGGGGCGGCGGTCCGTGCCACCCGGTGATCCGGGGTACGGCGCGGCCCGGCGCCGAGGCGGGCAGCAGGGTGTCCACCGCGCCGCTCGCGAGGGCGAGGGGCGCCAGCTCCGCGGGGGCGGCGAGTACGGTCTCGTGGCCGGGGAACGCCCGGCGCAGCGCCCGCAGCGCGGGCACCCCGGCCAGCAGATCGCCCAGGCCCAGCGCGCGCAGCACCAGCATCCGGGGCCGGTGGGGGGCGCCCGCGGAACCGTTCACGGGGGCGTCCGGCCGGGCGCTCGCAGCCCTCCGCTCCCGGCCGCTCACCGTGCTCCGTTCCGGGAGACGGAGTTCCGGGACACGGACACCGCCGCACGCTCGGCGATACGGCTGCTGGAGCGGCCGTCGAGGTACGGCAGCAGCACCGCCTGCCCGCCCCAGCTCTCCACCAGCGCGGCCTCGGGCAGATCGGCCAGCGCGTAGTCGCCGCCCTTGACCCACACGTCCGGGTGCAGCCGCTCCAGCAGTTCCTCGGGGGTGTCCTCGTCGAAGACCGCCACCGCGTCCACGCACTCCAGGGCGCGCAGCACCCGGACGCGGTCGGTCAGCGGGTTGATGGGCCGGCCCGGTCCCTTGCGGCGGCGCACCGAGGCGTCCGAGTTCAGGCAGACCACCAGGCAGTCGCCGGTACGGCGGGCGGCCTGGAGCAGTCCGACGTGGCCGGCGTGCAGCAGGTCGAAGCAGCCGCCGGTGGCCACCACCGTGCCGCCCGCCGCCCGGACCCGGGCCACCAGGTGCTCCGCGTCCTCGCCGCGGGCGGCCGAGGAGGGCCGGGGCGCGGCCCGGTCGGGGAAGGCCAGCGCCCCCGCGCCCCCGGCCGCCACATAGCCGGTGGCGGCCGCCACCGCGCCGCGTACGGCGGTCTCCGGCAGCGCGCCGTCGGCCAGCAGCCCGGCCGCGGCGGCCGCGAACTGGTCGCCGGCGCCGCAGGAGTCGCCGCTGTGCCGCGCGGGCGCGGGCACCAGCAGCGGATGGTCGCCGTAGGACAGCAGCGCGCCGCGGTCACCGAGGGTGATGGCCACCGAGGCCGCGCCCCAGGCCTCGGCCAGCGCCCGGGCGTGGTGGGCCGCCGCGTGCAGGCTCTCCGACTCGCCGGACGGCTTCGCCGGCCGCGCGGGCCCTGCCGCCCGCACGGTCCTCGGGGGCGGCGAAGCCCTGCCTGCCCTGGCCGGGGCCGCGCCGGCCGCCGGGCCGGACGGACCGCCGGAACCGCCGGGGCCCCCGGGACCGCCCTCCAGCCGTCCGGCGAACAGCCGGGCCTCCGCCGCCGTCGGGGTCACCAGACGGGTGCCCGGGACCGGCTCGCGGCCGCGCGGATGCGGATCCCACACCAGCGGTGCCCGGGCGGCCCGCTCCGCCAGCAGTCCGCGTACGGCGTCCGCCGTGCCCCGGCCGTAGTCGGAGACCAGCAGGGCCGGGGCCGAGGCGATCGCCTCGCGGACCTCCTCGGGCACGCTCCCGCTTCCGCCGGACGGGGCCCGGCCGTCGCCCCGGTCCATCCGGACCACCGGGCGGCCGCCGGCCAGCACCCTGGTCTTCTCCGACAGGGCGCCCTCCAGGGGCAGTGCGGCCACCGACACCCAGGGGGCCAGCAGTTCGCGCAGTCGAGCGCTGGCCGGGTCCTCCCCCAGGGCGGTCACCAGGGTGACCGGGCGACCGCCGAGCGCCGCCACATAGGCGGCCAGGGCGGCGCCGCCCGGGCGCAGCCGCTCCTCGCAGTCCTCCAGCACCGGCACCGGCGCGTCCGGGGCCAGACGGTCCGCGCGGCCCACCAGATCGCGGTCGAGCAGGGCGTCGCCGACCACGACCAGCGGCGCGGCGCCGCCGCCCGGCGCGGTGGAGGCACCGGGCGCCGGGCCGTACAGCGAACCGGGCAGCGGGCCGGGCGGCGTGTCGGACACCGGACCGTGTGGTGTACCGGGCATCGGATCAGGCGTCGGCGGCATCGTCCGCGCTCCCCCCTTCCAGGACGCCCTCCAGGGCGGCGTCGAACGCGGCGCACACCATGTGCACCGTCACCAGGTGGAGTTCCTGCACCGTCGCGGTGGAGCCCGCCCGCACGCACAGCGACTCGTCGCTGCCCGCGGCCAGCGGGTTGGGCGCGGGCCCGGTCAGCGCCCACACCGACATCCCCGCCTCGCGACCGGCCTCGGCGGCCGACAGCAGGTTGGCGCTGGCGCCGCTGGTCGACAGCAGCATCAGCACATCGCCCTCGCGCCCGTGCGCCCGCACCTGCCGGGCGAACACCTCGTCCACGCCGTAGTCGTTGGCGATCGCGGTGGTGGAGGAGGTGTCGGCGTGCAGGGCGATGGCGGAGAAGGGCGGACGGTCGTCGCGGTAGCGGCCCACCAGTTCGGCCGTCAGATGCTGGGCCTGGGCGGCGCTGCCACCGTTCCCGGCCGCCAGCAGCCGCCCGCCGCCCGCCAGCGCCCGCGCCAGGCGCTCGCCCCAGCTCTGGGCCGTGCCGGCCTGGTCGCGGAAGGGCGCCAGCGCGTGCAGCAGCTCGTCGCAGTGGCCGGTGACCGGCCCCGTCGCCGGGGCGGGGGCCGGAGCCGGTGCCGGTGCCGCCCGGACGCGGCGTACCTTCGCGCCGTTCCCGGCGGCGGACTTGGCAGAGGCTTTGGCGGCGGCTTTGGCCGCGGGCTTGGCGGCGGCCCCGGAGCCGTTCTTCGCGGTGGTCCTGGGTGTCGTCATCGGGTCGCCCCCGTCGGAACGCGGTGGCGCGCGACCACCTGGGCGTACACCTGCTCGGCGCCGTCGGCGACCCGCTCCCAGGAGAAGCGGGCCAGGGCGCGCTCACGACCGGCCTCGCCGTAGCGGCGCAGCAGCTCGGGGGAGCCGGTCAGCTCGTTGACGGCGCGGGCGAGCGCGCCGGGGTCGTCCGGCGGTACCAGCCGCCCGGTGATCCGGTCGGCGACCGAGTCCAGGTGGCCGCCGACGCCGGTGGCCACGATCGGCACCCCGCAGGCCATGGCCTCCAGCGGAACGATGCCGAACGGCTCGTAGCGCGGCGTGGACAGCACCAGGTCGGCGCCGCGGATCAGCCCGGGCATCCGCTCGTGCGGCACCGCCCCCAGCAGCCGCACCCGGTCCGCCAC
The DNA here is from genome assembly GCF_054072955.1 of Streptomyces sp. SS8. Classification (NCBI taxonomy): domain Bacteria; kingdom Bacillati; phylum Actinomycetota; class Actinomycetes; order Kitasatosporales; family Streptomycetaceae; genus Streptomyces; species Streptomyces sp. SS8. The sequence continues at coordinate 24,046 of NZ_JBSVCZ010000014.1, forward strand.
CCCCAGCTCCCCGGCCAGCCGCCGCAGCCGCACCGCCTCGGGGTCGGTCTCCAGCAGCGCGGGTTCGGGGCCGCCGGCGATCAGCAGCTCCGCGCCGGGGACCTGGGCCAGCGCCGTGATCGCCTGGTCGAAGCCCTTGCGCGGCACCAGGCGGCCGATCGCCAGCAGCCGGTGCGGGCCGTGGCGGCGGGCGCCCCGTCCGGCCGGGTCGGCCGGGCTGAACTCCAGGGTGTCCACGCCGCACGGCACCACCGACGTCCGCTCCGGCGGCACGCCCATCGCGGTCAGCTCGAACACCTCGTCGGCGCAGGTCGCCAGGACGCGGGCGCACTCGCGGCCGATGCGCCGCTCCACCGCGATCCGCTCGGGCGGGCTGGTGTCGTCCGCGCCCTGGTGGCGCCGCTTGACGGTGCCCAGCGCGTGGAAGGTCTGCACGACCGGGACGCCCCGGCCCTTCGCGCCCAGCAGCGCGGCCGTGCCCGACATCCAGAAGTGCGCGTGCGCCACGTCCGGCCGCCGTGCCTCCCAGCGGCGCGCCAGATGGTCGCCGAAGGCGGTCATGTGCGGCAGCAGGTCGTCCTTGGGCACCGGCCGGGGCGGCCCGGCCGGGACGTGCTCGACGATCACCCCCGGCGCCAGCGGCACCCGGCCGGGCGGCTCGGGGGAGTCCCGGCGGGTGTGGACGGTGATCTGGTGGCCGCGCCGCGCCAGCTCCTTCGACAACTGCGCGACGTACACGTTCTGGCCCCCGGCGTCGGGGCCGCCGAGCGCGGCGAGCGGACTCGCGTGCTCGGACACCATGGCGATCCTCATCGGGCCACCTCCTTGATCAGCCGCTCCCAGTCGTCCAGGAAGCGCGGCAGCCCGTAGCGGGCCAGTGCCGCCGTACGCGCCTGCTCGCCGACGTGGCGCGCGTACGCCGGGTCGGCGAGGAAACCGCGGACGGCGTCGGTCAGGACGTCGAGCCGGTTGGAGAGCACCCCGGCCCCCTCGGGCACGGCCGCGGACGCCTCGGTGGTGTCCAGCGCGACCACGGGCATGCCCAGGTGCATGGCCTCCAGCAGCGACAGGCCGAGCGAGGTCCAGCGGACCGGGTGCACGTACACCCGCCGCCGGGCCATGGCTTGGTGCAGCTCGCACTGGGGGAGTTCGTGGGAGCGGCAGCGCTCCCCGGGGACGCCGAGCCGCTCGGCCAGCCCCCGCGTCCGCATGCCGAAGACGTCCAGCGGCGCGGCCTCGGCGAAGCGCGGCAGCAGGTCGGTGCCGGTGGTGCGGCCGCGGCGCAGCGGCTCGTTGACCACCACCGCCGCCCGCTCCAGATCGCCGGTGTACAGCGGCCCCGGATCGACGATGCCGTGTTCGACGACGGCGGTGGGGGAGGGACCGCAGTCCCAGAACAGCCGGTTGAAGTGGGTGACGTGGACGATCGGCAGGCCCGGCTGCCCGGCCATCGGATGGCGGGTGTCGGGCACGTTCCCGTCCGGCGCGTTGTGCTCCAGGTAGACGGCCGGCACGTCGCGGCCCGGCAGCCGGCCGCCCAGCCACTGCTCGGCCAGGCCGAGCTCGTGGGGGCGCTGGAGCACCACCAGATCGACGTCCGTCTCCCGCAGCTCCTCCGGAGTCGGCTCCACCACGCTGTCCGGCCAGTCGAAGGTGACGGCGCGGCCGAGCCCGTCGGGACCCCGGTCCGGGGTGACGGGTACGAGGTAGGTGTGCGGGCCCTGGACGAACGCGGTGGTCCAGGAACCGTGCACATGCCACAGCAGGATCCTCATACGGCGCCCTCCCGGCCTGCACCATCCCGGCCGCCTTCGGCGGCGGTGCTCTGCCTACCGCCTTCGGCGGCGGCCTTCTCCACGGCGGTGACCACGTCCTGAGGCGTCACGCGGTCCAGGCAGGGGTGCCCGGGTACGGGGCAGACGCGGGCCCTGGTCCCGGCGCACGGGGCCTGCTGGTCGCCCAGCAGCACCAGGGGAACGCGGAAGGGGGCCCAGCGCTCGGCCGGGACGACCGGCGAGAACAGCGATACCACCGGCGCGCCCACGGCGGCGGCCAGATGGGCCGGGCCGGTGTTCCCGGTGACCACGGCCGCCGCGCCCGCCAGCACTCCGGCCAGCTGGGCGGGCGAGGTGCGCCCGCCCAGGTCCAGCCCCGCGCGGCCGGCCACGTACGAGGTGAGCTCGCGCTCCTCGGGCACACCGGTGACCACCACCCGGTGCCCGGCCTCGGCCAGGGCCTCGGTGGCCTCGGCCGACAGCTCCGGACTCCAGCGGCGGGCGGGCACGCTCGCGCCCGGGTGCAGTACGACATAGCCCGGCGGCCCGGCCAGCTCCTCCGCCCCGGGCGGCGGCAGCACCCGCAGCCGCCCGTCGTCGCCCCCGGGCAGGGGGAAGCCGGCCGCCTCGGCCAGCGCCAGCGCGGCCTCGGCCTCGTGCGCGTGCTCGTCGCGCCGGTGGCGGACGTCCAGCAGCGATCCGGGGTAGTGGACGCTGTCGGCGGCGATCCGGGAGATCCCCGCCATCCGCAGCACCAGGGCGGTCGGCAGAGGGCTCTGGTGGGCCGAGGCCAGGATCAGGGCGGTGTCGCAGCGCTGCCCGGCGACCGTCTCCACGGCCTCCTCGACGCTGTCCCGCGTGGTGGGGGGCGGGTCGAGGCCCACCCAGGGGGCGTCCCAGACGAGGACCTCGTCCACCCCGGGCAGCATCCGCCCGGCGGGCGCGCCGCGCGGGCCGCACAGCAGCGTCACATGGTCGGCGCGCGCGGCCACGGCCCGTACCGCCGGGCCTGCCAGCAGCACGTCCCCGAAGCTGTCCAGACGTGCGACGAGTGCTCTCATGACGGCCTCCGGACGGTGGCGGTACGGGCGGCTGTGCGGGTGGACGTACGGGAGGGAGCGCGGGCCGCGGTGCGGGCGGCCGCGGTGGTCCGAACGGCCTGGGCGGCGGGCGCCCGCACGGGAGCGCGGCCGTCCCCGGTCCGCTCGCCGGCGGGGCCGGGCCACGGTCCGTCCAGCGCGGCGCGCACCGCCGTGAGCAGGTCGGGGGCGACCGCGGGCGCCTGACGCACCTCCTCCGGAAGGGTCGCGGGGGTGGGGACGAGGATGGCGCGGGCGCCGGCGGCACGCGCGGCGCCCATGTCGGAGCCGATGTCCCCGATCACCACGCACTCGGCGGGGGCCGCGCCCAGCCGCCGGGCCGCGTCCAGCACCAGGGCGGGGGCGGGCTTGCGGCAGGCGCAGCCGTCGTCCGGGCCGTGCGGGCAGACCGCCCAGGCGTGGAAGGGGCCCAGCAGTTCGTCGATCCGGGAGTGCACCCGGCCCATGTCGTCCCAGCCGATCAGACCGCGCGCGATGCCGGACTGGTTGGTGACCACCGCTGCCGGCACACCGCGGGAGCGCAGCAGCGACATCGCCTCGGCGGCGCCCGGCACCGGGCGCACCAGATCCGGGTCGCCGTTGTAGGGGACGTCCTCCACGAGGGTCCCGTCCCGGTCGAGGAGCACCGCGCGCACCGCCGTCATGCCGTGCCTCCCCCCGCGCGGCCCCCGCCGCCGGGCCCGCCGCCCGGACCCGCCTCCCAGGGGGCGGCGGCGCGGTGGCGCAGCGTCCCGGCCAGCCGGTGGTACACCGCCAGCGGCGGTATGAGCGCGCTGGTCACCAGCATGGTCGTGACCTCCTCGCGGGTACGGGGGCCGGGCGCGATCCGGGCGCGGGCGAACTCTGCCGTGCCCAGCAGCCACCCCGCCCCGGCCAGGGCCGCGGCCCACCGCCGTCCCGCCGCGGCCGAGAGAAGCGCCGCGAGACCTGCCGCGGTGACCGCCGCGTGGCGCCGGATGCGGCCCCGGGGGGCCGCGGCCCGCCGCCACCAGGCGGGGCCGTGCAGCCGCAGCATCAGCGCGTCGTCGGCGTTGCCGCGCTGCATGCGCAGCGACACCCAGCGGCCGGCGGGCCGCACCGGATGCGTGGTCAGCCGGTTGCCGCGCCGGATGCGCCAGCCGTCGTCTAGCACCCGCAGCGCCAGGTCGGCGTCCTCGCGGAAGGCGCGCGGGAAGCGCTCGTCGAAACCGCCGACCGCCTTGAGCGCCTCGGTGCGGTAGGCCATGTCGGCCGTGGCCCACTGGGCGCGGGCCAGCCCGGCGGTGTTGCGCTCCCAGTCGGTGGGGCGCCGCCCGGTGGGCAGCGGCACGTCCAGCATGCCCTGCACCCCGGCGACGGTGGGGTCGGCCTCGCCCAGGTCGCGGGCCAGGGCCTCGCGCCAGCGGGCGCCCACGCGCACGTCGTCGTCGAGGAAGGCCACCCAGGGGGCGGTGACCAGCTGCCAGCCGATGTTGCGGGCGCCGGCCGGGCCCCGGCCGCCGGTCTGCACCACGGTGGCGCGCTCGCGCAGCGGGCCCAGCGCGTGCAGCGGCAGGTCCTCGCGGAGCGGTTCGGGCTGCGGCCGGTCGTCCACGATCACGATCTCGCGCGGCTCGGGGCCGGCCGACCCGCCCAGCGACGCCAGGCAGTCGGCCAGGCAGGGGCGGCCGACGGTGGGTATGACCACCGAGTAGTCGACGGCGGCCCGGTGCGGGGCGCTCACGCGAAGAACCTTCCGCGGCGGACCGCGAACGGTCCGATGGCCAGCAGGTCCACGGGGGAGGAGCCGAAGCACTCCAGCGCGTCGCGGGGGGAGTCCACCATCGGGCGCCCGGCGGTGTTGAGGCTGGTGTTGACCACCACCGGCAGCCCGGTACGGCGCTCGAAGGCCGCCAGCATGCGTGCCACCAGCGGCTCGTCGCCTGAGTTCACCGTCTGGATGCGGGCGGTGCCGTCCACGTGCACCACCGCGGGGATGCGGCCGCGCCACCGCTTGGCCACGTCGTGCACGAACAGCATGTACGGGCTGGGCAGCGGCCCGTCGAAGATCTCCGCGGCGCGCTCCTCGGCGACCATGGGCGCCACCGGGCGGAACTCCTCGCGGCCCTTCACCCGGTTGAGCCGGTCCAGGTTCTCCGCCCGGCCCGGGTGGGCCAGCAGCGAGCGGTGGCCCAGGGCACGCGGACCGTACTCGGCACGGCCCTGGAACCAGGCCACGATCCCGTCGCCGGCCAGCGTCTCGGCGACGGTCTCGGCGATGTCGGCGGGCCGCTCGTAGGGGACGGCCGCGTCCTTCAGGAAGCCCTCGATCTCCTCGTCGGACCAGCCGCGGCCCAGGTCGGCGCCGGGCATCGGCGGCGGGGACTCGTCGTGCGCGGCGGCCAGGTGCAGGGCCGCGCCCAGCGCGGTGCCCGCGTCGCCGGCCGCGGGCTGCGCCCACACCCGCTCGAAGGGGCCCTCGGCGGCCAGCCGGGAGTTGGCCACGCAGTTCAGCGCCACCCCGCCGGCCAGGGTCAGCTCCCGGCCGCCGCCCTCGGCGTGCAGCCAGCTCGCCAGGTCCAGCAGCGTCTCCTCCAGCACGGCCTGGGCGCTGGCGGCCAGGTCGGCGTGGTCCTGGTTCCACTCGGCGCCCGCCTCGCGGGCGGGGGCCAGCGCCGCCCACTCCACCCCGTGGGCGGTGAAGCCGCCCCTGCCGTCGCTGTGCACCCACTGGCGCAGCTGGGGCAGGAAACGCGGCTTGCCGTAGGAGGCCAGCGCCATGACCTTGTACTCGTCGCTGGAACGCAGGAAGCCCAGGTGCTCGGTCAGCTCCTCGTAGACCAGGCCGAGCGAGTGCGGAAGCCTCTGCGTGGCCAGCACCTCCAGCCGGTCGCCGTGGTAGCGGCCGGACAGGTGGGAGGCGCACTCGCCGCGCCCGTCGAGGACCAGGACCGCGCTGTCGCGGTGCGGCCCGGCGATCCCGGCGGACGCGGCGTGCGCCATGTGGTGCGGCACGAAGCGGACGACGGAGGGGTCCAGGCCCGGCAGCGCCTCGGCCAGGAAGGACGGGGCGCGGCGGGCGTACTCCTGGCGCAGGTGGTCCCAGGGGTCGTTCAGGCCCAGGGACTCGGCCGGCGCCGACAGTGCCGGGTCGAAGGAGTAGGCGACCGCGTCCAGGTCGGCGGGGGTGAGACCGGCCTGCCGCAGGCACCAGGCCGCCGACAGCCCGGGCATCTCCCAGGCGGAGAACGGCACCGGCCGCTTGCCGTGCTTGCGCCGGCTGAACCGCTCCTCCTCCGCCGCCGCGACGGTGCGGCCGTCGACCACCAGTGCCGCCGCCGGGTCGTGGAAGACGGCGTTGATGCCGAGGATGCGCATGAGGGATGCCTCCGTGGTGTCGGTCCCGGTGCGCCCAGGTGCGTCCGGGGCCCCTGGGGATGCCGTGGCGTCCGTGGTTACCTCCGGCGGTGATGCCAAACGCCGCAGGTCGACTCTGTACGGGGGAACTGACTCCAACGGGTGACGGAGAGCGCGCCCGGGAGGGCGCGGGGAAGGGCCGGGCGCGGCCCGGCCCCGGTCCGGACATCGGCTCGGCCCCCGGTCCGGGTACCGGCTCAGGCGGCGGCCCGGCGGGCGAACCAGCCGATGGTCCGCTCCAGCCCCTCCTGCCAACCCACGCGCGGCGCCCAGCCCAGCTTCTCCCTGGCCAGGGAGGTGTCCGGGCAGCGCCGGGCGGGATCGTCGCCGGGCCGCTCGACGAAGGTGACCGGCGAGGCCGAGCCGGTGAGCTTGACGATCCGGTGGGCGATGTCCAGGACGGTGGTCTCCTCCTCGCCGCCGATGTTGACCGGCCCCGGCAGATCGCTCCAGGCGAGCGCGACGATGCCCGCCACGGTGTCGTCGACGTAGCACAGCGAACGGGTCTGGCCGCCGTCCCCGGCCACCGTCAGCGGTTCGCCGGCCAGGGCCTGCCTGATGAAGGTCGGCACGGCGCGGCCGTCCCCGGCGCGCATCCGGGGACCGTAGGAGTTGAAGATCCGCACGATCGCGGTGTCCGTGCCGCGCGCCCGGCGGTGGGCGGTGACCAGCGCCTCGGCGTACCGCTTGGCCTCGTCGTAGACGCTGCGCGGGCCGACGGGGTTGACATTGCCCCAGTAGTCCTCGCGCTGGGGGTGCTCGCGCGGGTCGCCGTAGACCTCGGAGGTGGAGGCCAGCACCATCCGCGCGCCGTCGCGCCCGGCCAGCTCCAGGGCGTTGCGGGTGCCGCTGCTGCCCGTCTCCAGGGTCTCCAGCGGCAGCCGCAGGTAGTCCGCGGGCGAGGCGGGGCAGGCCAGGTGGAAGACCAGGTCGAAGGGGCCGCCGGGCAGGTCCTCCAGGGCGCCCGGCGCGCAGGCGTCGCGCCTGACGAAGGCGAAGCCGTCCCGGCCGAGCAGATGCGCGAGGTTGCTCTCGGACCCCGAGAGCAGGTTGTCCACGGCCGTCACCGCCAGGCCGTCGGCCAGCAGGCGTTCGCACAGGTGCGAACCCACGAATCCCGCACCGCCCGTCACCACGGCCCGCCGCCGGTCACGTTCACCCATCATCGGCAACCTCTTCCTCTCGTTCCCCGCTTTTGTCCCCCGGAGCCGGTGTAAGGGGGCGGTCTGCTGCGCACTCGGAGACCATGAGCGAAACGCACCCGGATCCGGACCCCAGGCGGTCGCCCGGTCTCGAGAGCGGTGGCGGAGTGCCGCCGGGCGAGACGCCGCCGGGCGAGAGCAGCACGCCCGCGGGCGCCCCGGACCAGAACGCCAACACACCCAGCGGCTGGGGCCCGGTGCCACTGGCCCTGCTGCTGGTCCTGGCCGTGCTCGTCGCGGGGTTCTTCATCGCCTACGCAGTGGCGCTGTGACCCCGAGTCCCCGGATGACGACACCGAAAACACCGGGAACACGCGAAGCACCCGGAGCGACCGCAACAGCCGAAACGACCGCGACGGCCGGGAGGGCCAGGGCCGCGGGAGCGACCAGAGCACTGCTCACCGGCTGGTTCTCCTTCCCGCACGGCGAGGCCACGGCCGGCGACGTGCTGGCGCTGGAGCGCGTCCGGGAGCTGCTGGACCGCTCCGGCATACCCCACGACACCGCCTGGAGCCCGGGCTTCCGGCCGGACGGACCGCACCTGGAGGACGCGGACCCGGCGCGGTACACCCATGTGGTCTTCGTCTGCGGCCCGCTGCACGGGCCGCAGGTCGCACAGCTCCACGAGCGCTATCCGGACTGCGTGCGCATCGCCGTGGGCGTGTCGGTCATCGACCCCGGCGACCCCGCCGCACGCGGCTTCCACCATGTGCTGCCGCGCGACGCCGACGGGGCGCGGCCCACCGCCGACCTGGCCGCCGCCGCGCCGGAGGCGCCCGCCGCGCCGGTGGCAGGCGTGATCCTCACCCGTGGGCAGGGGGAGTACGGCGGGCGCCGCCGCCACGAGGAGGTCGCCGACCGGGTGACCGGGTGGCTGGCGCGGACCGACTGCGCCCGGGTGGAACTGGACACCCGGCTGGCGGACGGCGACTGGCGGCTGTGCGAAACCCCCGCCCAGTTCCAGTCCGTACTGGCCCGGCTCGACGTCGTGGTCACCGACCGGCTGCACGGCCTGGTGCTCGCCCTGCGCGCAGGGGTCCCGGCCCTGGCCGTCGACCCGGTGGCCGGCGGCGCGAAGGTGACCGCCCAGGCGCGGGTGCACCGCTGGCCGGCCCTGGTGCCGGCCGAGCGGCTGACCGGGCAGGAGCTGGACCGCTGGTGGAGCTGGTGCCTGAGGGAGGGCCGGGCCGCCGCCCGGCGCCGGCGGCACGCCTTCCGCCGCGCCCCCGACCGGGACCAGGGCGGCGCGCTTGCGCGGCTCCTGCGACCGGAGCCCGGCGCCGCGTCCGGGCCGCCCGGCACCGGGCGCGTACGGCGGTAGCCCGCGGCGGCCGGGGACGGGCGGCCGGATCAGGCCCGGCCGCCCACCCCGGTGGCGATCTCGTGTCGCCGCCCGCCCGCCACGACGGGCGCCAGCGGGGCGGTGGGCGCCCCCGCCACCTCGCGCATTCCGCGCAGCAGCTCCCGCAGGGCCTCCTGCGCCGACCGCCGGGGCCGCCAGTCCAGCTCCCCGGCGGCCCGCCCGCAGTCCATCACCGGCAGCCGCAGGAACGCGTCCAGCAGCTCCGGCGGCGCGGGCACCAGCCGCAGCCGCCACGCCGCGCCCACCGCCGCCCGCACCGGCCCCAGCGGCACCCGCACCACGCGGGCGCCCAGCACCCCGGCCAGCACGGAGGCGTCCACCACCGGCCCGGCGGCCAGGTTGAACGCGCCGTGCACCGGCCTCAGGACCGCGAGCCGGTACGCCTCGGCGGCGTCGTCGGTGTGCAGCACCTGGAAACGCATCCCCGGAAGGGCGGGCACGGCCGGCACCACGCCGAGTCCGGCCAGCCGCTGCGGCAGGAACGGGCCGGCGAACAGCCTGCGCTGCTCGCTCGCCGCCTCCCGCTTGAAGAGGAAGCCCGGTCGCATCCGTACCACGCGCACCCGGGGGTGGTCGCGCTCGAAACCGTCCAGCAGCCGCTCCACGTACGCCTTCTCCCGGCAGTACGCGGCGTCCGGCCGGCCGCCGTGGGTCGGCCAGGTCTCGTCCACCGCGCGGTCGACGGGCCCGGGGGAGTAGGCGCCCACCGAGGAGGCGTACACCAGCGCGGGCACCCCGGCCGCCGCCACGGCGCGCAGCACCCGGGCGGTGCCCAGCACGTTGGTGCGCCAGGTGACCGGCGGATCGTGGGTGGGCTGGATCAGCCAGGCCAGGTGGACCACGGCGTCGGCACCCCGGAACAGGTCCGTCAGCCGCTCCTCCGCCGCCCGCCCGGCCGGGTCCTCGCCGTCGCCGCCGGCCCCGATGTCCGCGCTCGCCCACTCGGTCTTCGGCGGCGTCCACAGCGGCGTGCGGCGGGCGACGCCGAGCACCGAGCCGATGCGCGGATCGTCGCCCAGGGCCCGCACCACCGAGGTGCCCACATTGCCGGTGGCGCCCAGGACGACCACACGCAGACCGTCCCCGGCGCCCCCGGCCGGCGCCCCGGTCACCGCTCCTCCCGGCGCAGTCCGCCCCGGGCCCGGTCCGCCACGGCGGCGAACGGGCCCGCCGCGGCGTCCCCGCCGCCCGGCGGGGCCGGATACGGACGGGCGGGCGCCACCGATTCGGCGGCCCGCACGGCCCGGGCCATCGCCCTGCGCCACTCGGGGTCGCTCCCGGCCTCCAGCGGGGGGAACTCGTACCGCTCCTCGGCGCGCGCGTGCGCCTCCGTCCGCTCGCGCAGCGCCGCGAACTCCCGCAGGAAGGCCGCCCGGCCGTCCCCCGCGCAGTCCATCGACTCCAGCCGCAGCAGCGCCCGTCCGGTCTGCCGCTCCTCCTCCAGGCGCGCCGCGACGATCTCCTCACCGTCCTCGGCGGCGCCGCGCGCGTACGGGTGGACGATCTCCTCCTCGGCGGTCTCGTGCGTGGTCAGCAGCCGCACCAGCCGCCGGAACGCCGCCCGGCACTCGCCGCCGTCGTCGCCGGCGGCAGCGGCGTTCTCCACCGCGTCGAACAGCTCACGGATCTCGTCGTGCCGCCGCGTCAGCAGGGCCACCACGTCCTCCTCCGCGACGGCGCCGGGCGATGTGTCCCGTCCAGCCATCTCGCTCCTCCTCACGGCATGCGCTGTGGCCCGGCGCCAAGTACCCGCCCCCCGCGGGGGGAAACGGCCCGGCCCGCCCGGCCCGCAGGGGACCGAACCAGTGCACACCCGGTGTTTCCGTCCCCTCGCTCCGGGTACTGCGCGTGGTGCGGAAGGAGGGACGGTGCGGCGTGCCGGTGGCCACGGGGAGGCCCCCGCCCACCCTCCGCAAGCGCGCCGGCAGGGCCGGACAGCCGGACGCGCGCGTCCGCGAACCGCAAGGAGTCGCCGGGACCGCGCGGCCACGAACTGGACGAGAACGGACCGAGGCCATGAACTGCTACGAGTGCCTGACGCGGGACCGCGCCACCACCGCCGTCGCGGTGTGCTCACGCTGCCATGTGGGCCTGTGCCCCGAACACCTGCGGATCGAGGCCGAGCTCGTCAGCGAGCCGCGGGGAATGGGCCAGGTCACCCAGACACCGGAGGCGCGCCGGGCGCTGTGCGAGGTGTGTGCCCGGGCCGAAGGCTGACGCCGCGTCACCCGGGCCGGCGCCCCCGCCTCCGGCCCGGGCCCCCGGCGCGGCCGCGCCGCGGACGGGTGTACAGCCACGCGGTACACGTCCCTTTATGTACGCTCTGTTCGCCCATGCGCGGTTCATCCGGGAGTGCCCTTGCTGGTTCTGATCGCCGCCCACGCCGCCGTGGCCGCCCTCCTCCCCGCCCTCGCACCGCGAGCCGGGCGCGCCGTTTGGTGGGTGGCCGCCCTGGTGCCGCTGGCCACACTGGTCTGGACGGCGGCGCTCACCCCTTCCGTGCTCGACGGGGACACGCCCGTGGAGCGCTTCGGCTGGGCGCCCTCGCTGGGCCTGGAGGTCGTCCTGCGGCTGGACGCGCTCTCACTGCTGATGACGGGGATCGTCAGCGGCGTCGGAGCCGCCGTCCTGGTCTACGGCGCCCGCTACACCTCCGAGGGGCACGGTCGCGAATCCGCGCTGCTGCTCGCCTTCGCCGGCGTCATGCTCGGCCTGGTCACCGCCGACAACCTGCTGGTCCTGTACGTCTTCTGGGAACTGACCACCGTGGTGTCGTTCCTGCTCATCGCGGGCCGGGGCAGGACGCGGGAGCACCGCGAGGCGGCCCAGCAGGCCCTGGTCGTCACCACCGGCGGAGGCCTGGCGATGCTGCTCGGCTTCGTGATGCTGGGGGAGGCGGCCGGCACCTACCGGATCTCGGAACTGGTCGCCGATCCCCCGGACGGCGGATACGTCCCCGCCGCGCTGGTGCTCGTCCTGGTGGGCGTCTTCACCAAGTCGGCGCAGTTCCCCCTGCACGGCTGGCTGCCCGCCGCGATGGTCGCGCCCACCACCGTGAGCGCCTATCTGCACGCCGCCGCCATGGTCAAGGCCGGCGTCTATCTGACGGCCCGGCTGGCGCCCGGCTTCGCCGACACCGAGCCCTGGCGCCCCCTGGTGCTGACCGTCGGCCTGCTGTCGCTGGTCCTCGGCGCCTGGCGGGCACTGTGGGAGAGCGACCTCAAACGCGTCCTGGCCTACGGCACCATCAGCGAACTCGGCCTGCTCATCGCACTGTTCGGTTACGGCACCCGCAACTCCGCGCTGGCCGGCGAGGTGATGCTGCTGGCGCACGCCACCTTCAAGGCTTCGCTGTTCCTGATCACCGGCCTGGTCGAGCACCACACCGGCACCCGCGAGATCGGCCGGCTCTCCGGGCTGGGCCGCCGCAGGCCGGTCCTGCTGACACTGGCCGCACTCGCCGCCGCCTCCATGGCCGGACTGCCGCCGCTGGCCGGCTACCTGGGCCACGAGGCGTACCTCGACACCTTCTGGAAGGCGGCCCGGTACGGCCCGGGGGCGGGCGAGGAGTGGGCACTGGCCGCGCTGGTGGCCGGCTCCGCGCTCACCGTGACCTACGCCATCCGCTATCTGTGGGGGGCCTTCGCGAGCCGGCCCGGCATGGAGCCGACACCGCAGGAGGACCCCGGCGACCGGGCGCTCGGCATGGCCGTGCCCATCGCCGCCCTGGTGGCGGCCACCCTGGTCCTGGGCGTGTGGTACCAGGGCACCGAGATCCTGACCGAGCTCTACGCGGCGCAACTGCCGCCGTATCTGGCCCCGTACCACCTCGCGCTCTGGCACGGACCGAGTGCCGCCCTGGCGCTGTCCGTCGCAGCCCAGATCGCGGGCGTCCTGCTCTACCGCCTGCGCCCCGCCCTGGCCGCGGTGCGCGACAGGTCCCCCCGCGCTCCCGACGCGCAGGAGAGCTACCGGCGGACGGTGCGCGGCCTCGACGGGGCGGCCGTGTGGCTGACCCGCCGGACCCAGGTCGGCTCCCTGCCGGTCTACCTCACCGTGCTGCTGGCGACCGTCTTGCTGGTGCCCGGGACGGTCCTGCTGCTGGGAGACGTCGATCTGCCCGCCCCGCCGCTGTGGCACTCGGCCGTCCAGGTGCCGCTGGCGGCCGTCGTACTGATCACGGCGCTGGCGCTCGCGGCCGCCCGGCACCGGCTGGCGGCCGCACTGCTGGCGGGCGCGGTCGGCTACGGGGTCGCCGGGCTGTTCCTGGTCCAGGGCGCCCCGGACCTGGCGCTCACCCAGTTCCTCATCGAGACGCTGACCCTGGTGGTCATCGTGCTGGTGCTGCGCGGACTGCCGTCCGAACTCGGCGCCCGGACCGGTTCCCGGCGCGTACGCCGGCTGCGCCTGGCGGTGGCCACGGCCGCCGGCGCGCTCGTCGCGGTCCTCGCCCTGGCCGTCTCCACCATCCGCCGGGAGCCGGCCGTGTCCGAGTTCTACACCGACCACGTGGAGGAGGCCGGGGCCCACAACGTCGTCAACGCCATCATCGTGGACTTCCGGGCCCTGGACACCCTCGGCGAGATCGCCGTGCTGCTGGTGACGGCGATCGGGGTGGGCGCCCTGGTCGGAGTGCTGGGCGGCAGGGCCGCGACCATCCGGGCCCGGCCGCCGGCCGCGGACCGCTACGAGCCCACCGCCCGGTGGGCCCTGCCGCACGAGGAGTGGCTGCCCGAGGCGCGGGAGCTGCCCGCCCACGACCGGTCCCTGCTGCTGGAGGTCCTGACCCGGCTGCTGTTCCCGTCCGTCCTGCTGCTCTCGCTCTACCTGCTCTACTCCGGGCACCTGCGCCCCGGCGGCGGTTTCGCCGGAGGGCTGGTGGCCGGGCAGGCTTTCACCCTGCGCTATCTGGTGGGCGGCCGCGCCGACAGCGCGTTCGCCGTCCCGCTCGACCCCCGGCTGGTGGCCGGCGGCGGGCTGGCACTGGCGGCGACCGCCGGGCTGGCCCCGCTGGCCTTCGGCGGCGAACCGCTGGGAGGCGCGCTCGTGAGCGTGACGCTGCCGGTGCTCGGCCACCTGGAGGCGACCACCACCCTGGTCTTCGACACCGGGGTGTACCTGGTGGTCACCGGCGTCTGCCTGAAGCTGCTGTCCGCGGTCGGCCCCGCGCAGGAGACACCGGAGGAGGCCGCCCGGGAGTCCGGCGGCACACCCGACACACCCGACACCTCCGCCACCGCGACCGGGAGTCACGCCTGATGACAGCACTCGACCTGACGACGGCCCTGGTGGTGGGCGGCCTGTTCGCCGTCGGCTTCCACCTGCTGCTGCAGCGCTCCCTGATGCGCCTGCTGTTCGGCTTCCTGGTGCTGGGCCACAGCACCAACCTGCTGGTGCTGCTGGCCGCGGGACCGCCGGGCGATCCGCCCATCACCGGGGAGGGGCACTCGCCGGAGACGTTCGCCGACCCGCTGCCGCAGGCGATGGCGCTCACCGCCATCGTCATCACCTTCGGCATCACCGTCCTGCTGCTCGCGCTCGTCTACCGGAGCTGGCGGCTCCAGGGCCACGACGAGGTCCGCGACGACGTCGAGGACCGCAGGGTGGGGGAGGAGGTGCTGGAGTCGTGACCGGCTGGCTGCTGATCGCCCCCGTCCTGCTGCCCGTGCTGGCGGCGGGCCTGTCCCTGGCCGTGTGGCGCAGTTCCACCGCCCAGCGGCTGCTGGGCGCCGGGACCCTGACGGCGGTGCTGGCCCTCTCCGCCGTACTGCTGGTGCTCGCCGACCGGCGCGGCCCGCTGGTGCTCTCCGTCGGAGGCTGGCCCGCTCCGGCCGGGATCTCCCTGGTGGCGGACCGGCTGTCGGCGCTGCTGCTGGTGGTGGCGCTGGCGGTGTCGCTGGCCGTGCTGGTCTTCGCCATCGGCCAGGGAACCGCCGAGGGCGACCTGCCCCGCACCCCCTTCCACCCGGCGTACCTGCTGCTGGTGGCCGGGGTCGCGCTGGCGTTCCTCACCGGCGACCTGTTCAACCTGTTCGTGGCCTTCGAGCTGATGCTCGCCTCCTCCTACGTGCTGATCAACCTGGGCGCCGGGGAGGGCCGCATCCGAGCCGGGATGACCTACACCATCACCAGCCTGCTGTCCTCGCTGCTGTTCCTCACCGCCATCGGGCTGATCTACGCGGCCACCGGCACGGTCAACCTGGCCGACCTCGGTGACCGCGTCCCCGGGCTCCCCGAGGGGATCCGCAGCGTGCTCAGCCTGCTGCTGCTGATCGTCTTCGGCATCAAGGCGGCCGTGGTCCCGCTCCACTTCTGGCTGCCGGACAGCTATCCGACCGCCCCGGCGCCGATCACCGCCGTGCTCGCCGCCCTGCTGACCAAGGTCGGTCTGTACGCCATGGTGCGCACCCAGACACTGCTCTTCCCCCGCTCGGAGACCTGGACCCCGCTGCTGGTCGCGGCGGCGCTGACGCTCCTGGTCGGCATCGTGGGCGCCGTCGCCCAGCACGACGTCAACCGGCTGCTGTCCTTCGTACTGGTCAGCCACATCGGGTTCATGCTCTTCGGGCTGTCGCTGTACACCGTCGGCGGACTCACCGGGACCGTCCTGTACGCCGTCCACCACATCGCGGCCCAGGCCGCGCTGTTCCTGATCGCCGGCCTGGTGGTGAGCTGGAGCGGCAGCGCCGCGCTGTCCCGGCTGGCCCGGGCGGCACCGCCGCCCGGGCTGCTGGCCGGGCTGTTCGCGCTCGCCGCCCTCAGCCTGGCCGGGATCCCGCCGCTGTCCGGCTTCGTCGCCAAGCTCGCCCTGCTCCAGGCCGGCGTGGCGCAGGGGGGCGCGGCCGTCCTGGCCCTGCTGGCCGCCGCTCTGGTCACCAGCCTCCTCACCCTCTACGTGATGGCCCGGGTGTGGCGGGCGGCGTTCGCCGCCGGCCGGGAGCGCCCGGCTCCCGAGCGCGGGCGTACGGAGGGGATGCGGCTGATGCTCGGAGCCACGGCCGGAGCCGTGCTGATCGGCGTGGTGGTGGCGGCGGGCGCCGGGCCGCTGGCACGGCTCAGCGAACGGGCCGCGGTGGACCTCCTGGAACGCAGCACCTACCAGGAGGCCGTACTCGGCGATCCGGACAGGAGGGACGGATGAGCCCGGACAACCAGGCGGACGGGACCGCGAACGCCGCGGGAGGCCGGGGCGGGCCTCCGCGCCGGACCTCCCGGCAGTGGCCCCTGGCCCTGTGGCTGTGGGCACTGTGGATCGTGCTGTGGGGATCGGTGAGCCCGGTGGTGCTGGTGGGCGGGGCGGTGGTCGCCCTGCTGGTGGTGGCCCTCTTCCCGCTGCCCCCGATCGCCCGGCGGGCGAGGTTCCATCCGCTGTGGCTGCTTCTCCTCCCCGCGCACCTGCTGGTCGGACTGCTCGGATCGGCCGTCGCCGTGGCACTGGAGGCGGTGCGGCGCGGTCCGCGGGTGCGGGCCGCGGTGCTGGAGGTCCCGCTGCGCTCGGAGAGCGACCTGATGATCGCGGCCACCGCCAACATGGCCTCGCTGACACCGGGCACCCTCGTGCTGGAGATCGACCGCGACCGGCGGCGGCTGTACGTCCACGCGCTGCCCGCCCGCGACGCCCGGGAGGTGGACCGCCGCCGCGGCGAGGTCGTGGTGGCCGAACGGTGGGTGGTGCGGACCATCGGCCCCACCGGGATGCGCGAGGACCCGGACCTGAGGGAGAAGGGGTACGGGCGAGGGGAGGAACGGAAGTGAGCGTGATCGCGACCCTGGCCCTGGCCCTTCTCTCGGTCACCGCGGTGCTGGTGGTCCACCGCCTGGTGCGCGGCCCGCACGCACTGGACCGGATCGTGGCGGTGGAGATCCTGGTGACGACGGTCGTCGCGGGGGCCGCCGTGGCCGTGGCGGTGTGGGAGTACACCTCGGCCGTGCTCGTCCTGCTGGTGCTGGCGCTGCTGGGCTTCATCGGGTCGGTGACGGCGGCGCGGCTCGTCGAGGAGCGGGAGGACATGCGGTGAACGCCCTCGCGGAAACGGTCCTGGAGGCCGCCGCGGCCGTCCTGCTGCTGGGCGGCGCGGTCTTCTGCCTGCTGGGGGCCGTCGGACTGGTGCGCTTCCCGGACACCGTCACCCGGCTCCAGGCGGCGGCCAAGGCGCAGAACCTGGGCCTGCTGCTGATCCTGATCGGAGCCGCCCTGCGGGTGCCCCTGCCCTACGCCGGGCTGCTGCTGCTCATCGCGGTCTTCCAGATGATCACCGTGCCCGTCCTCGGGCAGATCGTCGGCCGGATCGCCTACCGCACCGGCGCGGTGGAGCGGCACACCCTCACGGTGGACGAACTGGCACGGCGGCTCGCGCCCCCGGACACCCCGGACGCCGGCGAGGGCGGTGGGGGACGGGGGCGCGAGACCTGACGCCGGGGCCGTGGTCGTCAGCGTGAGGGGCGTACCACCATCGCCGAGCCCCCGCCGCGCCGCTCCGGCTCGGCGACGGCCCGCACCCGCCCGTCGGGCAGGACCTCCAGCGCGGCCACCGCGCCGATCTGGGGCGACGGGGAGAACCGGTGGCCCAGCCGCTCCAGCGGCGCCCGCTCGGCGGCGGACCCCAGGAAGGCCGGCTCCGCCAGGGTGGCCGCGGTGTTGCGCTGCGACAGCCGGGGCGCCGCGACCGCCTCGGGCAGCGTCATGCCCAGGTCGATCCGGTTGAGCAGGGTCTGCAGCACGGTGGTGATGATGGTGGAGCCGCCCGGCGAGCCCAGCGCCAGCAGCGGACGGCCGCCCTCCAGCACGATCGTGGGCGCCATGCTGCTGCGCGGCCGCTTGCCCGGGCCGGGCAGGTTCGGGCCGGCCACATCCGGGGACGCAGGGGTGAAGTCGAAGTCCGTCAGCTCGTTGTTGAGCAGGAAGCCCCGGCCGGGCACGGTGATGGCCGAGCCGCCGGTCTGCTCGATGGTGAGCGTGTACGACACCACGTTGCCCCAGCGGTCGGCGGTGACCAGATGGGTGGTGGACGGGCCTTCGTGGTCCTCGCCGCCGCCCCGGCCCGCGGAGCAGTCCCAGGAGTCCGGGTCGCGCGGGTCGGCGGGTGCCAGCGGGCCGGTCAGCGCCCGGCCCGGGTCGATCAGGCAGGCACGCTCCTTGGCGAAGCGCTCCGAGAGCAGTTCCTCGGTGGGCACGTCGGAGAACGCCGGGTCGCCCACCCAGCGGCCGCGGTCGGCGTACGCGATGCGGCTCGCCTCCAGGTAGTGGTGGAGCGCCTGGGCACGGTCCATCCCGGCGAGGCCGAAGCCCTCCAGGATGTTCAGCGCCTCGCCGGTGGTGGTGCCGCCGGAGGAGGACGGGGCCATGGAATACACCTCCAGGCCCCGGTAGTCCACCCTCGTCGGCTCTTGGCGCAGTACGCGGTACCGGCCGAGGTCGCCAGTGGTCATCAGGCCCGGCCGCACCCTGCGGTCGGCGTCCGGTGCCACGGGCGGCCTGCGGACGGTGGAGACGATCTCGCGGGCGAGCCGCCCCTCGTAGAGGGCGTCCGCGCCCTCGCGGGCCAGCAGCCGGTAGGTGCCGGCGAGGCCGGGGTTGCGGAACCGCGAGCCCACCTCGGGCAGTTCGCCGCCGGGCAGGAACAGTTCGGCGGTGGGGGTGAAGTCGCGGAAGCGGTCCTCGTTCTGCGCCGTCTGGGCGCGGAACTCCTCGTCCACGGTGAAACCGTGCTCGGCCAGGCGGACGGCGGGCCGCAGCGCCCTGGCCAGGGAGATGCTGCCCCAGCTGTCCAGGGCGGCCTCCCAGGTCGCGGGGGTGCCGGGAGCGCCCACGGACAGACCGGAGTTGACCGCCTCGTCGAAGGGGATCGGCTTCCCGGTGGCCGGGTCGACGAAGGAGTCCGGCCGCATGGCGGCCGGGGCGGTCTCCCGGCCGTCGATCGTGTGGACGCGTCCGGTGCGCGCCTCGTAGTGGACGAGGTAGCCGCCGCCCCCGACACCCGCCGAGTACGGCTCGACGACGCCGAGGGCCGCCGCGGTGGCCACGGCGGCGTCCACCGCGTTGCCGCCCGCGCGCAGCACCTCAAGACCGGCGCGGGAGGCGTACGGGTCGACGCTGGAGACCGCGCCGCCGTACCCGGTGGCGACCGGCAGTTTCGCGGGCGGCTCGCGGCCGGTGTCGGCGGCCCGCGACGCGGCGGCGGAGGGCGCCGCCGACGGTGCCAGCAGTGCCAGGGCCAGCGAGGAGATCAGAGCCGCCGCCGTACCGGCGCGGCGGCGGAACGGGAGCGGGAAGCGCGGAGAACGGGGACGGCGGGCGCGGCGGACACGTCGGACGGGCATGGAGCCTCCGTGGTCTCCCGGGGACGCTCGGACCACGCAAACCCTGTCAGCGCGCGGGAGCCCCCGGCAACAGCGCCGCGCCGCCCGCCCGCGCCCACGACGCCCCCGGCGCGGCGGCATGGCCGGGAGCGGCGGCGGGTACCCGGCGCGGCCGGAGGACCCCCAGCCGAGGAGGTGTACCCGCATGCGGATCCCCGGCCGGTCGCGCACCGGCACCGAACCCGTGACGGCCCGCAGCCCACTGGGACTGCGGCTGCTGCTGTCCGTCCTGTACATCCCGGTCTTCCTGGCCGGGACGGTGTTCTTCGCCCTCTGGGCGGCGGACTCGGGGCCGGGCGACGTCCCCGGCGCGGACTCGCTGCGCACCATCGCCTGGATCTGCGCCGCGCTGACCCTGGTGGGCGTGATCGACCTGATCGTCGTCCTGGTGCGCCGCAGGCGCGAGCGCGCGGCGGGCGCGGGAGGGGCGGGGCGGCGCGGGCCGTGAGGGTCCGGTCCCCGGCCCGCGCCGCCCCGCCGTGAGGGCGGAAGGAGGGCGGCGGGGTCTACGGCCGCAGGACGACCTTCACCGCCCCGTCGGTCTTCTTCTGGAACATCTCGTACGCCTGGGGGGCCTTCTCCAGCGGCACGTGGTGGGTGGCGAAGTCGTCCACGCCCAGCACGTCCTCGTCCGTCAGCAGCGGCAGGATCTCCGGAATCCAGCGCCGCACGTTGGCCTGGCCCATGCGCAGCTGGATCTGCTTGTCGAACATGGTGAGCAGCGGCAGCGGGTCGGTCATCCCGCCGTAGACACCGCTGACGGAGATGGTCCCGCCGCGCCGCACCGCGTCGATGGCGAGCTGGAGGGCGGCCAGCCGGTCGACGCCCGCCGTGGTCATCAGCTTCTCCGCGATCCTCTTCGGCAGCAGCCCGGCCGACTTCTGCGCCATCTCGGCGACCGCGCTGCCGTGGGCCTCCATGCCCACCGCGTCGATGACCGCGTCCGCGCCGCGCCCGCCGGTCCTCTCCCGGATGACCTCGGCGACGTCGTCGTGCTCGGTGAGGTCCAGCACGTCCACGCCGCGCGCCCGGGCCCGCTCCAGCCGCTCGGGCACCAGGTCGACGCCGATCACCTTCTCCACACCCAGGTGCAGCGCGATCCGGCACGCCATGTCGCCGATGGGGCCCAGCCCCAGCACGGCCAGCGTGCCGCCCTTGGGCGCGTCCGCGTACGCCACCGCCTGCCAGGCCGTCGGCAGTACGTCCGACAGGTACAGGAAGCGGTCGTCGGCCGGCCCCTCGGGCACCTTGACCGGCCCGTAGTGGGCCTGCGGCACCCGCAGGTACTGGGCCTGGCCGCCGGGCACCCGGCCGTAGAGCTTGGTGTAGCCGAAGAGCGAACCGCCGGTGCCGAACTCGCGGTTCTGGGTGGTCTCGCACTGGGTCTGGAGGTCCTGCGAGCACATGAAGCAGGAGCCGCAGGCGATCTGGAAGGGCATCACCACACGGTCGCCGGGGGAGAGGTTCGGCACCTCGGGACCGACCTCCTCCACGATGCCCATCGGCTCGTGCCCGAGGATGTCACCCTCCGTCATGAACGGGGCCAACACGTCGTACAGGTGCAGGTCCGAGCCGCACAGTCCGCTCGACGTGATCCGCACCACCGCGTCCGTCGGCTCGCGGACCGCCGGGTCGGGGACCTCGTCCACCCGTACGTCGCGCCGGCCGTGCCAGACCACTGCCTTCATCGCTCTCCACCTCTCTGTCACGGGGAACCGGCCGGGTACCCCGGTGCGGGCCGGCCAGTCCCCGCCCCGCCGCCCGGACGGGCACGTTAGGGGAGGGGCAAACGAGGTATCCGGTGTTCATGCTGCTGCTCAGGCCCCCCGGGGTGTACGCGCCGCAGGACGACACCTGGCTGCTGAGGCAGGCGCTGCACGACGCCGCGCTCGCCCCCGGAGCCCGCGTCCTGGACCTCTGCACGGGCACCGGAGTGCTCGCCATGACCGCGCTGCGGATGGGCGCGGCCGAGGCGGTGGCGCTGGACGCATCGCCCCGTGCCGTGCTCGCCGCCCGCTGCAACGCCTGGCTGTACCGGCTGCCGCTGGCGGTGCGGCGCGGCGATCTCACCGACGCCCTGGCCGAGGCGGAGCACGGGCGCCCCTTCGACCTGGTCCTCACCAACCCGCCGTACGTGCCCTCCCCGCGGCGCGAACTGCCCCGCAGGGGCGCGGCGATGTGCTGGGACGGCGGGCCGGACGGCCGCGCGGTGCTGGACCGGCTGTGCGCGTACGCGCCCTCGCTGCTGGCACCGGGCGGCACCATGCTGATGGTGCACTCCGCGCTGTGCGGCACGCAGGCGACGCTGGGCCTGCTGCGCGAGCGGGGACTGAAGCCCTCGGTGGTGGCCCGCAGCACCATCCCGTTCGGCCCGGTGCTGCGCGAGCGCGCCGCCTGGCTGGAGGAGCGGGGTCTGATCGCCCCGGGGCAGCGCACCGAGGAACTGGTGGTGGTCCGTGCCGACCGTCCCTGAACCCGCCGGTGAGAGCCGCGCCCGGCGCGTGGTGATCGACCCCGAGGGCCCGGTGCTGGTGGAGGGGCCGCTGGAGGTCGTCCTCCCCGACGGCCGCATCGCCCGCTCGGACCGCTTCACGGTCGCCCTGTGCACCTGCCGCCGCAGCCACCGCTATCCGTGGTGCGACACCAGCCACCGCCGCAAGGAGCGGCGCCCGAGGCCCGCCGGCACGGACCCGGAGGGGAACACGGACGCGGAGGCGGGTACGGATCCGGAGGCGGGGACGGGAGGGGGCCGGGGCTGACCCGGCCCCCTCCCATCCTGGCCCTCTCCCGGGCCCCGCCTCCGTCAGACCTCCAGCGGGCGCCGCAGTGAGGTGGTGCCGGCGCGCCAGGCGCCCAGCAGACGCTCCGCCAGGCGCTCCTCCAGCAGCTCGGTGGCCCGGATGCCGAACACCACGTCGGCGGCCAGCTCCGGCTCGCGCGCCAGCAGATCGCCGATGACGTCCCGGCGCATCACCTGTTCGTGCACGGCGTCCGCCTCGATGTGCTCGGTGAAGAACAGCACGCACTCGGGCGCGGCGCCCAGCCGCTCCAGCGCCCTGGCCATCTTCCGGGCGCTGGGCGCGGTGCTGATCTCGGCCGCCGCGAAGTGGCCCACCAGCGCGCCGCGCAGGGACCGGTGCAGCCCGCACAGCGACATCAGGTTCACCCCGGCGACGATCGGGGCGGGCACGTCGTCGAGATAGCGCAGATAGGACGGGTCCAGGCCCGCGCCCGCCATCAGGTCCGCGAACAGCCGCGCGTGCACCCGCTCCCCGCGGCCCCCGCCGAACTCGTCGTACTCCACCGCCACCAGCGACGCCTTGGCCTGGCCGTCGAGGCGGGGGATGACCCAGGCGTGCGGGTCCGCCTCCTTGAGGTGGTAGACCGAGCGGTGCGCGATGTACTCGCGCATCTGCCACCACTCGCCCTCGCGCAGCAGGAAGTCCGACACCCCGCCGCCCTCGGCCGGCTCCACCAGCAGCGGCTCCAGCGCGGCGGACACGTCCGAGTCCGACGCCGTGCCGGTGAGGGTGTCGCGGCGCAGGGCGCTCAGGAAGACCCGCTCCAGACCGGCGCGCAGCCGCAGCAGGTCCGGGTCCCACTCCCACTCGGCCGCCACGCCCGCGAAGCCCCGGTAGTGCAGCTCGTAGCAGACGTACAGGGCCAGTTGCAGATCCTCGCCGTACGGATCGGCCCTCTCCACCGCCGCCCCGAGGGACGACGGCAGCCGCGCGGGCGGCGGGGCGGCCAGGGCCGCCAGCACCGCTGAGCTCAACTCACCGCGCGGAGACGGAAGTTCCGCTGTGACGGTGCCCGAGGGGGCGCCGGTGGCGGAGCCGGCCGTGCCGGCGGCGGTACCGGTGGTGGTCGTCATGCCTGCTTGTGCTCCCTCGCGTCGGTCTGGGCGGCCAGCAGTTCCACCACCGCCCGGGGGCCGCCCCGCGCCCAGGCACGCCGCTGCCTCTCGGCCCCGGTGCCGTCCTCGCGCACCGCCTCCAGCAGCCGCCGTACGGCCTCGGTGTCGCCGGTCTCCTCCAGGGCGGGCGCGACGTGCCGCAGCAGCGCGTGAAGCAGTTCGCCGGCCGGCACGCGGGCGCGGGTGACCGGATCGACGCCGTCGCCCCGCAGGCCGTAGCGCGCCGCGGCCCACACCGCGGCCCGGGCCGCCCGCTCGTCCAGTTCCGGTTCCGGAACCCCCGCCTCCAGCTCGGCCAGCGCCCGGCGCACCAGGGCCCGCCCCAGCGCGGCCTGGAGCACCGCGTCGTCGACGGTGGCCGCCGCGTCCGCGACCCGGAACTCGACCGTGGGCAGCCACGGCGAGGGGCGCATCAGCCAGAAGCTCATCCGGTCGTCGATCAGCGCCCCGTAGGACACCAGCCGCTCCACCTCCGCGTCGTGGAAGGCGGCGTCGGGGAAGCGGGGAGGCATCCCGGCGGCGGGGAAGCGCAGCTGCTCCATCATGCGCCAGCTGGCGTAACCGCGGTCGCGGCCCTCGCAGAAGGGGGAGTTGGCCGACAGCGCCAGCAGTGTCGGCAGCCAGCGCCGCACCCGGTTGACCACGGCCACCGCCGTCTCCCGGTCCGGCACGCCCACATGGACGTGGCAGCCGCACACCTGGTAGTCGTCCACGATGTCGGCGAAGAGCTCCGAGATGCGGCGGAAGCGCTCCCCCTCGGCCACCGGGGGACGCCCGTCGCTCAGCACGGCCGTCCCGGAGGACAGCAGCAGCAGACCCTCCTCCCGGGCGGCGTCCACCAGCCGGGCGCGGTCCTCCGCCAGCTCCCTGCGGATCTCCTCCAGAGAGGTGCACACCCCGGTGGCGGACTCCACCTGGCTGGAGAGGAACTCCGCCTTGTAGCCGGAGCCGTCGGCGGCGGACGCCTCGTGGTGGGCGCGGCGCAGTACCGCCTGTGCACCGGCCACGGTGCGGGCGGTCGCCGGGTCGGCCAGGAGGAACTCCTCCTCGACCCCCATGGTCAGTCCCCCGGTGGTTCCATCCCTGGTCACGGCAGTGTGGGTACCCCCGGCCCGTCCGGCGAAACGGGCGGGGGTCCTCCGTGGTTTTCCGGGGTGGGCCACGGGGTACCGCGACCGTTCGGCCCGGGCGCCACCGGGCGGAAGACCGGGCCCGGTGGCGCGGCAGGGCCCGGCACGGGCTCCGAGGGTGGCCGGCCGACGACAGTTCACGGAAGGAACCCCCACATGGCGGGACGGCAGGAGACGACGGACATCAGCGGGCACGACGAGAATGCGGTGGCGCTGCTCATGCGGCAGCACGGCGAGATCCGCAACCTCTTCGACGAGGTGGAGGCCACCGAGGGCGATGCCCGGCGCGACGCCTTTCACCGCCTGGTGAGGCTGCTGGCGGTGCACGAGACCGCCGAGGAGGAGGTGGTCCACCCCTACACCCGGCGCAATGTCGACGGTGGTGAGGGCGTGGTGGAGGAGCGCCTGGAGGAGGAGAAGAAGGCCAAGCAGGCCCTGAAGGACCTGGAGGACATGGATCCGGACAGTCCGGACTTCATGTCCCGGCTGGAGGCGCTGCGGCACGACGTGGAGGCGCACGCCCGGGCCGAGGAGCGCTACGAGTTCATCCACATCGCGCGCAACGCCGAGCCCGAGCGGTTGCGGACCATGGCCAAGGCCCTGAGGGCGGCGGAGGCCACCGCGCCCACCCGCCCGCACCCGGGGGCGGAGACGGCCGCGGAGAACCTGGCCGTCGGCCCGCCGGCCGCCGTGGCCGACCGGGTCCGCGACGCCGTGCGCAAGGTCACGGGCGGCCGCTGAGCCGGAGGCGCAGACCGAAAGGGCCGCCCCCTCCCCGCGGGGAGGGGGCGGCCCGGCCGCGCGCGGGGAGCGCTCAGGCCCGCTGCCGCTCGCGCAGCGAGGGGTCCGGGTGTTCACCCTCGGTGTTCAGCCGGTACTCGCCCCCGAACATCTCCCGGTGCCGGTCGATGACCCGCTCGCTCGGCGGCTCCTCGCCGCCGTGGATCCGCTCCTGCATCCGCTCGAAGCGCTCGTGCGCCTCGCGCACGTACCCCGCGCCCAGCGTCGTCAGGTCCAGCTGGGTGGCAAGCAGCTCGCGGATGTAGCCCTTGTTGGGCTCGAAGGCCAGCACGTTCGGCAGCTCCGGAGCCAGGACCTCCTCCGGCTCGCGGCCGTCGTGCCGCCGCATCAGGTCGCAGGCGATGTGCAGGTGCTCCAGCTCCATGTTCAGGTGCAGCTCCCAGACCGCCCTGACCTTCGGGTCGCTCTCCTGCTGCATGAACGAGTGGTACAGGTAGCACTCGTTGTACTCGTGGTTGACCAGCCGCTCCCACCACGTCTCGCCCGGGTCCACCAGCGACTCGTAGTGGGTGACGTGCTCCTCCTCGATGAGCCCGATCTCCTGGTAGAGCTGGCGGGCGATCGGCTCCATGTACTGCGGGCCGACGTTCATGTAGAAGTTCATGGTCTGCTGCTCGGCCGACATGATCGTCAGCGCGTGCAGCTTGGAGAGCGGGTTCGCGCGGTCCTTGTCGTACGGGTCGCGCACGTTGTCGGCCGGGTGCCGGTGGTGGTACTTGGTCGGCCGGCCCGGGATGACCTCGGTGACCTGGTCGACGATCTTCTCGGCCTTGCGGTGCTCGATCATCTCGTAGAGGTTCGAGTACCGGTACAGGTGGTCGAAGTCCTCCAGGACGCCGAACTGGTACGCCTGCTTGAGGTACGGGTCCGGCTCCATCCGGGCGACCCAGGCGGTCAGGTCCACGGCCACCTGCTCGTAGGCGATCGTCGTCTCCAGCACCGAGGACAGGCCCGGCAGCAGCCAGTTGACCGTCTTCTGCTGCTGCTGTTCGATGTACCGCACCTCGGCGAGCTGCCGCTTGACGTCCATGTCCGGGCACACCCGGGCGAAGTGGTGGCTGAACATGATCGCCTCCACCTCGATGCCGTTCATCGTGATGACGCGGCAGCGGGTGTAGGGGTCGGCGTGGTTCGGGTCGATCGGCTCGACGTCGAGTTCGCGCCAGTTGCGGAGCTGCCGGTCCAGCGGGATGCCGCGTTGCTCCAAGGGGTTGAAGGTCACCTGGTTCCTCCTGCTCGTCCACTGCGCTGACGCGTCCGGGACGCGGCCGTACCGCGGCTGCCCCGCGGCCCGCCGTTCCCCCGGCGCCGGACGCGAGGCGCCGGGGTACCCGCGCCGCCGCCCCGGAAACAGCACGATCGGGGCGCGGCCGGGGCACACCGCGCGTTTCCGTCCGGTACCGGCGGGTACCGGGCGGGTCGATGAGAGCCGACCGGATCACCGACGCGTGCGCGCCCCTGACCGACACCGGGACCCGGAGGGAGACCGACCATGGCTGACGAGAACGAGCCCACCGCCGCGGGCGACGACAGCAGGCCCGAACTGGCGGAGGAGGACGCCACCGTCAACGACGACGAGACCCCCGGCCTGCCCCCCGAGGGAGAGCCCGCCACCGGTCCCAGCCCCGGCGACTCGGCACTGGACGCCCCCTACGACCCGGGGGGCCGCCCCGAGGACGAGGGCATCCCCGACCTGCAGAACGGCATGCCCGAGCAGGAGTGGATGAACGATCCGCAGCAGATGCCCGTCCCCGGCGAGCGCCCGGTGGCCGCCGAGGAGTGGGGCACCACCTACTCCGAACAGGTGGAGGGCAAGCCCCTGGGCGACCGGCTGGCCGAGGAGGAGCCCGACGTGGGCGAGACCTCCCGGGCCTCCGGTCCGCCGGAGGAGGAGACCGGCCAGCTCAGCGACGACCCGCTCGGGGAGCGGCCCGCCAACCAGGACGTGTTCTCCCACGAGTCCGCGGCCGAGGGGCTGTCCCCGGAGGAGGCGGCCGTCCACACCGTGGAGGAGGACCGCGACATCGGCCAGCTCAGGGGCGAGGAGGACACCGAGCAGACCGGCCCGCCCGAGGGCGTGGGCGAGGTCGGCCCGTCCGGCGAGGGCGAGGGGACCGGAGTGCGTCCCGAGCCCGGAAGGAGCCGCAGGCCGTGAGCGCTTCCCCCGCCGACGACGAGTCGTACTGGCTGGCGACCGCCCCCGTCACCCCCGAGGCCACCCACCCGCCGCTGGAGCCCGGCAGCGGCACCGACACCGACGTCGTGGTGGTCGGCGGCGGCATCGCGGGCCTGTGCACCGCCTGGGAGCTCGCCCGCGCCGGCCGTCAGGTCACCGTCGTGGAGGCCGACCGGATCGCCGCCGGGGTCACGGGCCACACCACCGCCAAGGTCAGCGCACTGCACGGCATGGTCTACGACGAGCTGCGGAGCAAGCACGGCGCCGACGGCGCCCGGATGTACGCGCTCTCCCAGCAGGACGCGATCGGGCACCTGGCCGCGACCGCCGCCGAGCTGGACGTGGACTGCGAGCTGGAGCGCGTGCCCGCCTACACCTGGGCCGAGTCCGAGGAGACGGCCCAGAAGCTGCGGGCCGAGGCCGAGGCCGCCGCCGAGGCCGGCCTGCCCGCCGCCTACGTCACCGAGACCGGGCTCCCGTTCCCCGTCCGGGGCGCGGTACGCGTGGCCGACCAGGCGCAGTTCCACCCGCGCAAGTTCCTCCTGGCGCTCGCGCAGGACCTGGTGCGGCGCGGCGGGCGGATCGCCGAACGCACCCGCGTGGTGGGCCTGGAGGAGGGCGAGCCGTGCGAGGTGACCGCCGAGAACGGCGCCACGGTCACCGCGAACGCCGTCGTCGTGGCCACCCACTACCCCGTCTTCGACCGCGCGCTGCTGTTCTCCCGGCTGGAGCCGCATCGCGAACTGGTCGTCGCCGCCGCGATCCCCGCCGAGCAGGACCCGGCCGGGATGTACCTGACCCCCGAGAACGACACCCGCTCGGTGCGCACCGCGCCCTACGGCCAGGGGCAGCGGCTCCTGATCGTCACCGGTGAGAAGTTCCTGCCGGGCACGGCCGAGGTCACCGAGCGCTTCGGGAGGCTGGAGGCCTGGACGCGCGAGCGCTTCCCCGGTGCCCGGATCGTCCACCGCTGGGCCACCCAGGACAACAGCTCCACCGACCGGGTGCCGTACATCGGGCCGTTCCACCCCGGCGCGCGCCACACCTACGTGGCCACCGGCTTCGGCGGCTGGGGGATGGCGAGCGGGGTGCTGGCGGGCCGGCTGCTCGCCCGGTACGTCACCGGCGGCGACCTGCCGGCCTGGGCGAAGCTGTACGACCCCCGGCGGCTGCCCGGCTTCCGCGACGCACCCTCGCTGCTGAGCCTGCAGGCGGGCGTCGCCAAGCACTTCGTCGGCGACCGGCTGCGCCCCTCCCACGCCGACTCCGTCGACGACATCGCCCCCGGCGGCGGCGCGGTCGTACGGGTCGGCGGGAGCCGATGCGCCGTCCACCGCGACGCCGACGGACGACTGCACGCCGTCTCGGCCCGCTGCACCCACCTGGGCTGCCTGGTCCACTTCAACGACGCGGAACTGGCCTGGGAGTGCCCGTGTCACGGCTCGCGCTTCGCCCCGGACGGCTCGGTGATCCAGGGCCCCGCGACCCACCCGCTGGAGCGGCGCGACATCGGGTGACGGCCGCCCGCCGCCCCACCCGGCACTGTGCCGGGCGGGGCGGGCCGCGGGTGCGTGCGGGTCAGATCCGCACGCCGTTGGCGCGCAGATAGGCCAGCGGGTCGATGTCGGAGCCGTAGCCGGGGCCGGTGCGGATCTCGAAGTGCAGATGGGGGCCGGTGCTGTTGCCGGTGGATCCCGAACGCCCGATCCGCTGGCCGGCGTTGACCTGCTGGCCGGAGCGCACGGAGATCGCCGACAGATGGGCGTACTGGCTGTAGCGGCCGTCGGAGTGCTGGATGACCACCTGGTAGCCGTACGCGCCGCCCCAGCCGGCCGAGACGACCTGCCCGCGGCTGACGGACTGCACCGAGGTGCCCGTGGAGACGGGGAAGTCTATGCCGGTGTGGTAGCCGCTGGACCAGCCGCTGCCCGACTGGCGGTACGCGGTGGTGGGGGAGACGCCGCTGACGGGCGCGGCGTAGCCGGGGGAGGCCTGTGCCTCGGAGTGCTTGCGCTCGGCCCGCTCGGGCTCGGCCTGCGCCCTGATCTTCTCCTGCGCCTTCTCCCGCGGTTTCTCCTTCTCCGCCGGCTTGGCCTGCTCCTTCGGCTTCTCCCGGACCTCGGGCTTGGCCTGTGCCTCCGGTCTCTCCTGCGCCTTGGGCTTCTCCCCGGCCTTCGGCGCGCTCTTCTGCCGGGGCACGGTGGTGCTCCGGCCGGGGGCGTCGTCATGCTGCGTCCGGGCCGCGCCGCCCTGCTGGAGGCTGAGCCGCTGCCCGGGGAAGATCAGATCCGGGTCGCCGCCCACGACCGTGCGGTTGCGCTCGTACAGCGCCTGCCAGCCGCCGCGCACATCGTGCTCGTCGGCGATCCCGGAGAGGGTGTCGCCGCCCGCCACCACATGCGTCCGGCCGCTGTCGGAGGGCTTGTCGGCCGGCTTCGCGGCCGGTTTCGAGGCCTCGGCCCGCGTCTGTGCCTGCGTCTGGGTGCGGGGCTGGTTGCCCTCCGTCCCCGAGACGGTCTGCGCGGTGGTACCGGTGTCCCGGTGCTCCCAGGTCAGACCGGCCCGGGTCGAGCACACCGGCCAGGCGGCCGGGCCCTGCCCGTCGAGCACCCGCTCGGCGACGGCTATCTGCTCGTCCCTGGTGGCGAGATCGGCACGCGGAGCGTAGGCGGTACCGCCGAATTCCTGCCAGGTGCTCTGCTTGAACTGTAAACCGCCGAAGAAACCGTTACCGGAGTTGATATTCCAGTTCCCGCTGCTCTCGCACGCGGCGACCTTGTTCCAGATCTCCTCGGGCGCGGCGTGGGCGGCGGTGGCCCCGATCAGCGGGATGGCGATTCCGGCCCCTCCCGCGGTGACGGTCAGCGACGCGCGGGAAACCGCGTTGGGCTTGTAACGGCGATGACGCCCTTTTCCGGCCACAGCCGGTCCCTCCCCTACGCCGTATCCGGCGGTCCGTCAGTTGAGCTCTCACGCAATTGCGTTGACGAGCGCGCCAAAGATAGACGCGCTTTCCGTGTGACGGCAAGAGCCCGCCTCCGGAGCTCACCGCGAAAGCCCCGGGAACGGCGCAGCGCGGCACAGCGCGGTGCAGGACCGCGCGGCACCGCGCACAACGGCGCGGAAACAGCGCGCGGCGGCACGGAAACGGCACGGAAAGGAAAAGTGAACTCACGCATCCGCCGCGGCGAGCACCTCGTCGGCGGCCTTCCGGTCGAGGGCGACGCGGACCAGCCCCGCGGCCAGCCGGGGCAGTTCCTCCCGGGGCACCAGCCGTGCCAGCTCCCGGGAGGGGGAGGGCAGCCCCAGCCGCCGCGCGCCCTCGCGGGTCCTGCGGTCGAGGTACGGAGCGAACTCCGGCCAGACGCCCTGGGCCTCGCGCAGGAAGATGTCGGCCCCGGTCGGCCCGATGCCGGGGAAGCGCTGGAGCCGCTCGCCCACCCCGCTCTCCTCGCGCAGCCCGCGCAGATCCCCCCGGTAGCGCTGGAGGAGCAGCTCCGCGCCGTCGCCGAGCTGGGTGGCCGTCCGCTCGTCGTACCGTCGGTAGCCGCCCGCGCCCAGCGCGTCCACCCGCCGCTGCCAGGCCGACTCGGCCATGCTCCGCGCGTCGCCCAGCCCGGCGTCGAACAGGGCACGGGCCGCGGACACCGCGGTATCCGCCCGGATGCGGGCGCTCAGCAGCAGTGAGAGCACCAGCAGCCGGTACAGCGGCACGGGGGTGTTCCGCAGCCGGATGCCCGCCTCTCGCGCGTACGTGCGGCCGTGGAGCTCCAGCAGCGCGCGCACCACGGCGGGGTCGCGCTCCCTGGGCCCCGCGCGCCGGCCCGTGCCCGCCCGCGCGTTCCTCTCTCCGCCCGGCTCGGTCAAGGCCGCATCACTCCAACAGGTCGCTCATCGCCTCGGCGGCGCGGACGGCCGCGTCGCCGCAGCAGTTGTTGAACAGCACGTGCACCCGGTCGGTCCGCTCCGCCAGCGCCCGTATCCGCGGAACCCACTCGGCCAGCTCCTCCCCGGTGTAGCGGTGCCGGTAGGCGTCCTCCTTGGAACCGGCGCCCCAGTGCGGGCTGCGGCCGTGGAAGCGGACCACGGACAGCTGTGGCGCGGTCGCGGCGGCGACCGGGGGCACGGACGCGGGCAGGCCGCGTGCGGTGTCCACCGCGACCAGCGCCGCGCCGTGGCGCTTGGCGAGGTCGGCCGTACCGGCGGCGCGCTCGGGCGCGTACCAGCGAGGGTCGCGGAACTCCACCGCCGTGCGCCACCCCAGTGCGCTCGCGCGCCCCAGGCACCGCTCCAGGAACGCCTCCGAGTCGGGTCCGGGCCGCAGCGACGGCGGGAACTGCATCAGCACCGCGCCCAGCCGTCCGGCCGCGCGCAGCGGCTCCAGCGCGTCCGCGAAGCGCCGCCACACCTCCTCCACGGCCGTCGGCCCCAGTGCGCCGGCCCGCACCCGGGCGCTCGCGGGGGCGCCGGCCGGGCGCAGCTGTGCCGGAAGCGAGCCGACCCGGGTGGGGTGGCCGGTGAGCAGGGAGAACGCCTTGACGTCGAAGACGAACCCGTCGGGAGTGCGCTCGGCCCACAGCCGGCTGTTGCGTGTGCTGGGCAGCCCGTAGTACGTCGAGTCCACCTCGACCAGGCCGAAACGCCCGGCGTAGTACCGCAGCCGTCCCTCCGCACCCCTGGCAGAGGAGGGGTACCACCCGCTGCCGACCAGCGCGGGGTCCGTCCACGAGCAGGTGCCGACCAGAATGTTTCCCATGGCCGCCGGGTACCCGCGCCGCGTCGGCGAGATCCGCCGTCGGGAAGCATTCGGGGATTTCCGGGCTCGGACTCCGGGTCCCGTGGAGAGGAGCGAGGTCATGTCCGCTGAGGACGAGGGCACGGACAGGGAGCGGCGCGCCCGTGAGATCGCCGAGGAGGCCGAGCGGACGCGGAACCCGGGCAACGCCACGTACGGTCCGGGCCAGGGGCGGCCCCGAAGCGGCGAGGACACGGGCACGGGCGAGGACCACTGGGAGCCCGGCAGCGAGGAGGAACCGGGAGCCTCTCCGCTGGGCAAGGGCGATGTGCACGCCGTGGCCGCCGATGACATGGAGCAGCCCGAGATCGCCGCGGGGCCGACTCCGGGGATGCAGCCGGGCGAGACCGTGGAGCGCGGTCCCTGGACCCCGCCGGTGGAGGTGGATCCGCCGGCCGGCCCCGACCTGCCGCGCGACGCGGCGGAGGAGCGGGACGCGGTGCGGGAGCAGGAGGAGGAGGGCGGCCCCTGAGCCTCACCACGGGGAGCGCCCGCTGTGACGCCCCGGGAGGGGGCCGAACCGGCCTCCGCCCCGCGGGCGGGGCGGAGCGGAGGCGCCGGATCATTTGTTGACGCAGACGTTCCCGGAGGACGAGTTCAGCGCGCCGACGACGGTCAGCTGGTTGCCGCAGAAGTTGAGGTCGAAGTCGACCGGGACCTGCACCACGTTGCCGCTGAGGACGCCGGGGGAACCGAAGGCCACCGCCCCGGCGTAGGCGCCGTAGCCTCCGTCGTGGCCGCCCTTGCGGTGGTCGTCTCCGCCCTTGCGGTGGTCCTTCTTCTCGTACCCCTTCTCGCGGTCCTTGCCGTCGTCCTTCTTGTGGCCCTTCCTGTCGTCTTTCTTCCGGTCCTTCTTGTGACCGTCGCCGTGGTGGCCCTGCTGGTGGCCGCCCTTGTGACCGCCGGGCTGGTCTCCGCAGGCAGACGCGGCTCCCGCGCCGCCGAGAACCAGGGCGCAGGCGGCCGCGGCGATCGCGGCGGTCTTGGCGATACGGATCATCGCCGTTCTCCTTTCGGAATTCTTCGAACCGTGGTCGATCCGGGCTGTGAATGGGTTGTCCGGCCCGGGGGCGGTCCAACAGGGGTGATGCGCAGGATCACCCGGAGGGCCCAGCGGGATCACCGTTCCGGTGCTCTCCTGTGGGCCGTACCGCCGCAAGCGGATGCCGTACGTGCCGGACGCTGATCCGGGTGGTCACACGCTCGGCGCAACCCCCGCGCGTCACCTCCGAGGGAGGTGCACACGTCTGCCATGGTTTGCTCCGATTTGAACGGTATCGATCGGAGAAAGTCCATGCGTGTTTCCCTGGGGCTCACCAGCCGAGGAGTGCTGTGCGCACTGGCAGCCGCGGCCCTGGCGATGGCGCTGCCGCCGACCGCGGCCGCGCCCGCGCCCGGCGAGGCGCCGCGCATCCCCTTCGGGGAGCGGTACCGCGCCACGCAGCACGGCGGCATCGTGCGCGCCGCCAACTCCGCGGCTACCTGCCTCGCCCCCGCCGCCACCGGCACGCCGCCGTGCGCGCAGGCCCGGACGGGGGTGGCGAA
Organism: Streptomyces sp. SS8; assembly: GCF_054072955.1. Classification (NCBI taxonomy): domain Bacteria; kingdom Bacillati; phylum Actinomycetota; class Actinomycetes; order Kitasatosporales; family Streptomycetaceae; genus Streptomyces; species Streptomyces sp. SS8. Next base: position 57,583 of record NZ_JBSVCZ010000014.1, read on the forward strand.
GGGGAACAACGGCGACTACGAGATGACCTACGTCGACATCGACGACGACCCCAACACCTACAACTCCGGCAGCGCGGAGCTGCGCCTGCCCGAGGGGGCGCGCGTCACCTACGCCCGGCTGTACTGGGGCGGCAACCTCCGGGTCGGCGAGCAGAAGCCCCCCGAGGACAACGGACGGGTGCTGATCGCCGAGCCGGGCGGCCGGTACAAGGAGGTCCTCGCCGACACCGTCGTCGGCCACCGCCGCACCGCGGTCATGGACGGCTACACCGCCTCGGCCGACGTCACCGGCCTGGTCGCGCGGTCCGGCGGCGGCTCCTACACCGTCGCCCAGCTCAACGTCGCCGCGGGCCACTCGCCCGCCGGCGCCTGGGGCGGCTGGACCCTGGTGGCCGCCTACGCCCACCCGAAGGAGCCGCTGCGCCATCTGGTGCTCCTGGACGGCTACGAGGCCATGACCCCCTCCAAGGGCGCCCTCGAGATCACCGCCGAGGCCCTGCCGGTGCCGCCCGGGGCCTCCGGCGCGGCGGGCGTGGTGGCCTACGACGGCGACCGGGGCCGGGGCGGGGAGACGCTGACGGTGGGCACCGGCACCGCGCCCGCCCACCGGGTGCGCGACGCGGCCAACCCCGCCGACGACCCCATGAACTCCACGATCACCGACCACGGCCGCCCGGCGCCCCGCGTGCCCGCCCACCCCGACACGCTGGGCTACGACTCCGACGTCCACGGCATCACCCCCGCGCTGGTGCGCGGCGGCGACTCGCTGACGTTCCGCTTCACCACCCGTGACGAGGGCTACCAGCTCGGAGCGGTCTTCCTGCAGGTCGACGCGCGCCGCTGAGAGTCGCGGACCGGCGCCCTCGGCGCGACGTCAGAACGCTTCGACGAATGGCGAGTTCACGCGTGTCCCACAACGATCGGCAAGCGGTTCCCATGACGGTGCTGCACTTCTCCCAGCCCGTGGACGGCGGGGTGGCCAGGGTCGTCACCGACCTGGTCCGCGCCCAGACCGCGGCGGGGACGCGCGCCGTGGTGGCCTGCCCGCCCGGCGGCGCGCTGGGCCGGGACGCCGCCGCGGCCGGCGCGGAGGTGGCCGACTGGCCCGCGCTGCGCGAACCGGGCCCGGGCCTGTACGGCGAGGCGGTACGGGCCGCCCGGCTGGTGCGGCGCGTCCGCCCCGACCTGGTGCACACGCACAGCGCCAAGGCCGGACTGGCCCTGCGGCTCGCCCTGCGGGGCCGCGTCCCCACCGTCCACCAGCCGCACGCCTGGTCCTTCGACGCGGTCGGCGGGACGACCGCCCGGCTGGCCCTGTACTGGGAGCGGCTGGCGGCCCGCTGGGCGGACCGCGTGCTGTGCGTGGCCGGCGACGAACTGCGGCACGGCGAGGCGTCGGGGGTGCGCGCCCGCTGGGCGGTGGTCCACAACGGCGTGGACACCGGCCGCTTCCGCCCGGCGGACGGAGCCGCCCGCGCCCGCGCGCGCACCACCCTGCCCGCGATCGCCGGGATGCCTCCGCACGCCCCCCTGGCCGTCTGCGTCGGCAGGCTGTGCCGGCAGAAGGGGCAGGACGTGCTGCTGAGGGCCTGGCCCGAGGTCGCCGCCCGCGTCCCCGGCGCCCGGCTGGTGCTGGTCGGTGACGGCCCGTCGCGCCGGGAACTGGCCTCGGAGGCACCCGCGGGGGTGCTGCTCGCCGGGACGGCACAGGACACGGCGGCCTGGTACGCGGCGGCCGACGCTGTGGTGCTCCCCTCCCGCTGGGAGGGGATGGCGCTCGTCCCGCTGGAGGCGATGGCCTGCGGCCGCCCGGTGGTGGCGACCGCGGTGACCGGCGCGGCCGAGAGCCTCCCGCCGGGCCGCGCCGCCGACTTCCTGGTCCCGCCGGAGGACCCCGGAGCCCTGGCCCGCGCGCTGGCCTCGCTGCTGGCCGACCCGCCGCTCCGGCACGAGTTGGGGCTGCTGGCCGCCGAACACGTCCGGGCCTTCCACGACGTACGGCACACGGCCGAGCGGGTCGCGCGGCTGTACGCCGAGGTGCTGGCCGAGCGGTCCGCCGCCGCGCCCCGCCGGTGGACCCGCCCGCCGGCCCCCGCCGGCCGCCTTCCCCGGCCGGCCACCGGACTCCCGTCCCGCACCCATCCCGATCCCCACCCCGACACCAGGGAGCACATCAGGCGATGACCACGGACAACACCGGGACATCCAACCCGAGCCGGGTCCTGCCCCTGCCGGAACCCAAACCCCGTACCGCGGCGACCCACGTCGGCCCGCCGCGCGGACCCGCGCACCGGCCGCTGCCGGCGACCCTGCGCGGCAATCCGCACCGGCGCCGCGCCGCCGCCCTCCTCACCGCCGCCGACTGCCTCACCGCGGTCACGGCGGCCGCCGCCGTGACCGCAGCGCCCGGAGCGGGCGGCGGCGGGGGGCCGCTCGCGGCCGCCGTGCTGTGCGCCGCCCTGCTGGCCGTCCTGATGCCGCTCAACGCCCGCGCCGGCCTCTACCGCATCGCCTTGGCGCCGACCGCGCTCGGCGAACTGCCCGCCCTGCTCGGCGGTACGGCCGCGGCCTGGTGCGCGGCCGCCGTGCTCCCGGCCGCGACCTGGCAGGGCAGGACCCCGGACTGGACGGTCCTGGCGGCCGCGGTGGCCGCCCACACGGCTCTGGCCTGCGCCGCGCGCGGCGCCGTCCACATGGCGCGCCGCCGTGCCGGACGCCGCAGACCGCGCTCCGCCCTGGTGGTCGGCGCCGGGGAGGCGGGACGGCGCGTCACCACCGCCCTGTACGAGCACCCCGAGTACGGGATGCGCCCGGTCGGGGTGGTCGAGCCGGGAGGAGAACCGGCCGACGCGGCACTGGCCGAGGGAGTCTCGGTGCCGGTGCTCACCGGACGCGAGGACATCGTCCGCGCCGCCATCCAGAACGCCGTGCGCGACGCGGTGTTCACCCGCGACCCCGGCACGGACCCGGAGGCCGCGGCGCTCGTGCCGCTCTTCACGGACCTGGACTGCACCGTGTGGGTGGTCGGCGCGGCCTCCCCGGCCGCGCACCCGGCCACCGCCCTCCACCCCCGCGGCGCCGGGCGCACGGCCGAGCACCTGTGGGGCTTCCCCTGCCGCCGCCTGGACCCGCGGCCCCGGCACCGCCGGGCCGGGCTGCGCGGCAAGCGCGCACTGGACGTCGCGGTGGCCGCCGTGGCGCTGGTGGCCGTGGCCCCGGTGCTGCTGGCCTGCGCGCTCGCCGTCCGGATCGCCGACGGGCCCGGGGTGATCTTCCGTCAGGAGCGGATCGGCCTGGGCGGGCGTCCGTTCACCGTCCTGAAGTTCCGCACCCTGCGCCCCCGTGACGAGCACGAGTCGGCGACGCGCTGGAACGTCGCCGACGACCGCCGGATGAGCACGGTCGGCCATGTGCTGCGCCGCACCTCGCTGGACGAGCTGCCCCAGCTGTGGAACGTACTGCGCGGCGACATGAGCCTGGTCGGGCCCAGGCCCGAACGCCCGTACTTCGTCCAGCACTTCAGCCGGCTCCACCCCGGCTACGCGGCCCGCCACCGGATGCCCGCCGGGATCACCGGGCTGGCCCAGGTGCACGGACTGCGCGGCGACACCTCCATCGAGGACCGGGCGCGGTTCGACAACCACTACATCGAGACCTGGTCGCTGTGGCAGGACGTCTCGATCCTGCTGCGCACCGCGGGCTCCGTCCTCCGGCTCGGGGGCAGTTGAGGTGACGACGGCCACCACGGTCAACGCGTCCGGCACGGCCACGGCACAGCCCGCGGGGCCCACCGGGCCCGCGGAGCCCGGGGCCCTCGTGCGGGTCCCGGCCCCCGGGCCCCGCGGGGCCCGTCCCGTGAGGGCGGCGGCCGCCCACTGGCCGGTGCTGCCCGCGCTCGCCACCGTCCTGCTGGTGTGCGTGCCCGCGTACCGCGAGCCCGGCGGGGGTGGCGCGGGCCCCACCCTCGCCGACGCCGCCTCGGGCGCCCTGGTCGTGTGCTGCGCCGCGTGGGCGCTGCGCACCCGCGCGCGCCCGCTGGACGCCACGGCCGCCGCCGTCCTGGCGGCGCCGGCCGCCGGTCTGGCGCTGGCGGCGGTGACGGCCCAGGACCCCGTGGCCGGCCTCACCGGTTACGTCCGCCTGCTCCAGGTGTTCGTCCTGGTGCCGGCCGCCCTGGTGCTCGTGCTGCGCTCGCCGCGGCACGCCCGGCCGGTCGCCGCCTCGCTGGTGGCGGTCGCCGTGGCGCAGGGGGCGATCGGCGTCCACCAGTACCTCACCGGCACCGGTGCCTCGTACCAGGGGGAGAACGTCCGGGCGGTGGGCACCTTCGGTCCGGCGGACGTCATGGGGATGGCCTCCGCCGTCTCCTGCGGCGTCGTCGTCGCCCTGGCCGCCGGGCTCGCCCCGCCCGCCGGAGCACCCCGGTGGCTGCGGCCCGCGGCGCTGGGTACCGCCGCCGCGCTCCTGGTGCCCCTGGTCCTCTCCTTCAGCCGGGGTGCGTGGATCTCCACCGCCGCCGCCTGCACGGCGGTGCTGCTCCTGACGGGCCTGCGGACGGCCCTGCGCGTCCTGGTGGCCGCCTCGGCCGCCGCGGTGGTCCTGGTCGGCGGATTCGGCGTGGGCGGCGATCTCGTCGCCGAGCGCGCCGCCAGCATCACCGAGGTCACCGCGGAGCCCGACCAGTCCGTGACCGACCGCTACACCATGTGGGCCGCCGCGGTGGAGATCTGGCACGAGAACCCGCTGACCGGGGTGGGCCCGAGGGGATTCGCCGAGCACCGCGACTCACACGCCTCCCTCGCCCTGTCCTCGGCGAGCGACACCGCCGGGGCCGGACAGGACTTCCACCGCCAGCCCCTGCTGTCCCCGCACAACATGTACCTGCTCCTCCTGGCCGAGCACGGGCTGGCCGGGGCCGTCGCCGTCACAGGCGGCTGGGCCGCGCTGCTGGTACTGGGCGTGCGGCGGCTGCGGCGGGCACGGGCGGCGGGACGGGACGCCGACTGCGGTCTGGCCGCGACCGGCCTGCTCGTCCTGGTCTGCGTCGACTTCCTCTACGCCGACATCGGGGGCCCGTCCACGGTGCTGACCGCCGTGGCGCTCGGCCTGGCCGCCTGGTGGGCACTGGCGCCCGCGGCGGCGGTCGGTGCCGCGGCCACCGGCCGCGCGCGGGGCGCGAAGGAGGCGGGCGCACGGTGAGCACCAGCACCGCGACCGGCGCGCCCACCGCGCCCCCGCCGCCCTCCGGCCCCTCCGCCTCCCCGGCCGCGCCCGGTTCCGGTTCCGCGCCGGGCAGGCGGTTCGTCGCCCGGGCCGCCGCGGCCACCGCCGTCCTCACCGCCGCCGGCTCCTTCTTCGGCCTGGTACGGGACCAGACCATCGCCCACCTGTTCGGCGCGGGCAGCGAGACGGACGCCTTCCTGGTCTCCTGGACCGTCCCCGAGTTCGCCTCGACGATCCTCATCGAGGACGCCATGGCGCTGGTGCTGGTCCCGGCGTTCAGCCTCGCGCTGTCGCGCCGCGCCGCGGTCCGCGCGGCCGGGGAGGGAGGCACCGGAACCCCCTTCCCGGACAACCCCGAGAACCCCGAGAACCCCGCCGACCCGGTGCGCGCCCTGCTGGCGGCGACGCTTCCCCGGCTGCTCCTGGCGCTGGCGTGCGCCGCCGCGGCCGTGGCACTGCTGGCGCCGCTGCTGGTGGGCGCCCTCGCACCCGGCCTGGCCGACCCCGGCCTGGCGGTGGACTGCACCCGGCTGACGGCCGTCACCGTGCTGGGCTTCGGAACCGCCGGATACTTCAGCGCGGCCCTGCGCGCCCACCGCAGCTTCGTTCCCCCGGCGGCGATCTACTGCGCCTACAACATCGCCGTCATCGCCGTGGTGCTGGGACTGCACGCCCGGTGGGGGGTGCGCGCCGCCGCGCTCGGAGTGGCCGCGGGCAGCCTGGCGATGGTCCTGGTCCAACTCCCGGCGTTCTGGCGGCGCCTGCACCTGCGCGCCGCCGCAACCCCCCGCGCGCGCCGGGGCGCCCGCGCCGTACGCGCCCCGCGCGCCGCGGCGCTGGTGGGCTGGGGCGTGGTCGCCCCGGTGGCCGTCTTCGCGCTCTCCCGCCAGTCGCAGGTGCTCGTCGAGCGCTTCCTGGCCTCCGGGCTGCCGCCCGGCGCGATCTCGCACCTGAACTACGCGCAGAAGATCGCCCAACTGCCCATGACGTTCTCCCTGCTGCTGTGCACGGTCACCTTCCCCCTGGTCGCCCGGGCCATGGCCGACGGCCGGACCGAGCGGGCCCGGCGGCGCGTGGAGCGCGATCTCGTGCTGGCCGCGACGGTGGTGCTGCTGGGGGCCGCGTACGTGATCGCCTACGCCCCCCAGATCGTCCAGCTCCTCTTCGAGCGGGGCGCCTTCGGCGCCGCGGACACCGCCGCCACCGCCTCGGTCATGCGCGTCTACGCCACCGGGCTGCTCGGCCACTGCCTGGCCGGCGCCCTGGTGCGGCCGTTCTTCGCCGCCGCCCGGCCCACCTGGTACCCGGCCGCCGCGATGGCCGCCGGCCTGCTGCTCACCGTCGCGGCCGGCGCCCTGGCCGCCCCCCACTGGGGCGTCCACGGCATCGCCGCGGCCAACGCCGCCGGGATCACCACCACCGCACTGCTGCTCCTGTGCGGCCTGCGCACCCGCGTCCTGCCCGTCCGGGTGCGCGCGGTGGCGGCCGGTCTGCTCCGGCTCGCCCTGGCCGCCGCCGCGGCCACCGCGGCCGGCCTGGCCGCCGCACCGCTCCTGCCCTCCCCGCTGCCCACCGCCGCCGCCGGGGCGCTGGTCGTCCCGGCCGCCTTCACCGCCGCCGCGCTCGCCGTCCGGGCGCCCGAAGTACCGCAGCTGCTCACCGCCGTCACACGAAGGTTCCGCCATGCCCGCTGATCCGGCCCGCACGACCGCACCCGCCCCCTCCGCCGCCCCCGCGCCCCCCGCCTCGCTGCCGCGGATGCGGCCGGTGCGCCCCTGGGTGCTGATGTACCACTCGGTTGCCGAGCACACCGAGGACCCCTACAACGTCACCGTCTCGCCGGGCCGCCTGGACCGCCAGCTGCGCTGGCTGCGGCGGCGCGGCCTGCGCGGCGTGGGGGTGGGCGAGCTGCTGCGGGAGAGAGCGGCCGGGCGCGGCGCGGGCCTGGTGGGCCTGACCTTCGACGACGGGTACGCCGACTTCATCGGGGAGGCCGTGCCGCTGCTGCGCCGCCACGGCTGCACCGCGACCGTGTTCGTCCTGCCCGGCAGGCTCGGCGGCGACAACGAGTGGGACCCGCTGGGCCCGCGCAAGCCGCTGCTGACCGAGGCGGGCATCCGCGCCGCCGTCGGCGCCGGAATGGAGGTCGGCTCCCACGGGCTGCTCCACCTCGACCTGACGGCGGCCGACGACGAGACCCTGCGCCGGGAGACCGAGGGCAGCCGCGAGCTGCTGGAGGAGATCACCGGACGCCGGGCGGACGGCTTCTGCTACCCCTACGGCGCGGTCGACCACCGCGCGGTGCGGGCGGTGCGCGCGGCGGGCTACGCGTACGCCTGCGCCATCGACCCCGGCCCGCTGACCGGCCCGCACGCCCTGCCCCGCGTCCACATCGGCGAGAAGGACACCTCGCCGCGGCTGTACGCCAAGAGACTGCTGCACCCCCTGCGGCGCCGGGCCCTGCCCAGCGGGCCCACCGTCCCGGCCGCCGGATTCCTCACCGGGGCCGGACGATGACGGCGGCGCGCGGGACGGGCCGCCCGCCCGGAAAGCGGGCCCGGACCCGGAAACACGGCGCGGGAGAGGAGGACCGATGAGAGTGCTGCACATCATCACCGGCCTCGGCGCGGGCGGCGCCGAGCAGCAACTGCGGCTGCTGCTGCGCCATCTGCCGCTGTGCTGCGACGTCGTCACCCTCACCAACCCCGGCGCGGTCGCCGAGGGCATCGAGGCGGACGGCACCGCCGTCACCCACCTGGGGATGCGCGGCAACCGCGACCTGTCCGCCCTGCCGCGGCTGGTGGACACCGTCCGCGCCGGGCGCTACGACCTCGTCCACACCCACCTGTACCGGGCCTGCGTCTACGGGCGGATCGCGGCGCGGCTGGCCGGGACGCGCACCGTGGTCGCCACCGAGCACTCCCTGGGCGAGCGGCGGATCGAGGGTCGCCCGCTCACCCAGGGAGCCCGCGCCCTGTACCTGGCGACCGAGCGCATGGGGACCGCGACCGTCGCGGTCTCCACCACCGTCGCCTCCAGGCTGCGCCGCTGGGGTGTGCCCGGCTCACGCATCAAGGTCATCCCCAACGGCATCGACGCGGCCCGCTTCCGCTTCGACCCCGTGGTGCGCGCCTCGGTGCGCAACCGCCTGGGACTGCCCGCGCACGCCCTGGTGGTCGGCGGCGTCGGACGGCTGGTGCCCGGCAAGCGTTTCGACATCGCGGTACGGGCCGTCGCCCAGCTCCCCGGGACCCATCTGGTCCTGGCCGGGGACGGGCCGGAGCGCGGCAGGCTGCGCGAACTGGCCGCCGGGCTCGGCATCGCCGACCGCGTACGGCTGCTGGGGGAGTGCGGGGGAGCGGTGGGGGCCGAGCCCGGCGGGCACGAGGGCCGCCCGGACATCCCCGGACTGCTCAGCGCCATGGACGTGTTCGTCTCTCCGTCGGCCGAGGAGGCCTTCGGACTGGCCGTGCTGGAGGCGCTGGCGGCCGGGCTGCCCGTGCTCCACGTGACCTGCCCGGCCATCGACGAACTGCCGCGCTCCCACGCCCCCGGGGCACACCGCGTCGAACCGGGGGTCGCGAGCCTGGTCGCGGCGCTGCGCGAGCCGTCGTCGGTACCGCCCGGCAGGCGCCGGGCCCCGGTCTGCGAGGCCGTACGCCGCTACGACGTGGCCCGCGGCGCTGACCGGCTCATGGCCCTGTACGAGGAGCTCCACGGCCGCGCCCCCGCGAGGCCGGCCGCGGGCGCCGCCGCACACGCCGCCGTACGCGCCCTCGCGGCGCCCCTGCCCGCCCCGGCCGTTCCGACCACCTCCGCCGCCCAGACCGCCCCGACGACGAAGAGGTAGCCCGCCTTGAGCGAGACCCTGACCGAGCCGCGCACGCCCGAACCGCCCGAACCGCCCGAACCGGCCGCGCCGCCGCGCGGCACCGGCCCGTTCGCCCGCCTCTCGTCGCCGGGACGGACCCCTTCCCCGCCCGCCTGGTGGCCGCTGGCCCTGGGAGTCCTGCTGGGCCTGGTCGGCGCGGTGGCCTACGGCCTGCTGGCCACGCCCCGCTACACCGCGACCAGTTACGTGGTCGTGGTGCCCGGCCCCGGGGCGGACTCGGCGACCGCCCTCGGCTTCGCCCAGGCGTACGGCCGCGTCGCCACCGACAGCGCCGTCCTCGCCGACGCGAGGGCGGCGGCGAGGATGCCGGTGGAGGAGCTGCGCGACGCCGTGCGCTCGGCCACCTCCCCGGACGCGCCCATGGTGGAGATCACCGGTACCGCGTCCAGTCCCGGCCGGGCCGCGGCCGCCTCCAACGCGGTGGCCAACGCCCTGACCAGAACCGGGAACCATGCCACCGGCAGCACGGGGGTGCGGCTGTCGCTGTTCGCCCCGGCGCTCGACCCCACCGAGCCCGCCTCGCCCTCGGCGGCGCTCGCCGTCGCGGTGGGCATCTGCGCCGGCGGGCTCGTCGGCGGACTCGCGATGCTGGCCGCGCCTCGGGGCCGCCGCACCCCGGTCTCCGCCGGCGTACCGGCCCCCGCCGGGACCGCGGACCGGAGAGCCCGCGCCGAGCGGCCGGCGCCCGCCGCCGACGCGCCCCGTCCGCCGAAACCCTCCGCTCCGGAATCCCCCGCCGCGGCACCCGCGCCTCCCGCCCAGGCCGCGCCCGCCGCGGACTCCGGAGTCCCCGCACCCGCCGTCAAGGCCGCGGCCAAGGCGGCGGCAGCGGCCGCGGCGTCCGTCTCCGCGCCCTCCGCCAAGGCGGCGGCCGGGGAAGGGGCGCCGGAGGAACGGCGGAAGCTGAGCCGGCGGTCCGCCCGGTGAACCGCCGCACACCCCGTACCCCGCCCCGGCCGGCGAACGCACCGGCCGGGGCGGGGCACGAGGCGTGCGCTCCGGCCCCTGGCCGCCCGGGGCCCGGCCTAGGGCGTGTTGCGAAAGTCCCGTCTGCGGGGCGGCGCCATGCACGCGCCCTTGCTGCGTTGTCGGGCCTCGGCGCAGCACGCTGCGCTCTCGGCCCTCCGCCTTGCCATCGCACGCACCCGGCGCCGCCCCGCGCACCCTACGGGCGCACGACGCTACTTTCACAACACGCCCTAGGGCCTCCTCGCCCAGGAGAGGGTGACGCACAGCCGCCGGTCGCCGAACCAGCCGCCCAGCCAGCGGCCCAGGTCCACGCAGAACTCCGGCCGGTTCCGCCCCGGCCGCGAGGCGCCGGGCGTCATCCTCTCCCGGAAGACCGCGGAGGACCTGGGGTTCTCCTCGCACCGCCACACACCGTGCGGACAGTAGTCGCTGATGGTGTGGTAAAGCGGTTTCCGCTCCTCGATCCAGTCCAGCATGCGGCGCATGTACTCGGCGTTGTCGCCCCTGCGGAACAGCCCCCATTCGGGATAGGAGATCTGCTTTCCGCGCGCGGCGGCGAAATCCACCTGGTGCCGCAGGCCGTAGGGCTGGTTCACCTGATCGTCGAACGTCTCGCCGGGCGGCTGGTCGTAGGAGTCCATTCCGATGATGTCGACCACGTCGTCACCCGGGTAGCACTCGGTCCAGCCGATCGCGTCCCTTCCCCGGCTGGGCGCGAAGTCGAAGCGGAACCGCTGCCCGTCCACCGACCGCATGGCGCCGACGATGCGCCGCCAGTACGCCTTCCACGCCCGCGGGTCCGGAGCGCAGCGGTGGGTGTAGGTGGTGCCGTTCATCTCCCAGCCCAGCACGATCACCGTGTCGGGCACTCCCGCGGAGACCAGGTGCCCGGCCAGGGTGCGGAAGTGGTGGTCGAAGCGGCCCCGGGCGCCCTGGGCGAGCAGTTCGCGCACCTCGTGGTCGGGGACGCCGGCCTCGTTGCGCGCCTGCATCGGCACGTTGAGCACGAACAGCCGGTCGGGGTCGGCGCGCCGCCACTCGGCCCAGGGGCGCAGGAAGTACGGGTCGCTCTCGATGCGCTCCCAGGTGTCGCCCGGCAGATAGGTGTGGCCCACCCGCAGGTCCGCACCGCCGAGCCACTCCCGCAGCTCCGCGATCCGCCGCACCCCGTCCGAACCCGACCCGAGGAAGGCGCCGGCGGCCACGGAGGAGGAGCCCGCCCCGTCCGGCGGGCGGGGCCCGCCACCGTCCCCGAACGTGCCGGTCGCCAGCGCGCCGCCCGCCACCAGCGCTCCGGCGACGACGGCCCCGGCGCACGCGGCCGTCAGTCTGCGGCGCCGGGCGGGCGCCGCGGGCTTCCGGTGCCGGCCGGTCCTTCCCGGTCGGAGGTGTCGATGGGGCATGGTGCCTCCTTGCTGCGTCGCCAGAACGGCCTGCTCGTTCTCCCCGGCCCTGCGCGTCTTTTCCGAGACACTAATCGGAGAATCCGTCAAATGATCCGCAGGGCTGCTTTCTGATAACCCGTTCGCTTTTCCCGTCGCTCACTCGGCCCAGTGCCGGGAGGAATTCCGGGGGCCGGCGGTGCCGAGGATCCGGAAACCGGTGGGACCGTCGGCGGAACAGCGGAGGAGAACGGAGAGGGGCGGGGAAGTCCGCAGAGCGCCGAACGGCCCCGCGAACGCCGGAGAAACCCAGAGACCACCAGAGAACACCAGAGAAAACCGCAAGGAAGAACTCCCGAGGAACACCGAGGACTGCGCACCATGTCGCCACCGTTCGACACCGAGGTACCCGTACTGCTGCTGAGACTCGACCGGAACCCCTTCCACCACGGCACCCTGGGGGCCATCAGGTCCCTGGGGCGCGCCGGTGTCGAGGTCCACGCCGTCGTCGAGTCGCCGCACTGCCCCATCGGCCGCTCCCGCTACCTGCGACAGGGGCACCAACTGCCGGCGGACGGGGTCCGCGGCGCCCACCGGACGGGAGAGACGGTCGACGCCGGCGGCGCGTCGGACGACCGGCTGGAGCGGACGCTCCGCCAGATCTCCGACCGCATCGGACGACCCGCCGTCCTGATCCCCATGGACGACATGGGCGCCATCGCCGCGGCCCGTCTGGCCGGACGGCTCGCCGGACGCTTCCTGCTGCCCGAGCAGCCGCCCGAACTGCCGCAGCGGGTGGCCGACAAGGCCCGCCTGGCCGCCATGTGCGCGGAGCTGGACATCCCGCACCCGCCGACCGTGAGCCCGCGCAGCGCCGGCGAGGCCGCCGCCGCGGCCCGGGAGCTGGGCCTGCCCCTGATCGCCAAGTGGAGCCGCCCCTGGCTGCTGCCCCAGGGCGGCACACTGCGCAGCACCACCGTGGTCACCACGGAGGACCAGGCGCGCGCCCTGTACCGGCGCAGCGGCGAGGCCGGCAGCCGGCTGCTGCTCCAGCGGCTCGTGCCCGGCGGCCGCGACACCGACTGGTTCTTCCACGGCTGCTTCACCGGCGGCGCGGTCCGCCTCGCCGGAGGGGCCGGGCGCAAGGAGCGGTCCTGGCCGGTGGACGCCGGCCTCACGGCGGTCGGCCGCTGGCTGCCGAACCCCGAGGTCGAGCGGGCGGCACGGCTGCTGGCCGAACACCTGGACTACCGGGGCATCCTCGACCTGGACTTCCGCTTCGACGCCGCCACCGGCACCTACCGGCTGCTGGACTTCAACCCCCGTCCCGGCGCGCAGTTCCGGCTGTTCACCGACCGCTCGGGGCTGGACGTCGTACGCGCCCTGCACCTGGACCTCACCGGCCGCACCGCCGCCCCGGCCGGCCCCGTGCCGGGCCGCCTCTTCGTCGCGGAGAACTACGCCCTGCTGTCCTCGCTGGCGGCGCTGCCCTCCGAAGGGCTGCCGCTCACCGCCGCCCGGCGCGGCCGCTCGGCCGCCGCGGGCGGCACGGACGGCGCGGAGGACACGGAGGAGGGGAGGCGGGAGCCGCGGGAGACGGAGACCGCCTGGTTCGCCGCGGACGACCCGGCGCCCTTCCTCGCCATGACCGCCTCCTGGCTCGGACAGGGCGGGCGCAAGGCCGCGGTGCGCCTGGGGCGGCGCCTGCTGCGTCCGGGACGGCCGGTGGTCCGCGAGCCGGCACCGGAAGGCGCGGGCGGCGGGAGCGGCCGCACCGGCGTGGCCGGAGCGCCCCTGGGGGCGCCCCGGGCCCCGGCGGACCTGCGCACCACCGAACACCCCACGGCATGAAGACCCCACGACGAGAGAACGGTGACCGACCATGTACGACCTGGTAGTGGTGGGCGCGGGCCCCTACGGACTGTCGATCGCGTCCCACGCGGCGGCGGCCGGGATCGGGGTACGCGTCCTCGGCCGCCCGATGGCCTCCTGGCGGGACCACATGCCCGAGGGGATGTTCCTCAAGTCCGAGCCCTGGTCCTCGAACCTGTCCGACCCCTCCGGTGAGCACACCCTGGCCGCCTACTGCGCCTCCCGGGGGCTGCGCGCCGAGCACGGCAACCCGCTGCCGATCGGTGTCTTCACCGAGTACGGGCTGTGGTTCGGGCGGTCGGCGGTGCCGTCGGTCGAGGAGGAGACGGTCGTCTCCGTGCGCCCCCGGACAGAGGGCTTCCTGGTGGAGACCGAGGCGGGCGAGGCGATCCTGACGCGGACGGTGGCCCTGGCGGTCGGCCTGATGCCGTTCGCCCACCGGCCCGAACCGCTGCGGGCCCTGCCCCGCGAACTCGTCACACACAGCAGCCACCACCGGGACCTGTCGCGCTTTCGCGGCCGGGACGTCACGGTGATCGGCGCCGGGCAGGCGGCCCTGGAGACCGCGGCCCTGCTGGCCGAGTGCGGCGCCCATCCCCGGGTGGTGGCCCGCGCCGACGGCGTCGCCTGGAACACCCCGCCCCAGCCCCTGGAGCGCTCCGCGCTGCGCTCCCTGATCGATCCGCACTGCGGGCTGGGCACGGGCTGGCCCAGCTGGGTGTGGTCCGAGACTCCCTGGGTGGTCCGCCGCCTGCCCGGCGCGCTGCGGACGCGGATCGTGGACCGGGCGCTGGGCCCGGCCGGAGCCTGGTGGCTGCGCGACCGCGTGGAGAGCCGGATCCCGGTGCTGCTCGGCCAGCGGCTGCGGGCCGCCGCCCCGGCGGGCGGGGGAGTGCGGCTGAGTCTGGAGACGGCCGGGGGGGCCGCGACGACCCTGGAGACCGACCATGTGGTGGCCGCCACCGGATTCGTCCCGGACATCGGGCGGCTGGGCCTGCTGGACCCGTATGTGCGCAACAGCCTGCGGCTGGCGGGGACCGGCCGGGCGCCCGAGGTGGACGGCCGGTTCGAGTCCTCGGTGCCGGGCCTGTTCTTCGCCGGGCTGCTGACGGCGCCGTCCTTCGGCCCGGCCATGCGGTTCGTCCACGGGGCCGGCTTCACGGCGGAGCGGCTGGTGCGCGGGGTACGGCGCCGGCTGGGCGGGCGGCGGGGCGCCCCGGTGCCCGGCAGCCGGCGCTCGGCCGGCGCCCGGGCCACGGTGACCCTGGGCTGAGCCGCGCGTTCCCGGGCCCGCGCCGCCGCGGGCCCGGGAACGCGCGCCGTGGCCGGCGGGCGGTCCGCCCGGTTGCGGGAATCCGTTGGCGGCGTCCGACGTCTTGACGGTTTCTGTCATGCACCCCACGATCTATGGGAGCGCTCCCAGGTGTTGTGGGGAGCATCTCGTCATGCCGTCGCGTCGCCCCGTCCGTTTTCCCCACGCCGGAAGGACCGAACTGTGACACCTCATCCGCCCCCTCAGCCCCGGGCGACGCGCCGCCCGCACCGCGGCAGGCGCCGCGTGCTGGGCGCCGTGGCCGCCGCCGGACTGCTGGCCGGCGCCCTGACCGTCCCCGCACTGGCGGCCGAGTCCGCCGACGGGCCCGAACTGATCACCAACGGCGACTTCTCGAACGGCACCACCGGCTGGTGGTGGACGGAGAACAGCCCCGGCGAGGTCGTGGACGGCCGCCTGTGCGCCGAGGTGCCCGCCGGCACGGAGAACCCCTGGGACGCCATCGTCGGGCAGAACGACATACCGCTCGCCGCGGGCGAGGGCTACGAGCTGAGCTTCACCGCCAGCGCCACCGTGCCGGTCACCGTCCGCACCAACGTCCAGATGGCCACCGAGCCCTGGACCACCGAGCACGCCTCGGCCGACCGGGTCGAAGCGGAGGCGAAGACCTTCACCCACGTCTTCACCGCGGGCGCCGACCACGAGGCCGCCCAGCTCGCCTTCCAGATCGGCGGCAGCGAGCAGGCGTACACCTTCTGCGTGGACGACGTCTCGCTCACCGGCGGCGCCGAGCCGCCCGTCTACGAGCCCGACACCGGCTCGCCGGTACGCGTCAACCAGGTCGGCTACCTCACCGAGGGGCCCAAGAACGGCACCTTCGTCACCGACAAGACCTCGGCCCTGACCTGGACGCTCAAGGACGCCGACGGCACCGAGAAGGCCTCCGGCACCACCACGCCCGCCGGCACCGACCCCACCTCGCGCCAGAACGTCCACACCTTCGACTTCGGCGACTTCACCGAGGCGGGCGAGGGCTACACCGTCACCATCGACGGCGAGACCAGCGAGCCCTTCGACATCGGCGACGACCTGTACTCGCAGCTGCGCTCGGACGCGCTGGCGTACTTCTACCACAACCGCAGCGGCATCGAGATCGACGCCGACCTGGTGGGCGAGGAGTACGCCCGTCCCGCCGGACACGTCGGCGTCGAGCCCAACCAGGGCGACACCGAGGTCCCGTGCCAGGAGGGCCTGTGCGACTACACCCTGGACGTCTCCGGCGGCTGGTACGACGCCGGTGACCACGGCAAGTACGTCGTCAACGGCGGCATCTCCGCCGCCCAGGTGATGTCCAACTACGAGCGCACCCTCACCGCCGAGGGCGCCGACGGCGCCGCGCTCGGCGACGGGAAGCTCCGCGTCCCCGAGCGCGGCAACGGCGTCCCGGACGTGCTGGACGAGGCCCGCTGGCAGATGGACTTCATGATGCGGATGATGGTGCCCGACGGCGAGGAGCTCGCCGGTATGGCGCACCACAAGATCCACGACCGGCAGTGGACCGGACTGCCGCTGCTGCCGCACCAGGACCCGCAGCCGCGCGAGCTGCACGCGCCGTCCACCGCCGCCACCCTCAACGTGGCCGCCACCGCCGCCCAGTGCGCCCGTCTGTTCGAGGAGTACGACGCGGACTTCGCCGCGCGGTGCCTGGACGCCGCCGAGACCGCCTGGGCCGCCGCCAAGGCGCACCCGGACATGCTCGCCGACCCCAACGACGGCACCGGCGGCGGCGCCTACAGCGACAACGACGTCCGCGACGAGTTCTACTGGGCCGCTGCCGAACTCTTCGTCACCACCGGCAAGGAGACCTACCGCCAGGAGGTCATGGGCTCCCCGCTGCACGGCGACACCGACGCCGTCTTCCCGCGCGGCGGCATGTCCTGGGGCGCCACCGCCGGCCTGGGCGCGCTCAGCCTGGCCACCGTGCCCAACGAGCTGACCGACGCCCAGCTGCGGGGCGTGCGCGCCATGGTCACCGAGGCCGCCGACGGCTACGCCGCCGACTCCCGCGGCGCCGCCTACGGCGTGCCCTACGCGCCGCAGGACAACCACTACGTGTGGGGCTCCAACAGCCAGGTCCTCAACAACATGGTGGTCCTGGCCACCGCGCACGACCTGACCGGTGAGGCCGCCTACCGCGACGCGGTGCTGCGCGGCATGGACTACCTGCTGGGCCGCAACCCGCTCAACCAGTCCTACGTCACCGGCTACGGCGAGCGCGACTCGCGCAACCAGCACCACCGGTTCTGGGCCAACCAGCTCGACCCGGACCTGCCCAACCCGGCACCCGGCTCCGTCGCGGGCGGCCCGAACGTCGAGATCCAGGACCCGATCGCCCAGGACAGGCTCCAGGGCTGCGCCCCGGCGATGTGCTACATCGACCACATCGAGTCCTGGGCCACCAACGAGATCACCATCAACTGGAACGCCCCGCTGGCCTGGGTCGCCTCCTACCTCGACGACCTCGGCCAGGGCGGCGACGGCGGCGAGGACCCGGGCGGCGAGGACCCGGGTGAGACGCCCACCTGCGAGGTGACCTACTCCTCCAGCCGGTGGAACAGCGGCTTCAGCACCAACGTGACGGTCAAGAACACCGGCACCGCCACGCTCAGCGGCTGGGAGCTGACCTGGTCCTTCGCCGACGACCAGAGGATCACCCAGGCCTGGAACGCCCAGGTCGTCCAGACCGGGCGGGACGTCGTGGCCAAGCCGGCGCAGTGGAACAGCACCATCCCGGCGAACGGCTCCGTGAACTTCGGTTTCAACGGGACCTCCGGTGGCCAGGCGGCCGACCCGGACGCCGTCTCCCTGAACGGGAAGGCGTGCGCGGTCAAGTGACCTGACGCACCTTCGACCGCGCACCACCCGACCGGAGGGCCGGGGCACCCCGCACCGGGGCGCCCCGGCCCTCCGCCGTCGGTCCGGCCGTCAGCACCGCCGCGGCCCGTCGCCGGCACCGGCCGGGGAGCCGAGGACGACGGTGGCGTACAGCTCCTCGCAGACGGCCGTCCGAGGCACCAGACCGGCCCGGGCGACGGCCTCGGCCGTCCGCGTCGCCTGGTGCCCGCCCGTCTCCACCAGCAGGCACCCGCCCGGCGCAAGCCACCGCGGCGCCTCCTCGATCACCCGCCGCTGGACACCCAGCCCGTCCGGTCCGCCGTCGAGCGCCACCGGCGGCTCGTGCTCGCGGGCCTCCGCGGGCAGCAGCCCCATCTCACCGGTGGGCACATAGGGCGCGTTGGCGACCAGCACGTCGACGCGGCCGCGCAGCGCCGCGGGCAGCGGGGCGTACAGATCGCCCTCGTAGACCCGGCCCCCGGCGGCGGCGAGATTGCGGCGCGCGCAGCGCACCGCGGCCGGGTCGACGTCGGCGGCGTACAGCTCCACCCCCTCCACGGCCGCCGCCACCGCGGCCCCCACCGCGCCCGAACCGCAGCACAGATCGAGCACGACGGCGCCGCGCCGGCGCCCGGCGAGCGCCGCGGCCCGCCTGGCGAGGAACCCGGTACGGCGGCGGGGCACGAAGACCCCGGGTTCCACGGCGATCCGCAGACCGCAGAACTCCGCCCAGCCCAGGACGTGTTCGAGCGGAAGCCCGCCGGTCCTGCGCTCCACCATGGCGGCGAGTTCACCGGGGCCGCGTGCGGCGGACAGCATCAACCGCGCCTCTTCCTCGGCGAATACGCAGCCGGCGGTCCGCAGCCGGGCGGCGACGGCGGACAGGGCGCAGGGACCTGGAGGAACGGAGGGCGCGGAGGAGGAGGAATGGTGGGACACGAGAGCCTTTCGGGATGCCGAAGAGCGCTCTCACGGTCACCCGCGCCGGTGAGCCGGCGCCTTCGCGGGACCGATGGACGAGAGAGCCCTGCCTGACCTGGCGTCGACCGGTCTCACCTCCTCGCGTCGCACTGCGTTGCGGAGCGGAAACACTACAGCACCGCGGCCGGCCGGCGGATCCGGACGCGCCCTGGCCCGGCGCTCCCGGGGCCGGCCGTGGTGAGCGTCTTCCGCCCGCATGGCCCGCCCGCGGATCCGTCGCGGGCCGTGCGGCGGGTCGGCGGGTCGGCGGGGGAGGTTCGGGTAGCGATGGACTCGGGCCCGCCGCCGAGGCGGACCGGAGGATCCCGACCACAGGAGAGGACGCGAAGACGTGTCACAGAAAGTGCGGGCGGTCATCGCCCGGCGGAAGAACGAGCCGGTCACCGTCGAGACGGTCGTGGTGCCCGACCCGGGCCCCGGCGAGGCGGTGGTGAAGGTGCAGGCGTGCGGGGTGTGCCACACCGACCTGCACTACCGCCAGGGCGGCATCTCCGACGACTTCCCGTTCATGCTTGGGCACGAGGCCGCGGGCGTGGTGGAGTCGGTCGGCGAGGGCGTGACCGAGGTGGAACCCGGCGACTTCGTGGTCCTGAACTGGCGGGCGGTGTGCGGGCAGTGCCGCGCCTGCCGCCGCGGGCGGCCCTGGTACTGCTTCGCCACCCACAACGCCGCGCAGAGGATGACGCTGGAGGACGGCACCGAGCTGACCGCCGCACTGGGCATCGGGGCGTTCGCGGACAAGACCCTGGTCCACGCCGGGCAGTGCACCAAGGTCGACCCGGCCGCGTCGCCGGCCGTCGCCGGCCTGCTGGGCTGCGGTGTGATGGCCGGCCTCGGCGCCGCGCTGAACACCGGGAACGTCCAGCGCGGCGACAGCGTGGCCGTCATCGGCTGTGGCGGGGTGGGCGGGGCGGCGGTGATGGGCGCCAACCTGGCCGGGGCCTCGCGGGTCATCGCCGTCGACATCGACGACCGCAAGCTGGCCACCGCCCGGAAGCTGGGCGCCACCCACACCGTCGACTCCCGCGAGAGTGACCCGGTGGAGGCGGTGCGGGAGCTGACCGGAGGGTTCGGCGCGGACGTGGTCATCGACGCCGTCGGCGTCCCCGAGACCTACCGGCAGGCCTTCTACGCCCGGGACCTGGCCGGGACGGTGGTGCTGGTGGGGGTGCCCACCCCCGAGATGAGGCTGGAGCTGCCGCTGCTGGACGTCTTCGGCCGCGGCGGGGCGCTGAAGTCCTCCTGGTACGGCGACTGCCTGCCCTCCCGCGACTTCCCCATGCTCATCGACCTCTACCTCCAGGGCCGGCTGGACCTGGACGCGTTCGTCAGCGAGACCATCGCGCCGGACGGCGTGGAGGAGTCGTTCGACCGCATGGTGGCCGGCGACGTGCTGCGCTCGGTGGTGGTCCTGTGAGCACCGTACGCGTCGACCATCTGACCACCTCCGGCACCTTCTCCCTGGACGGCGGCACCTGGGAGGTGGACAACAACGTCTGGATCGTCGGCGACGAGGACGAGGCACTGGTCGTCGACGCCGCCCACGACGCCGACGCCATCGCCCGCGCGCTGGGCGGGCGGCGGCTGACCGCCGTCGTGTGCACCCACGCCCACGACGACCACATCGGCGCCGCCCCGGCCCTGGCCGAGGCCACCGGCGCGCCCGTCCTCCTCCACCCCGACGACCGGCCGTTGTGGGACCTGACCCACCCCGGCCGCGCGCCGGACGGGGAGCTGGCCGAAGGGCAGACGCTCACCGTCGCCGGGACCGGGCTGACGGTGCTGCACACCCCCGGCCACGCGCCCGGCGCGGTCTGCCTGTACGCCCCGGCGCTGGGAACGGTCTTCACCGGCGACACCCTCTTCGCCGGCGGCCCCGGGGCCACGGGCCGGTCCTTCTCGCACTTCCCGACCATCATCGACTCCATCCGCGACAGGCTGCTCACCCTGCCGCCGGAGACGGTGGTGCGCACCGGCCACGGCGAGTCCACCACCATCGGCGCCGAGGCGCCCCACCTCCAGGAGTGGATCGACCGGGGCCACTGAGCCCGCGCCGACGTGAGCCGGGCGCGGGCCGGAGCGACCCGCCGGGACGGCCCGGCGGGTCAGGTGCGGGTGATACGGGCGACCAGGTCGAGCCAGCCGGCCTCCAGGCGCTCCAGCGTCATGCCGCGCCGCTGGGTGAGGTGGTGCAACAGCGCGACGTCCAGATGGCTCGCCAGGGTGTGGGCCAGCAGTTCGGCGTCGCCGCCGACGCCGGCCTCGCGCAGCAGCGCGGTCAGGTGGGTGAGGGCCAGACGGCGGGGCGGGGGCTCGAAGCGCCTGCACGCCTCCGGCTCGGCGGACAGCAGCAGGGCCCGGTGGGCGGCCAGGTGCCTGAGCGTGGCGACGCCGAACTCCTCCAGCCGCCGTACGGGGGGCGCCCCGGGCCCCAGCGGCGGGGGACCGGTGAGGAAGGACTCCTGGTAGAGGCGCTCGGAGTGGTCCAGGAGGGCCATGAGCAGCCCGCCCCGGTCGCCGAAGCGCCGGAAGACGGTCCCCTTGCCGACCGAGGCGGCCGCCGCGACGGCCTCCATGGTCAGGTGCTCGGGGCCCCGCTCGGCCACCAGCCGGGCGGCGGCCTCCAGCAGACGCGTCCGGTTGCGGGCCGCGTCCGCGCGCATGGGGGGCGTCTGGCCGGCCAGCGGCAGCAGCGGCTGACCGGGCGTCTGCCCGGCCGCCTGCTCGGCCGTCTGCCCGGGGTGGCGCTGTTCGCCGTCGGGCGGCGCGATCGGAGTCACGAGACTCAGCGTACTCCCCGCGGGAAGAAAATGGACCACGGTCCGGTTAGCGTGCTAGAAAGTATTCGGACCACGGTCCGCTTACCGCTCCGCCCCTCCCCGATCCCACAGGAGACGCCATGTCCGTCCGCATCCTCGCCCTCGTCGGCAGCCTCCGCTCCGGCTCGCACAACCGCCAGCTCGCCGAGGCCGCCGTGAAGCACGCCCCCGAGGGCGTCGAGATCGTCGTCCACGAGGGGCTGGGCGACATCCCCTTCTACAACGAGGACGTCGACGTCGAGGGCTCCGTGCCCGCCGAGGCCGCGCGGCTGCGCGAGGTGGCCGGCGGAGCCGACGCCTTCCTGCTGTTCTCGCCCGAGTACAACGGCACCATCCCGGCCGTGCTGAAGAACGCGATCGACTGGCTCTCCCGCCCCTACGGCGCCGGCGCCCTGTCCGGCAAGCCGGTGGCCGTCGTCGGCACCGCCTTCGGGCAGTACGGCGGTGTGTGGGCGCAGGACGAGACCCGCAAGGCCGTCGGCATCGCGGGCGCCAGGGTGCTGGAGGACGTGAAGCTCTCCATCCCCAACTCGGTCGTGCGCTTCGCCGAGGCCCACCCGGCCGACGACGCCGAGATCACCGGGCAGCTCGTCGAGGTACTCGGCCAGGTCTCGGCCGCCGCCGAGCCGTCCGCCGTCTGACCGACCGCGTCGGCGCGACAGTGCGGGAGGGGCCCTCCGGAAACCGGAGGACCCCTCCCGCACTGCTTCGCGGTTCAGCGGACCCGGAAGTTCCGCATCATCTCGTGGTCCTCGTGCTCGAGGATGTGGCAGTGCCAGACGTACAGGCCGCGCCTGTCGAAGAGCGCCTTGATCCGGGTGACCCGCCAGGGCGGAGCCGACACGGTGTCCTTCGGACCCAGCTCGGTGGCGTCCGGCTGCTGCGGCAGCCCGATCTCGATGTTGGACAGCGCCCCGGTCTCCGGGTCCCGTTCGGCGGTGAACGGCGCCCGGTCCAGCACCTGGAACCGCACCAGATGCAGATGGATGGGGTGGGTGTCGGGCGTGGCGTTGAAGACCTCCCAGATCTCGGCGGTGTGCAGCCCGGGGTCCTCGGTGACCGGCTCGGACCACTCCAGCGGACCCCGCTCCACGGTGCCCAGCAGAGGCTTCATCCTGCCGAACTCGTCCGAGTCCTCGGACAGCAGCAGCCGGCGGGTCCGGGCCGGGGGCTTGGAGATCCGGAAGGGGGCGCGGCGCAGCCTCCGCGGCAGCCGGGGCTCGGGGACACGCTCGTCGCAGGGCCGGTTCACCCGGAACCGCATCACCTGGTCGGCGGGCGGGGCCACGGGTTCGCCGTAGGGGAAGGGTGTGGGCGCGTCGTTGGTCAGGGTGTGGGTCTCGCCCTTCAGTCCCCTGAAGTCGACGACCAGGTCCACCCGCTCGCCGGGGGCGACCAGCAGCGGCCCGTCCAGCGGCCGCGGCCGGTGGAGGAAGCCGAGGTCGGTCCCGATCAGGGTGACGGGGAACGGCCACCCGCCGCCGGCCGACAGCCGGTAGAAGCGCGAGTTCGATCCGTTGAGCAGCCGCAGCCGGTACTGGCGCGGCTCCACGTCCAGATACGGCCACGCCTTGCCGTTGACCAGGATGACCTGCCCGAAGAACTCGGGCCGCACCGAGGGCCCGCCCGGCCAGTCGGGGGAGCCGGCGGGGACGTCCGGGTAGGCCAGCCGCCCGTCCGGGTGGAACATGCGGTCCTGGATCACCAGTTCCAGCTCGTACGGCCCGCCTGGCAGGCGGTGGTCCTCGATGAGGGAGAGCTCGTGCGAGTCGCGCAGGAGGTAGAAGCCCGCCAGCCCGGCGTAGACGTTGAGCCGGGTGATGCCGAGGGTGTGGTCGTGGTACCAGAGGGTGGCGGCCTCCTGGCTGTTGTCGTAGCTCAGCTGCGTGCCGGCGAAGCGCGGTCCGACGGCGCCGCCGGGGGCGTACCAGGCGTCGGGGTGACCGTCGCTGTCCGGATCGGTGTGTCCGCCGTGCAGGTGCACCACGGCCGGTACGCCGTCGCGCTCGATGGTGTGGCCGGTGTGGGCGAAGGCCCAGTGGACCGTGGTGTCCACCGGCAGCAGGTGCCGGTGGGGCAGGTCGTTGATCCAGTGCACCCGTACGGGCCGGTCCCGGTGGGCCACGAGCGTGGGGCCGGGGTAGGACACCTGTGCAGGCCCTCCGGACGCGAGGCCGCCGCCGTGGTGCCCGCGCGCCCCGAAGCCCCACACCGGTGTGGTCAGGCCCAGCCCGCCGCCGAGGAGGTCCTGGCGCGCCGGGCCCATCACGAAGGTCCGGTCGCCTCCGCCCAGCGCGTCGACGCGTGACGGGCGGGGCATCGGGTCGGTGAACCGGGGGATGGCCGTGGGATCGGCGATCGGCTCGCGGTAGAGCGGGTCGTCGACAGGCGGCAGCGCGGCGGCCTCCCGGGCGGCTGCGGGCGGCACCGTACCGGGGCCGGACAGCAGCAGCGCGCCTCCGGTCAGCGAACTCGCCTGGATGAAACGTCTTCTGTCCACGGTCTGTCTTTCCCTCGAGTCGCGGGTGGCTGGACACCCGTGATCCTCTCCGGGAAAGAAAGGTGGGTATATGGACTGTTCGGGTAGAAAGGCCTGTTTGCCCGCATGGTGGTCCGGGGATGATCTCCGGAGCGCCGACAGGGCTCCGAAAGGGGGGCGCGGGCACGGAGAACCGGCGGGCCCGGGCCCGCCGGCGGTACGGTCGGGGATTCAGGACCTCTCGTCGACCACCTCCAGGTTCACGAAGCGGGGCTCCTTGCTGCACAGCCCCCGGATCTGCTCGGAGACGCGCTGCGTCTCGGGCATCTCGCTGTTCCTCATCGCCTGCTCGTAGGAGGGGAACTCGACGATGTCCACGTAGTGGGTGGAGTTCTCGCGGTCCTGCCCGTGGATCTCACGGGAGAGGGTCCGCCTGCCCTCCGTCATCCGCATCCACTGGTCCCAGAGATCCATCATCTCCTTGTCGTGCGTCGTCTCGTACTCGATGAGCTGTACGAACGTCATGGGACTCCTCCTGCGGCGGTCACTGCCGGGCCTTGGCGTACTCCTCCGCCATGGCGCCGGCGAAGTCGTACGCCACGACCGTCTCGTCGCCGACGACCCAGGCGTCGTGCCCCGGCGGGCAGACGAACACGTCGCCCGGCCCGACCTCGGCCTCCTGGCCGTCGTCCATGCGCAGCCGCATCCGCCCGCGCACCACGTATCCGTTGTGGTGGATTTGGCAGCTTTCCGTTCCGGCGATCGGGCCCACCGACTCCGACCAGCGCCAGCCGGGCTCGAACGTGGCCACGGCGAAGTCCAGCCCGGTGAGGTGGAGGGCTTCGAGGTGGCCACGGGGGAAGTCGCGCCGTTCGTCCGGCTTCTCGGTGGTCTTGACTTCCAGCATGGCTGAACCTCCGTTTCACGCCATATGTCCATGATGCGCGCACAGGCCGCGGCAGGGAAACGGCGGGGAGCGGGGATTTCGGGAATCCGGGAATCCGGAGGGGCCGGGCCCGTCACCACCGAGGCCGGCGGCCGCTCCGTACGCGGGGCCGTACACGGGACCGTGCGCGGGGTCGCGCGCGGAGGCCCGGTCAATGGCCGGGAACCCGGCCCGGCCCCCGGCGGCGCGGGGCCGGTTTCACCACGGGAGGAAGGCGTGGATCTCCTTGCCGTCCGGCAGCGGGTGGACGGTGAGCCGGTCGGCGATCCGCTCGACGATGGACCAGCCGAAGCCGCCCCCGCCGCCGTTCAGATCGGCTCGGCGGGGGCTGGGCGGGGCCGTCTCCCCGTCGCGGACGGTGACCTGTACGCGGCCCTCGGTGAACGCCAGGCACAGGGTGAGCGGGCCGGGGGCGTGGCGTACGGCGTTGGTGACCAGCTCGGAGACGACCAGCAGCACGTCGTCGTGTGAGCGCTCTCCGGCGGGCGGTTCGGCACCCGCCAGTTTCAGAAGGAAGGCGTCGGCGGCGTCGCGTGCCTGGGCGATGGTGCCGGAGTGGCCGTCGAAGTCGGCGCGCAAATGGGGAGCCCCCAAACCCTCGCTCAGCAGTTCCATCGCCGGTCCCCCAGTCAACACAGCGGTGTCCATGATGCGTCTTCCCGCTGTTTCCCACACCATACGCCGCCGTCGCCCCACCCTGCCGCATCCACCGCCCCGGACGGGTCCGGGCAGAGGGCTGCAGGGGGAGGAACGGTCAGCGGGCGACGGTGAAGAACCCGGCCAGACCCACCAGCTCCAGCAGCCTGCCGGGCTGTTCGCCGACGCCGGTCAGGGTCAGGGGGACTCCGCGGTCCCGGCAGCGGCGCTCCAGGGAGAGCAGGGCGTGCAGACCGGCGGAGTCCATGAAGGGGACACTCGACAGATCGACGGCCAGGCCCCGCCACGGCTGGTCGATCTCCTCCAGGATGCCCGCGAGGGCCGGCGCGCTGTCGTGGTCGACGTCACCCCGGGGATGCAGGACGACGGTGTCGTGTTGGCGGGTGATGGCGACGGACAGGGTGCGCATGGCCCTTCGACCCCCTTCCGGGGTGGATCGGCTCGTGCCGGCCGAGGTGTCTTCCGGGTCGGGCGGTTCGGCGATGCCCGGCCGGCGCGGGCAAGGGAGCCTCCCCGGCCAGACGGCGGGGCGACTCCCCCCACCGTCACACACCCGGGGCTGCGGCGCCACCATCGTTGTCCCAAATCCCGGACCGTGCGCACGTCCGGGTGAGCCGGGCGGGGCGGGAGGCGGCCGTGTGCCGGCCGGGGCCGGAACCCGGGCACCGCCGGCCGGATCCGGCCACGCCAGGACGCGGTGGTGAGGCCGGCGGGGCCCCGGGGCAGTCTGGCAGTGTGCCGCACCCGCCGCGGCCCGCCCGGCCGCGGCGTGGTGGAGCGGATACGCCGACCGGAGCGGAGGGACGCAGTGACCAGCCACAAGGAACGTATGCTCGCCGGGGAGCCCTACCTCGCCGACGATCCCGAACTGGCCGCCGACCTGCGGCGCGCGGCGGAGCTGTGCGAGCGGTTCAACACCTCGCCGGCCGCCGACCCCGCCGCGCGCCGGGCGGTGCTCGCCGAGCTGCTGGGCGGGCTGGGGGAGGGGGCCGAGATCCGCCCGCCGCTGTACGTCGACTACGGCTACCGGACCACCATCGGGCCCGGCACGTTCGTCAACTTCGGCGCGGTCGTGCTCGACGTCGCCCCCGTATCGGTCGGCGCCGACGTCCAGATCGGCCCGAACGTCCAGCTGCTCACCCCCACTCATCCGCTCGACCCCGAGCGGCGCCGTGCCAAGTGGGAGGCGGCCGAGCCGGTCACGATCGGCGACAACGTGTGGCTCGGGGGCGGTGTCATCGTCTGCCCGGGCGTGACCGTCGGCGAGAACACCGTGGTCGGCGCCGGGGCCGTCGTCACCCGGGACCTGCCCGCGAACGTCGTCGCGGTGGGCAACCCGGCCCGCGTCGTACGCGAGCTGTGAGCCCGGACGCCTCCGGCGGTGTCCGAAAGAGGGCGAATGCCCGTTTGCTCACGAAAAGCGGCTGGTTGCGGAGATCCGGGGGTGGGAGGGAAGTCGAGGGTGCCGTCCGTCTTGTCATGTCCCCTGAGTGGTCATAGAGTCCGCCGCGCAGTGATGGGAGCGCTCCCATAGGCTCCCCGCCCCGCTCCTGCCGAAAGGACAGCATGGCTTCCCCTCTGCGCACACCCTTACGTACGCCACTTCGCTCCCTGCCCCGGATGCGCGCCGTACTGCTGGCGCTCCTGCTGCTCGCGGGGGCCCTGACGGCCCTGACCGCCACGGCGCAGACCGCCCGCGCCGACGAGCGGATCTGCGACCAGTACGGGAGCACCACCATCCAGGGCAAGTACGTGGTACAGAATAACCGCTGGGGCACCAGCGCCACCCAGTGCATCGACGTGACGGGCACCGGGTTCCGGCTGGCCCAGGCCGACGGCTCCGTCCCGACCGACGGGGCGCCCAAGTCCTACCCCTCGGTCTTCTACGGCTGCCACTACACCAACTGCTCCCCGGGCACCAACCTGCCGATGCAGATCGGCTCGATCGGCAGCGCGCCCAGCAGCATCTCCTACACCTACGTCAACAACGCCGTCTACAACGCCTCGTACGACATCTGGCTCGATCCGACTCCGAAGAAGGACGGGGTCAACCGGACCGAGATCATGATCTGGCTCAACCGGGTCGGCCCGATCCAGCCCATCGGCTCCCGGGTCGGCACGGCGAACGTCGGCGGCCGCGGCTGGGAGGTGTGGACCGGCAGCAACGGCTCCAACGACGTCATCTCCTTCATCGCCCCCTCGGCGATCACGAGCATGAGCTTCGACGTCATGGACTTCGTCGACGAGACGGTCGCCCGCGGCATGGCCCAGCGCTCGTGGTACATGACGAGCGTCCAGGCCGGCTTCGAGCCGTGGCAGAACGGCGCCGGCCTGGCCGTGAACTCCTTCTCCGCGTCCGTCAACGCAGGCAGTGGCGGCGGTGACGGCGGCAGCGGCGGCGGTGGCGGCGGCGAGCCGGGTGCCTGCGAGGTCACCTACACCACCAACTCCTGGTCGAACGGCTTCACCGCCGACGTCCGCGTCAGGAACACCGGCTCCACCGCGGTCAACGGCTGGGAGATGAACTTCGCCCTGCCCGCCGGCCAGTCGGTCACCAGCGCCTGGAACGCCACGCTCTCCTCCGGCGGGGGCACGGTGACGGCCCGTCCGGTCGAGCACAACAGGAACATCGAACCGGGCGGCACCCAGTCGTTCGGCTTCCAGGGAACCCACTCGGGGGGCACGCCGGGCGAGCCGACCCGGTTCACCCTCAACGGCACCGTCTGCACGGTGAGGTGAGCCGCGCCCGGCGGGCACGGTGAAGCGGCGCGGGGCCCGGACCGCACAGGAGGTGGTCCAAGCCCCGCGCCGCGCTCGGTCCGGCGGCCCTCAGCCCAGCCGCGCCGCCACCTCCTCGCGCAGCCGCGGCAGCATGTCGTGGAGCACCCCGGGGCACAGCGTGCCCGTGTTGTAGTCCTTGTGGCCGTACATCCGCGCGGGTGCGATGCCGTACCGCTCGCACACGTACGCGCACAGGATCACCAGCACCTCCCACTGGGCCTGCGGTGGCACCGCGCCCGCGTGGTACGCGCCCTCGCAGGCGATGCCGACGGCGCGGTCGTTCTGCCCGGAGGTGTGCGCGCCGAGGACGAAGGAGGTGCCGCCGGTGAGGGTCCGCAGGCTGCCGTGCCGGCCCTCGGTGATCCAGCCTCCCCGGCTGACGGCGAAGTGGTAGCCGGTGTCGATCCAGCCGTTGTCGTCCATGTGCAGGTCCTGGACCCAGTGGGCGTGCGCGTGGGCCCGGGAGCGGGAGAGGTCGGAGGTGTTCGCGCTCACCGTGTGGTGGACGATGATCCGGTCCGGCCGGTACCCGAGGACGGTGACGTTCCCCCGGGGCGGCCGCGCGTTCCACTCGGAGGTGCTGTCGACGTCGGGTTCGACCGCGCCCGAGGCCCGGGCGGTGCCAGCCGACGCGGCGGCGGCGACGAGCCCGGCGGTGCCGGTGATCAGCAGGCGGCGGCGCAGTGGTTTCTCACCGTTCAAGATCGCTCCTCGGAAGGGCCGCGCGGAGCACGCGGGCCGCGGGGACGGGGTGGGGGAGAGTGAGGCCCGCGGGCCGGCCCCACCGCGCGGTGGGGCCGGCCCGCAGGCATCTCGGCCGCTTCGGAGGGTTACGGCGTGTTGTTGGCCAGGGCGAGGAGCCGGTCCCTGGAGCCGTTGAACTTGTTGCGGTCGACGTTCCCGGAGACGCCGCTCACCGAGCCGGTGCTGGTGTACTGCCACACCGTCCAGGTGGGGAAGCCGCTGGGGATGGTCGGGGTCTCGCTGGAGGTCCAGTGCGCCACCCACAGCGGGCTCTTGCTGTACATGCCCGTCCAGTTGCCGGTGCAGGTGTTCCACCAGCCCGCGGTCGTGTAGATCACCACGTCGCGCGAGGTGCGCGACTTGTAGGTGTTGTAGAAGTCGGTGATCCAGGCGCGCATCTGAGTGGTGGACAGGCCGTAGCACATCGCCCCGTAGGGGTTGTGCTCGATGTCCAGGACGCCCGGCAGGGTCATGTTGTCCCGCGACCACGCGCCCCCGTTGGAGGCGAAGTAGGTGGCCTGGGCCGAACCGCCTGAGACGTCGGGGCGCGCGAAGTGGTAGGCGCCGCGGATCACGCCGGCGTTGTACGCCGCCACGTAGTTGGTGTTGAACCGGGAGTCCTTGTAGCTGGTGCCCTCGGTCGCCTTGATCCAGGCGAACTGGACGCCCGAGTTCCGCACGGAGGTCCAGTTGATGGCGCCCTGCCAGTGCGAGACGTCGATCCCCTGCACGCCGCTGGTGTGGCCCAGCGCGCCCAGCGGCGGTTCCTCCCGTGCGTCGACGCCCTCGTGGAGCCGGTGGCCGGCGCCCATGAACGCCGTGCCCGGCTTGAGGCGCTCCTTTGCGGGCGGAGGCGCCGCCGCGGCCGTACCCGCCGTGGCCGCCAGCAGGGCGAGTACGGCTGCGAGCACGCCGACCGCGGTGATTCTCGGCCGGCGGTGGGGGGAGAGGGGTCTGTGCGGGCGCATGGCTTCCTCCTGGCGCTCGGTGAAGGCGGGGGTGAGGGAGGGGGAGGTGCTCAGGTGGTGCCGTCGGTGCGGACGAGCGCGGCGGCACGGCCGTACCGGCGCGACCTTGTTGACGTGCACGCGTCATAAGTGACGCATACCGCGGTCACTCTGTAAAGACGCTCCAGGCACTCTCTGTGGTCTCGACCTCTGCCGCCGGGCGCGAGCTGTGCTGACGGGTCGTACCCGGCGGGAACTTTCACGGGGCGAAAACCGGCGCCTCCCCCGGAGGGCACCCCAGGCCCGGAAAGCCCGCGCCGCGACGCCGGGCGTTCCGCCGTTCGGGTGAGCTTTGGGCTGAGCTTCGGAACCGGTCGGACAGGGCTTTCCGGTGTTTTCCCGGCCCATCCGGTGCCGCGCGGGGAAAGGCCGGAAATCCTGCGGTAGCCGCCCGGAAGTCACCAGAGTAGCTTTCGATGGGTGCCGACAAGCGCGGGAAGCCCGCCGAACAGGGCCGATGGCCCGGCCAGTTGCCCCGCGCACCGGAAAGACCGTCCGACAACGCAGGTGACTGCTCCGCGAAATCCGCGCCCGGCAGCCCCGGGCTCCCGTCGGCCGATCCCGTTCGGCAAGGGCCGCCGGGGGATCGGACACCGACCGCGGTGGAGGTGAAGCCATGGCGACGCAGACGGAACCCCTGATCGGGACGCCCGGCGTCGAGGACGGTGCCGCCGTGTGGCGCATCGCCCGCGACTCCCGCGTACTCGACCTCAACTCCTCCTACAGCTACCTGCTGTGGTTCCGGGACTTCGCCCGGACCTCCGCGGTGGCGCGCGGCGAGAGCGGCGCGCCCGTCGGCTTCGTCACCGGCTACCTGCGTCCGGAGAGGCCCGGCACGCTGGTCGTCTGGCAGATCGCGGTGGACGAGGGCCACCGCGGACGCGGACTGGCCGGCGCCATGCTGGACCACCTGGCCGCCCGGTCGGCCCCGCGGGGGATACGGCACCTGGAGGCCACCGTCGCGCCGGGGAACACCGCCTCCGACCGGCTGTTCACGCTCTTCGCCCGGCGGCACGGCGCGGCGCTGGAGCGCGAGGCGCTGTTCGGCGCGGAACTCTTCCCCGACGGCCACGGTCCCGAGGTGCTGTACCGCATCGGGCCGCTGCCCCGCGCGGCCCGGCCCTGATCCGCCGTCCGGCCCCGACCCGTCACGGGCGGACGGCACGCCGTCGCCCGGCACCACATCCACCGAGGAGCACGCCATCATGACCATCACCGAAGCCGAGACCTCCGTCTTCGACACCCTGGAGTCCCGGGTGCGCAGCTACTGCCGGAGCTGGCCGAGGGTCTTCGAGTACGCGCACGGCTGCCGCCTCCAGGACGAGGACGGTCATGTGTACCTGGACTTCTTCGCCGGGGCGGGCGCGCTCAACTACGGCCACAACAACCCGGTGCTCAAACGCGCTCTGCTGGACTACCTGGAGCGCGACGGCGTCACCCACGGCCTGGACATGTCCACCACGGCCAAGCGCGCCTTCCTGGAGACCTTCCAGGAGGTGGCCCTGCGGCCGCGCGGCCTGGACCACAAGGTGATGTTCCCCGGCCCGACCGGCGCCAACGCCGTCGAGGCGGCCCTGAAACTGGCCCGCAAGGTCAAGAGGCGCGAGACGGTGGTGTCCTTCACCAACGCCTTCCACGGCATGTCGCTGGGAGCGCTGGCGGTGACCGGCAACGCCTTCAAGCGCGCCGGCGCCGGCGTCCCCCTGGTCCACGGCGTGCCCATGCCGTTCGACCACTACCTCGACGGCAGGGTCGAGGACTTCCTGTGGTTCGAGCGACTGCTGGAGGACCGCGGCTCCGGCCTGAGCCGCCCGGCCGCCGTGATCGTCGAGACGGTCCAGGGCGAGGGCGGCGTCAACGTCGCCCGGGCCGAGTGGCTGCGCGCCCTGGCCGGCCTGTGCCGCCGCTGGGACATGCTGCTGATCGTCGACGACATCCAGATGGGCTGCGGCCGCACCGGCGGCTTCTTCTCCTTCGAGGAGGCCGGCATCACCCCCGACATCATCACGCTGTCCAAGTCCATCAGCGGCTACGGCCTGCCGATGGCGCTGACCCTGTTCCGGCCCGAGCTGGACGTGTGGGAGCCCGGCGAGCACAACGGCACCTTCCGCGGCAACAACCCCGCCTTCGTCACCGCCACCGCGGCCCTGGACGCCTACTGGGCCGACAGCGGAACGGAGAAGCAGACGCTCGCCCGCGGCGAGCAGGTCGAGGCCGCCCTGGACGAGATCGCCCGCGAGCACCGCCGAAGCGGGGCCGGATACCGGGGCCGCGGCCTGGCCTGGGGCCTGACCTTCACCGACGCCGGGCGCGCCGCCCGGGTGTGCGCCCGCGCCTTCGAGCTGGGGCTGCTGGTGGAGACCTCCGGCCCCGAGAGCGAGGTCGTCAAGCTGCTCCCGCCGCTCACCGCGACCCCGGACGAACTGGACGAGGGGCTGCGCACCCTGGCCCGCGCCGTCGACGAGACCGGCTGACCGGCCCGACCGCACGCGGTACGCCGCACGCCTCAGCCGTAGCCCCGGCGACAGCGCGCCGTCGTTCCGCAAGCGTCATAATCTTCTTGTATGGGATATCTCTGGCATGCCGGCCGCGGGGTGCCGCCACCGGGACGGACGGGGGCGGCGCGCCGCTGCCGTACACCGCGTGCCGCCGCGGGCGGGGCGGCCGGCGGCCCGGTCCCCGAGCCGGGCCGGAGGGGAGCGCACGGTGGCCGGGCCCGATGACGCGACGGCCGCGCAGGACCGGCTGGAGACGGAGTTCCTGGAGGTGGTGCGCGGTACCGGCGCGTCCGCCGCCGGCCTGTACCTGCTGACCCCGGACGGGGACGCGCTGCGGCTGGTGATGTTGTGCGGGGCGCCGCCCGGCTTCGTGGAGCCGTGGAAGAGCGTCGGACTGGCCGCGCCGGTCCCGGCGGCCGACGCGGTGCGCGAGAACCGCCTGGTGTGGGTGGGCGGCCATGAGGACATGGCCCGGGCCTATCCGCGCGCGGCGCTGACCGCGCCCTACCACTTCGCCCTGGCCGCCGCCCCCGTCGCCGCGGAGCGCTCCTGGGGGGCGCTGCTGCTGCTGTGGCCCGGCACCCACCCGCCGCGGATCTCCGGGCGGCGGCGCGACAACATCGTCTTCGGCTGCCGGAGGCTGGCACGGCTGCTGGAAGAGGAGGAGAACGCGGGCCGGCCGGCCCCGACCCCGTCCCGGCCCCGGCTGCTGAGCACCCGCACCGTGCGCACCGGCAGGTCGCAGTCGGCGCTGGCCGCTGAGGACTTCGCCGAGCGCCTGCCCGGCGGCTGCTGCGCCCTGGATCTGGAGGGCCGCATCACCTTCGTCAGCGCCGGCGGCGCCGAGCTGCTGGGCCGCGCCGCCGCCGAACTGCTCGGCACCCGCCCCTGGCACTCGCTGCCCTGGCTGGACGACCCGGTCTACGAGGACCGCTACCGGGCCGCGGTCGTCAGCCGCGAACCCGTCTCCTTCGCCGTCCGCCGCCCGCCCGGCCGGTGGCTCGACTTCCGGCTCTACCCGGACGCCAGCGGCATCAGCGTACGCATCGAACCCGCGGGCGCCGGCCCCCGCCCCGCACCGGTCCACGGCGAGCGGACCGGGAGGGCCGTTCCGGCGAGAGCCGGACAGCTCTACCAGCTGATGCACCTGGCCGCGGCCCTGACCGAGACCGTCGGGGTACGGGACGTGGTCGACCTCATCGCCGACCAGATCATGCCCGCCTTCGACGCCAGGGGCGTGGTCATGTCCGTCCTGGAGGACGGCCGACTGCGCATCATCGGCCACCGCGGCTACTCCGCGGCGGCCATCGAGCGGCTCGAGGGCGTATCGCTGGACACCTCCCTCACCCCGGCCGGGCGGGTGCTCACCGAGGCCACGCCGCTTTTCTACTCCTCCCCGCAGGAGATGGAGCGCGAATACCCAGGCCTGCCGCGGACGACCGACAAGCAGGCGTGGGCGTATCTGCCGCTGAGCATCTCGGGACGGCCCGTGGGCTGCTGCACCCTGTCCTACGACCAGCCCCACGAGTTCACCGCCGAGGAGCGCGCGGTGCTCACCTCCCTGGCCGGACTCATCGCCCAGGCACTGGACCGGGCGCGTCTGTACGACGCCAAGCACCAGATCGCCCACGGTCTCCAGCAGGCACTGCTGCCCCACACCCTGCCCGCCGTCCCCGGGCTGCGGGTGGCCGCCCGCTACCTGCCGGCCACCCGGGGCATGGAGATCGGCGGCGACTTCTACGACCTCATCCGCCTCAGCGACAGCACCGCGGCCGCCGTCATCGGCGACGTCCAGGGGCACAACGTCGCCGCCGCCGCGCTCATGGGACAGGTCCGCACCGCCATCCACGCCCACGCCACCGCCGGCGTCCCTCCGGACCAGGTGCTCGCGCGCACCAACCGGCTCCTGAACGACCTCGACCCCGGACTGTTCACCAGCTGCCTCTACGTCCACCTCGATCTGGCGCGGCGGTGCGCGGGCATCGCCAGCGCCGGGCACCCCTCCCCGCTCCTGCGCCTGCCCGGTGGCCGCACCCGCCCCCTGGACGTCCCGCCCGGCCTGCTGCTGGGCGTCGAGCCGGACGCCGACTACCAGGTCTTCGACACCTCCCTGCCGGCCGGGGCGGTCCTCGCCCTCTACACCGACGGCCTCGTCGAGACCCCGGGCATCGACCCCGACGAGGCCACCGCCGGTCTCGCCCGCCACCTGGCCCGCGCACCCGACGGGGATCTGGAGCGTATCGTCGACGCCGTCGTCCGCGGGGTCCGCCCCACCCGGCAGCGTACCGACGACATCGCCCTGCTCCTGCTGCGGACGGCTTTCGGCGAGGACTGAGCGGGGAGCGGGGCCCGGGTGGCCGGGCCGGGGGCGTCCGCCGGTTCCGCCCGGGTCAGCGGCCCACGGGGTCGCCCTCGGTGCCGTCGTCCCGCGTGCGCAGCACCATGTGACCGCCGTGGTGCAGCGGGGTGCCCAGTCGCGGGCGGGCCGCCTCGCGGCCCGTCTCCGCGTCCACGATGTGCACCTCGCCGTGGCCGCCGCGGGTGACGGCGATCCAGTCGGAGCCCGGCGAGGCGGCCACCGCCCTGCGCTGGACCCCTTCCCAAGGGGTGCCGCCGCGGCGCGGGGCGCCGTCCATGGCGGCCAGGGGCAGGCGGCGTACGGCGCCGTCCGGGTCGTCCGCGTCCAGCAGGACCAGCTCGTCGCCGTCGGGGTGGATGCGGGCGAAGGCCGCGTGGCGCCGGGAGAGCGCCAGGCGGAAGACCAGGCCGGGGCCGAGATCGGTCAGATGGGTGCGGTCCGTCTCCAGGTCGTGGCGCCACGCCCGGTTGGTCCACTCCGGCCAACTCGCCGGGTCCGGCGCCCCGCCGCGCAGCGTGCTCCACAGCGCCTGCCGGCGGGTGTCGAGGCGCAGGTACCAGCCCCGGCCGGGCGACCCCCACGGGATCACCGGCTCGGCCGTGAGCGCGTCGCCCGCCCTCCGGGCCCGGTGCACTCCCTCGCCCGTGGCCGCGAACACCCGCCCGGAGCCGGGCGCGTACGCGTCCCCGTGCCCGTCGTCCGGCAGCGGCAGGAGCGCGCGGGGTGCGGCCTGCGGACAGCCGGGCGGCGCCGCGAGGAGGTCCGCGAACCGGTGGACGGCCAGCGCGCCGGGTTCCCGGTGCCGCAGTACGACCAGCGGATCGCCGCCGCCCGGCACCGTCACCCCCGGCTCGCCGACGCGGGCGCGCACCCTGGAGGTCTCCTCGGTGGCGAGGTCGACGACCGTCAGCAGGTCCGACCACGGCTCGCTGTTCTTCCCCGCCCCGGTGGTCACGGCCAGCCTGCGGCCGGACGGATCGCAGGCGAGGTGCTCGGCCGGTACGGCGACCGGGACGGCCAGTCGCACGAGTTCGCCGCCGAAGGGGTCGAGCACCAGCAGCTCCCCCCGGCGGTCGTCGACACAGGCCACCCGGCCTCCCGGCAGCGCCAGGAACCCGGCGTGCTCCGAGATGTGCCGGCCGGTCAGGCGGTGCGTGACGGTGCCGTCCGGCACGGTCAGTGCGTACAGACAGCCGTCCACGTGATCGGAGACGAGCAGCGCGAGGTCGGTGGCGGGCATGGGGTCCTCCAGTGAGCCGATGTAGTGAAAACGATTATCATGTATCTTCGGCGTGTTCCGGCTTTCCCGAGAAGAAGAAGAGGGCGTCAATGCTGCGTTCACCGTCGAGATCCGTCCGCGGCTGGATCACCGCAGCGGTTCTGGGTTCCGTCCTGGCCGGCTGCGGATCGCAGCCGGAAGAGACCGCGGAGGGCAGGGCCGAGCCCACGGCGAGGACCGAGGTCACCGTCGAACCCATCAAGGCCGCGACGGAGTTGACCGACACCAACGGCACCAGGGTCTCCCTGGACGGTGAACCGGAGCGGATCGTCTGCCTGTTCGCCCTCTGCGACGACATCCTGACCGAACTGGGCATCGTCCCCGCGGCCACCAACAGCGCGCTGCTGGCCCACCCCGGCTTCCTGGGGAAGGAGAAGGCGAAGGAGGTCGACGTCATACCCGGCGGTTTCATAGCCCCGGAGGTGGAGGCGATCCTCTCCCACAAGCCCGACCTCGTGATCGGCCTGGGGGACACCCACGGCAAGCTCGCCCCCGCGCTGAAGGGCGCCACCACCTTCTGGGCCATGCAGCCCGAGACCTGGCAGGACAGCGTCGGATATCTGCGCGACGTCGCCGCGCTCACCGGCCGTACCGACGAGGGGGAGAAGGCCGAGAAGGCATTCCGCACCAAGCTCGCCGAGGCCGAGAAGACCCCGAGCGACAAGACCGCGCTCGTCATCTACGGCAGCGACGAGAACTTCGGCGTCGCCACCCCGGAGACCGACGTGGCCGCCAGCCTGTTCCCCAAGATCGCCGAATACCCGTGGAAGTCCCGTGGTGTGGAGGGCAGTTACAGCCTCGAGGAGATCCTCGCCGAAGGCGTCGACGTGCTCTTCGTCGAGACGATGAGCTTCGGTGACGCGGACGGCAAGCTCTCGGAGAAGCTGGCGGGCAACCCTCTGTGGGGGAAGATCCCGGCGGTGCGCGACGGCGACGTCCACGAGGTCGACCCGGAGGTGTGGGCCAAGGGCCGCGGCACCCGCTCGCTGGGCATCGTCCTCGACGAGGCCACGGCCGCGCTGCGGTGAGGGCGCCCGTCCCCGCACCCACCGCGGCGGAGGAAACCGGGGTGGAGGACGCCGGGGCGGGAGGCGCGGCGGCGAAGGGCCGGCGCGCCTCCCGCCGGGCGCGGTGGCGGCAGCCGCTCCTGGTGGCCGTGCTGCTGGCCGTCTCCTCGGTCTGCGCGCTGAGCCTGGGCACCCCCCATGTCCCACCGCACCGGCTCGTCGGCGCGGTGCTGGAGGGCGAGGCCACGCTCGCCGGGATCGTCGTCACCGAACTGCGCGTACCCCGCCTGCTGCTGGCGCTCCTCGCCGGCGCCTGCCTGGGAGCGGCAGGGCTCGTGCTCCAGGAGGCACTGCGCAACCCCCTGGCGGTGCCGGAGATGCTGGGCGTCTCCTCCGGGGCCGCGCTGGGGGTGGCCGCGCCCCTGGTGCTGGCGCTGTCCCTGCCCGCCGCCGTCCAGCCGCTGCTGGCCATCGGAGGCGCCGCGCTCGGCGGTGGGCTCACGCTGTTCGCCGCCGGGCTGGGCCGCAGCCCGTCCGCCGTGCTGCTGACCGGCGCCGCGGTCTCGGCCGCGCTGCAGGCCGCGCTGCTCGTGCTGATGGTCATGGCCGACCAGCTCGACCTCCAGCTCATCTACCGTTACCTGCTCGGTTCCCTGTCCGCCCGGACCTGGGACGACGTGGCGGGGCTGTGGCCGTGGCTGCTCGTGGTCGCCCCCGCCCTGGTGCTGTGCGCGCCGGTTCTGTCGGTGATGCGGCTGGGCGACGAGGACGCCGAGGCGCTGGGCGTGCGCGCCCAGCGGGCCCGGCTGACCGCGCTGGCCGTCGCCGTGGTGCTGATCGCCCCCGTGACGGCCGTGTGCGGGCCCGTGGCCTGGGTGGGCTTCCTCGCGCCGCACCTGGCCCGGTGGTTCGCCCCCGCTGCCGGGGCGGTGCGCTGGCTGCCCTGGTCCGCCGCATGGGGCGCCGCCGTCGTCGTCGCCGCCGACGTGCCGGCCCGGCTGGCGCTGGCGCCCGTGGAGACGCCGGTCGGCGCCTGGACGGCCCTGCTGGGTGTGCCGGCCGGGATCGTCCTGACGCGGTCGGGCGGTCGCGGACGCGGCCGTTCCCGGCGCGGGAGGGCCGGAGCGGCCGGAGCGGAGGGAGCGCGGTGAGCCGGCGTTTCGCGGCGCTCACGGCGCTGGCCGCGGTGTGCGCCGTGGTGGAACTGGTCGCCGGACGGGGCATGTCCCCGGGTACGGTCTGGGACGTCCTGGGCGGCGGCGGTGACGCGACCGAACGCCACATCCTGCTGCAACTGCGCCTGCCCAGGCTGCTGGTGGCACTCGGCGCGGGCGCGAGCCTGGCCGTGGCGGGACTGGTCCTGCAGTCCGCGCTGCGCAATCCCCTGGCCGGGCCCGAGGTGACGGGCGTGACGCCGGGAGCGGTGCTCGGGGCCGTCACCGCCACCGCCCTGGGGCTGGCCGGATGGGACTCCCCGCTGGCCGTCGTCCTGGCCGCGTGCGCGGGTGGATGCACCGGGGCGGCGCTGCTGTGGCTGCTGGCCGGACGTGGCCGCGGTGACCCCGCGGCCACCGCCGTGCACGGGGTGCTGGTCTCCGCGGTGCTCGGCGGACTCACCGCCATGGTGCTCCTGGTGGAGCCGGGCGAGCTCGGCAGCGTCGTGCAGTGGCTGGTGGGCACCACGGAGGGCCGGGTGTGGCAGCACTGGCACCTGCTGTGGCCGTGGGCGCTGCTGTGGGGGACGGCCGCCTGGCTGCTGGCCGGACCGCTGACCCTGCTGCGCTGCGGGGACGAGACCGCCCTGGCCGCCGGTCTTCCCGCCCGGCGGGCCCGGACCCTGGCCCTGCTGTGCGCGGTGGCGCTGACCGCGGGCGCGGTGGCCGCCGTCGGGGCGCTGGGCTTCGTGGGGCTGCTCGTACCGCATCTGGCCGTGGCCCTCTTCGGCGCCGACCTGCGGGTGAGCCTTCCCGGCGCCGCCGTGGTGGGCGCGGTCGTGGTGTGCGGTGCGGACGCTGCGGCGCAGCTCTCCTCCCGGTTGCTGGCGGCCGCGCTGGAGACCGGAGGGCTCACGCTGCCGGTCGGGGCGCTCACCGCCTGCCTGGGCGCCGTGCTGCTGCTGGCCGTCGTGCGCCGCACGCCGGACCGTACGTTCTGAAGTCGAAGGAGAGAGCCCGTTGACCGACACCGACACCGACTCCGATACCGGCACCGGCACCGGCACCGAGTCCGTGGGGATCCGCATCGAGGGGGTCCGCTTCGGATATCCGGAGCGGCCCGTGCTGCGGGGAGTCGACATGACCGTCCGGCCGGGCGAGCTGACCGCCCTCGTCGGGCTCAACGGCTGCGGCAAGTCGACCCTGCTGCGGCTGGCCGCCGGGCTGCTGCGGCCGGACGAGGGGCGCGTACTGCTGGGCGGGGACGACCTGGCCCGGCTGTCCCGGCGTGCCACGGCCCGGAGGGTGGCGCTGCTGCACCAGTCCGCGCCCGCCGTGCCGGGGATGACGGTGCGCCATCTGGTACGCCAGGGGCGGTACGCGGCCCGCGGCCCGCTGGGCATGCTGCGCGAGGGCGACGACCCCGTCGTACGCCGGGCACTGCGGGACGTGGGCGTGGAGCGGTGGGCCGACCGCGACGTCGACGCCCTGTCGGGGGGCGAACGGCAGCGGGTGCGGCTGGCGATGGCGCTCGCCCAGGACACCCGTGTCCTGCTGCTGGACGAGCCGACCACCTATCTGGACCTGCACCACCAGCTCGACGTGCTGCGGACGGTGGTCCGGCTGCGCGAGGAGCGCGGGCTCACCGTGGTGATGGTGCTGCACGACCTGGCCCACGCGGCCCGGTTCGCCGAGCGGATCGTCGCGCTGCGGGACGGCCGGGTGGCGGCCGACGGGGCTCCGAAGGAGGTGGTCACGCCGGGGCTGCTGGCGGATGTGCTGAGGGTGGCCGGCCGGGTCGGCCGGGATCCCGAGGGGGGCTGGCCGGTGTGTTACCCAGATCACCCTCTCCCAGGTATGGAATATGAAAATCATATTCACTAGAGTGTGAGTGCGGCGCTCGTTCGAACGCCGTATCCCCTTGCGAACAAGGAGAGTTCATGGACAACGAGCAGGTCTTCACGCCGATCGCCGACCCGGGTCAGCTGGCCCACGACTCGGCCTCCCACTCCAACGCCCTCGTCGAGAACCCCTTCGAGGACACCGAGGAGTAAGCGAGGGCCCAGCCGCTCTCGAACGTGGGTCCGCCCGGCGCCATCCGGGCGGGCCCACGCCCGTCCCGGGCTCCGCCGTCCGCCCCGTGCCCGGTCCGCCGCCCCGCCGCCCGCTCCCCGCCAACCCGCTCACAGGAGGACCGCCGTGTCCCGCAGTCAGCTCGCACCCGGTGTCGAGGTCGTCGCCGTACCCGGGCGGGGCCTCGCCGTCCGCACCGCCGAGGGGGAGTTCCTCGGCGTCCGGACACGGGGCGCCGACGAGGAAGCCCTGTTCCGTCTCCTGTCCGGCGCCGCCGGGGAACCGGCCGACGCCGAACAGCGCCGCCTCGTCAGGGCGTTCGAGGACGCCGGCTATCTGACGGACGGACCGGCGAGCCCGGAGTGGCCCGCCGCCCGCCAAAACGTCCGCCTGCTGGGCGATCCGGTGCTCACCGAACCGCTCGCCGCGCAGCTGACCGCCCTGGGCGCCCGGCCGCACGCCGGTCCGGCGGTCGCTCCCGGCGCGTCGCCGGGCGGCCTGGACGATCTGCTCCACGACGACCCCGCCGCCGTCGTGTGGTGCCTGGACGGACCCGTGCCCGGCGGACTGTGGGACGCCGCGGACCGGCTGCCCGCGCACGGCGTCGCCTGGCTGCGCTGCCACCGCGAGGGCCGGCAGGCCTACGTCGAGCCGCTCGCCGCCGTTCCCGAGGACGTCACCTCGGCCCACGTCAGGGCCCGCCGGCTCGCCGCCACCCCCGCCCACCGGGAACTGGCCGCCTACTGGAGCGGACCCCGCGCCTGCGGCGCCCCGGCCGGGCTCACCCCTCCCGCCGCCGGCCTGCTCGCGGCACTGCTCGCCGACGACCTGCTGCGGTGGGCCGCGGGCCTCCCCGAGGAAACCGGCCTGCCCGCGCGGCGCCGGCTCAGGCGCGTGGACCTGCGCACCCTGACGGTCACCGAGCATCCCGTCCTCCCCGTGCCCGCGGTCGCACCGATGCCGGAGACCGCCCGGAAGCCGGGGACCGCCCCGGCGCAGGGGCGGGACGGATGACGCCGCCCGGCGCCACCGGCGGGGGGCCGGCCGTCGGATGGGGACCGGTCACCGTCGGGGGACTGGCCACCGACGTCCGCCTCCCCGCGGGCCGCGGCCCCTTCCCGGCCGTCCTCCTGCGCACCCCCTACGACCGCCTGCGCCACCGGGCCGAGGCGGGAGGCTGGGCCCGCCGCGGATTCGCCGCCGTCGTCCAGGACGTACGCGGCCGGTTCGCCTCGCCGGGACGCTGGCGGCCGTACGAGAACGAGGCCGCGGACGGGGCGGCGACCGCCCGCTGGATCCGTCGGCAGCCCTGGAGCGACAGCCGGCTGGTGGCGGCCGGCGCCTCCTACGCCGCCCACTGCGCACTCGTCCTCGCCCTCGACGCGCCCGGGGACGCCCGGCCCGACGCAGTCCTGGCCGCCGTACCCGCCCTCGGCGCCGCCGAGACCGCGCGCGAACCCTCCGGCGTGGAGCGGCTGCTGGCCCGCGCCGGATGGTGGGCCGCCCACGGCGACCGGAGCGACTCCGACGAGAGCGCGCTGGAGAAGGCCCTCGCCGCCGACCCCGGCCTGTTCAGCCACCTGCCGCTGACCGGCCTGCCCGAGCGGCTGGGCCGGGACCTGCCCTCCTGGGCGGAGCTGTGGCACCACCGCGACCGGGGCCGCCCGGTGTCGCAGGCGGCCCACGCGGCCGTGCCCCTGCTCGCGGTGGGCGGCCACCACGACCCCTTCGCCGCCGACACCGACGCCCTGTGGCGCGCCTGGGGCGGCCCCTCGGCGCGGCTGCTGACGGGCCCCTGGGGACACGGCCTCACCGCCGCGCCCGGCCCCGGCGCCGGCCCCGCCCACCGGGTGAACCTCGGCGAGCTGTACGCCGGCTGGGCCCACCGCGCCCTCGCCGGCGAACTCTCCCCCGGACACCGCGGCGCGCTGGCACTGGGCGGCGCCGACCGGTGGCTGCCCGCCGGCACCGAGGGCGAGCCGCGCACCCAGCGGCTGCGGCTCCTGCACGGCCGCGCCTTCACCGCCGACCCCGAACGCCCCGTCCGCTCCGACGACCTCACCGTCCCCACGGCCGGAACGCCCGACCGGTGCCTGCTGGCCACCGCGCCGCTGCCCCGCCCGCTCGACGCGGTCGGACCCGCGCGGATACGGCTGCGGGCCGCGGCCGGCACCCCGTCCGCCGACTGGGCCGCCCGGCTCGTCGCCCTCACCCCGGACGGCAGGGCCGAGCGACTGGCCACCGGCATCGTCCGGCGCGAGGAACCACCCGGCCGGGAGGCCGAGTTCACCATCGGCCTGGGCCGGATCGCGCGCCGGCTGCGGGCGGGCACCCGGCTGCGCCTGGAGATCGCCGGGCACCACTTCCCGGCCCACGCCCGCAACCCGCACACCGGGGAGGACCCGATGACCGCCGAGCGGCTGCTCGCCTCCCGGCGGGAGGTCGACCCCGGCAGCGTGGCGCTGCTGCTGCACGTACTCCCGTCCCGCCCCACCCCCACCGAACCCGCCGAGGAGATCCTGCGATGACCGCGCTGCCGCTCCAGGCCCTGGTCGACCCCGTCTGCGGCGTCGTCCGCAAGGTCAAGCCCGTCGAGCACCCCGCGGGCGCGCCGCCCCGCTACACCGCGTTCACGGCCGAGATATCCGACGCGCGCAGACTCGGCCTGTGGCCCGCCGACCGCGTCTCCCTGGGCACCACCTTCGGCGACCCCGAACAGGCCCACCTCGCCGCGGTCGCCGAAGGGGTGGAACGTTACTGCGGAAACCGCGTACCGCCGCCCGGCCACCCGGACGCCCCGCTGCACGCCACGGCCGCCGAACTGGCCGGCAAGGGGCTGCGGCTGTACGGGCCGGGGGAGCTGCCGGCCTACGCGCCCTGGCAGTACGCCCGGGAGAGGTTCCCCTACCGGCCCCTCACCGACGACACCCCGGCCCTGTGGACACGCGGCACCGAGCACCTGCCCGACGGGACGACCGCCGAGGTCTGGGCACCGGTCGCGCTCACCCACCTCAACTGGCGCCAGGGCGAGTTGCGCTCCCTGCCCCGCACCCACCACCTCAACTACGCCGGCATCGCCACCGGCCAGGGCTTCGACGACGCGGTCGAACGCGGTCTGCTGGAGATCGTCGAACGCGACGCCCTGGAGCTGTGGTGGCACCTCGACGGACCGGCGCGCGGCATCGACCCGGCCAGCGTGCCCGGCCTCACCGACGACCTCGTCGGAGCCGCGCTCGACCTCCATCTCGTCGAGATGCCCTCGGAGTTCGCCCCCTGCATGGCCGCGCTCGTCCACGACCCCCGCCTGGGCCTGTACGCCGCCGGATTCGCCTGCAAGTACGACCCGGCCGAGGCCGCCCGCAAGGCCGTGCTGGAGGCCGTGCACACCTGGGTCTTCACCCAGGGACTGACCGACCCCG
The DNA here is from genome assembly GCF_054072955.1 of Streptomyces sp. SS8. Lineage (NCBI taxonomy): Bacteria > Bacillati > Actinomycetota > Actinomycetes > Kitasatosporales > Streptomycetaceae > Streptomyces > Streptomyces sp. SS8. Next base: position 101,292 of record NZ_JBSVCZ010000014.1, read on the forward strand.
ACGGCTGGGTGTTCCAGGCCGTCGAGGCAGGCCTGCTCGCCCGCGGGCTCTACCTGGACCACCGCGCCGACCGCCGCTACCTCGACGCCTGCGGCGAGGAGTTCGAGCACGTGCGGGACCTGGGAGCGCACGTACAGGTGTGGCTGGACGAGCGGATGGCGCCCCAGGCCCGGCGCTTCACCGAGCCCGCGCTCGGGACGGTGCCCATCGGCGCGGTCGAGCCCGGCAGCCGGGAGGGGCTGGAACGCGCACTGCGCGAACGCGGCCACCGCGTCATGACGTTCGACCTCACCACCGAGGACGTGGCCGAGACCCCGCTGCGCGTCGCCCGCGTCCTGGCCTCCGGGCTCCTGCCCAACGCCCCGGCCGCCTTCGGGTACTTCGGCTGCCCGCGCCTGGCCGACGCCGCCGTCGGGCGGGGCTGGCGTACGACCGCCCCCACCGGGCCGGAGGACTTCACCCTGGCACCCCCGCCCCACATGTGAGGGCCGCGCCGTGGAACACACCTATGCGGAACACACCTCCGGCGACCACCCGGTGGACCTCGTCGCCGCCCTCGCCCTCGCCCGGTCCCCCAAGCCCCCCGGCCCGGACACGCCCGCCGGCCCCGCCGCCCGGACCTGGCCCGGGCCACCGCTGCCCATCCCGGGCGCGGCCGCGGGAGAGATCGATCCGGACGCCGTACTGCGCCTGTCCCTGGCGGCCCCGGACGGTTCCGGGCGCCTGCGGCCCACCCCCTCCGCCGGCGCGCTGCACCCGGTGGACGCCGAACTGGCCGTGGGAACCGGCTGCTCCCTGCCGCCCGGCCGCTACGGCTACGACCCGCTGCGCCACCGCGTGCACCGCCTCGGCCGGCCACCCGGCGGCACACCGGCGGGCATGACCGTCCGCCTGTCCGTCACCGCCCGGCGCACGGTCTCCCACTACGGCCACCGGGCCTGGCCTCTGCTGCTGCTGGACACCGGGCACGCCGCCGCGGCCCTCTTCCTCGCCGCCCGCGCGCTGGGCACGGGCGGGCCCGAGGTCCGCCTGGACGGACTCACCGGGAATCCGCTCGCCGCGGTGCGCATCCCCCCGCCCGGCGGCGCACCACCACCGCGGGACGCACCCACCCCCGCCGAACTGCGGGCCCGCCGCAGCGCCCCGCCACCGCTGACGGGCGCCCCGTCCCCGGGCGCGCTGCGGGCCGTCCTGACCGCCGCCGCACGGGCGGGAGGCGGCGAACTGCGCTGGTGCGCCGCCGTCGGACCACCGGACCCCGGCCTGGTCGAGCCGGCCGCCGACGGCACGGAGGTGCGCCGGTACGCCGCCGGAGAGGCCCGCCCGACACTGGCGGCCTGGGCCGCGGGCCAGGCGTGGATCGCCGACGCCGGCGCCGTCCTGCTCGCCCACGGCTGCCCCGCGGACGCCGACGCGCCGCACATCCGCCGCACCCATCTGCGGGCCGGATTCGCCGTCCACCTGGCCCAACTGGCCGCCCTGCGCCACGGACTGGCCGCCCGGCCCGTCGGCTCCTGGCAGCAGGCGGACCTCGGCGCCGCCCTCGGCGGCGCGCCGGGCCGGGACTGGGTCGTCCACGCACTGGCCCTCGGCACCCGCCACGCCGACGAGGAGAACACCACGTGATCGTCCACCCCGAACTGCGCCGTGCCGCACTGCGCGCACGGCGCCCCCTGCTGGCGGCCACCCTCCTGCAGGGCGCCGTCACCCTCACCCACCTGGCACAGGCCGCGCTGCTGGCCGTCGCGCTCGCCGACCTGGCCCGCGGGCAGACCGGCAGGCTCCCGTGGCTGCTGGCCGCCGTACTCGCCGCCGTCGCCGCCCGCGCCGGGCTCGCCGTCCGGCAGCGGCGCACCGCCACCCGCGCCGGAGCCCGGGTGCGGGTGGCCCTGCGGGACGAACTCCTGTGCCGCCTCGGCCGACTGGGACCCGCGCACCTGGCCTCGTCCGCCCCCCGGTCCGGGGGAGCCCCGGCGCGCGCCGGGGCGGTGCGCACCACACTCGTCGACGGGGTGGAGGGCGTCGACGCCTACGTCTCCCGCTACCTGCCCCAGCTTCTGGTGACCCTGACCGTGCCGCCCCTGGTGCTCGCAGTCCTGGCCGCCGTGGAACCGGTGGCGCTCCTCGGCCTCGTCCCCGCCCTGCTGCTCGCCCTGTGCGGGCCGCGCGCCTGGGACCGGCTGCTGGCCCGGCGCGGCAGGGAGCACTGGGACACCTACGAAGGGCTGGGCGCCGACTACCTGGAGGCCCTCCAGGGCATGCCCGCCCTTCGCGCCGCCGGCGCGGTCGGCCGCACCCGCGAACGCCTGGAGGAGCGCTCGGCGGCGCTGCACCGGGCGACGGTCGCCAAACTGCGGGTCTCCCTGGCCGACACCGGCATCACCGACCTCGCCGTCCAGGGCGGCACCGCTGCCGCCGCGCTCCTGGCGTGCTGGTCGGCCGTCACCGGATCCACCGCGGCGACCGGCACCTATCTGGCGCTGCTGCTGGCCTCCGAGTGCTTCCGGCCGGTGCGGGACCTGGCCCGCGAGTGGCACGCCGGCTACCTGGGGGCCTCGGCCGCGGACGGGATCGCGGCGCTGCGTACCGCCGAGCCGGCCGTCCGCGACGCCGGAACGGCGCCCGCGCACTGGCCGGGGCCGCCCGAACTGCGCTTCGAGAACGTAGAGTTCACCTACGGCGGTGCGAAGGAACCCGTTCTGCGCGGTGTCTCCTTCACCGCGCCGGCCGGACGGACCACCGCGATCGTCGGCCCCTCCGGCGCCGGCAAGTCCACCCTCCTGGCGCTGCTCCTGCGCCACCACGACCCGCAGGCGGGCCGGATCGCCCTCGACGGGCTCCCCACGACCGCGTACGCGTTGGACTCGCTGCGGCAGGGCATCGCCGTGGTCTCCCAGGAGACCTACCTCTTCCACGACACCATCGCCGCCAACCTGCGCCTGGCCCGGCCGGACGCCACGGACGGCGAACTGGCCGACGCGGCACGCGCCGCCGGCGTCCACGACGAGATCACCGCCCTCCCCGACGGCTACGCCACCGTCCTCGGCGAGCGCGGCGCCACCCTGTCCGGCGGCCAGCGCCAGCGGCTGGCGCTGGCACGGGCCCTGCTGGCCGACGCACCGGTACTCGTCCTCGACGAGGCCACCAGCTCGGTCGACGAACGCCGGGAGGCGCAGATCGTCCGCGAACTGGTGAGCGCCGCGAGCGGCCGGACCGTCCTGGTGGTCGCCCACCGGCTCTCGGCCGTCCGGCACGCCGACCGCATCGTCGTCCTCGACCGGGGGCGGGTGGACGCCGTCGGAGAGCACGCAGTCCTGGCCGAGGCCGGGGGCGTCTACACGCGGCTGGTCGAGGCCGGCCGCGCCCACCGGGGAGGAGTCGCCGCATGAGCACCGCGACCGAAACCACCGCGACCGACACCACCGGCGGCGCGGACGCGCCCGCCCGCGGTTCGCTGCGCGCACTGCTCCCCGCCCTCGCCGGGCACCGCGCCATGGCGGCGCGCACCTGCGCCGCCGCGCTCGTCGAACAGGGCTCGCTGGTCGCACTGCTGACCCTGGCCGCGCACACCGTGGGGGCGGCCGTCATCGAGGGACGCGCCCCCTCGGCCGCCACCGTCACCGCGCTCGCCGCCCTCGTCCTGGTGCGCGCCCTGGCGACCTGGCGCGAGATGGACCTCTCCCACGACCTGGCCTACCGGGTCCTGGCCGCGCTGCGCATACGGGTCTTCGACGGGCTCGCCCGCAGCGCCCCCGCCCGCATCGCGGGCCGGCGCAGCGGTGACCTCGCAGCGACCGCCATGGCGGACGTGGAGGCGCTGGAGTTCTTCTACGCCCACACCACCGCCCAACTCCTGGCTGCGGGAACGGTCTTCACCGGCGGCACGGTGGTCCTCGCCGCGGTGGACCCGTGGCTGCCGGCGGCCGTGCTGCCGGTCGCGGCGCTGCTGGCCGCCGCGCCCTTCGCCGACGCGCGCGAACGCGCGGCACGCGGCGGCCGCACCCGGGCGGCCACCGCGCGACTGTCGGCTGACACCGTGGAGACCGTCGACGGGCTGCGCGAACTGCTCGCCTTCGGCGCCCTGGCCGGACGCCGCCGCCTGCTGGCCGACAGGGGGCGGCAGGTGGGCGGGGCCCAGCGCGCCGAGGCCACCCGGGAGGCCGTGGCCGCGGCGGTCCGCGACCTCCTCATCGTGGTGGCGGTCCTCGGCGTGGTCGCCGCGGCCGCGCAGTCGGTGACCTCGGGCCGGCTGCACGGCGCGTGGGCCCCGGCGGCGATGGCACTGGCCCTGTCGATCCTGGGCCCCGTCGCGGAGTCGGCCAGGACGCTCAGCCAGGCCGTGGCGCTGCGCGCCGCCGCCGCCCGGGTCGGCGCGGCGGCGGGCGCTCCCGCCCTCGCCCCGCCGCCCGCCGCGCCCCGCCCCCTGCCCCCCGGCCCGCTGGGCGTCCGGCTGCACCGGGTGAGCTTCGACTACGGCGGCGGGCCGGTGCTGGACGGCGTCGAGCTGACCGTTCCCCCCGGGCAGACCCTCGCACTGGTCGGCGCCTCGGGTGCCGGCAAGTCGACCTGCGCCCACCTGCTGGCCCGGTTCTGGGACCCGTCCCGGGGAGAGGTGCAGCTGATACCCGCCGACGGCGATCCCGTGGACATACGCGAGGTGGACGACGCCGAACTCCGGCGCGCTGTCGCACTGGTGGGCCAGGAGACGCCGCTCTTCCACGGCACCCTCGCCGAGAACCTGCGGCTGGCAGCCCCTGAGGTGGACGACGGCCTGCTCGCCGAGACGGCCCGGCTGTGCGGGGTGGACCGGATCGCACCGATGGACACGCCGGTCGGCGAACGGGGCGCCACCCTGTCGGGCGGCCAGCGCGCCCGTATCGCCCTGGCCCGTGCGCTCCTGACCCGGCCCAGGGTCCTGGTGCTCGACGAGTCCACCGCCCATCTGGACAACGACGGAGAGGCCCGGCTCGCCGCCGCGCTCAGGGAGGAGGGCCGCACCACGATCGTCATCGCGCATCGCCGCGCCACCATCCGCCGGGCCGGCCGCATCGCCGTCCTCGAAGGCGGACGTATCGCGGAGGAGGGCACCTGGGAGGAACTCACCGCCCGTCCCGGCAGCGCGCTCAACCGCAGCCTCGCCGCCACCGCGCCCTGACAGCTCCGTGGGCTCCGTACCGCGCCGCCCCGCCGGGATCCCGGCGGGGCGGCGCGCCGTCCCGGGCTCCTGATGCCGCGTCAGTGAGGGTTCGCCCGGTGGCGAGGCTCCCCCGGGCGCTGGAGCCTCCCCGGGCCCGCAGGGCCGAGGGGAGGCGTTCGCAAGGCGGCCGGAAGCCGCATGTACTCGTCCTGCCCGGGCTTTCGGCCGACGCGGCACGGGGGCGCCCCGGCCGGAGGCCGGGGGAGTGCGTGCCGGACGCCGCGGAGCAGGCGGGATTAGCCGGACAGGACCTGGGCGCCTGTCCGGGCCGCCTCTGCCCGGTACGGCTGTCCGGCGGGGCTGCCCGGCAGGGCTGTCGGATACGGCGCCGGGCCGGCCCCCGGGGAGCGGGTGCCGGCCCGGCGCCGGTGGAGGGCGGTGCCCTCCACGCGGAGGGGGCGGTCAGCGGCTGCCGTAGGGCAGCAGGGCCATCTCCCGGGCGTTCTTGATCGCGCGGGCGAGCTGCCGCTGCTGCTGGGAGGTGACGCGGGTGACGCGGCGGCTGCGGATCTTGCCCCGGTCGGAGACGAACTTCCGCAGCAGATCGGTGTCCTTGTAGTCGATGTAGGTGATCCCGGCGGCGTCCAGGGGGTTGGGGCGGGGCCTGGCGTTCTTGCGGGGGTCGGGGCGGCGTGGCATGGGGAGGTGCTCCTCGGTTCTCGCGGATCGGGGGTGCCGGACCGGCCCGGGGCTCAGGCGGCGTCCAGCAGGGGTGCGAAGGCGGCCGGGAGGCGCCTCCACGCCTCCCGGCCCGCGGCGTACTCGGCGTCGGTGAGCAGGCAGGAGTCGAGCAGGCGGACCAGCCCCTCGCGGTCCAGGTCGGGGGAGGTGAAGACCAGGTGCTGGCAGCGGTCGCCGTGCTCGGGGTGCCAGTCCAGCGCGGCGGCCGTCCGGTGGACGGGGTCCACCATCTCCCAGGCGGCGTCGGGCAGCGAGGCCAGCCAGGGCCCGGCGCTCTCGACGCAGAGCGCGCCGCCGGCGCAGTCCCAGGCCAGCAGGGTGTCGGGCCGGTCGGCCAGCCAGAAGCGGCCGCGGCTGCGGGCGGCGGCGCAGGCGAGGTCCTCCAGCGCCTCGTAGAGCCGTCCGGGGTGGAAGGGGCGGTGGCGGCGCCAGACCAGGGTGGCGACCCCGGCCTCGTCCGCCTCCTGCGGCAGCCGGGAGCAGGCCGGATGCTGGGCGGTGGCGGCCATCGCCGCATCGAAGCCGGCGAGCGCGGCCCCGGCCAGCTCCCCGGAGGCGGCCCGCACCCGGCGCGCGGCCGGGTGGAGCTGGGCCAGGAGCGCGTGGTCGGCCTCGTCGGCCTCCGGGCTGTCGACGAGGGCGAGCACGGGGGCGTACTCCAGTTGCCGCGCCCAGGTGTCGGCGACCGTGCGCTGGTCGGTGGCGGCCGCGGCCAGACCGGCCTCGGCCAGGTCGTCCCCGTTGGCCAGGCAGGGCAGGACGAGCGCGGGGTCGACGGCGGTGACGACGCCGGTCAGTTCCAGTGCGTCGCGGCCGTGGGCGTCGACGACCTCGGCCATGCCCTTGGGTTCGACCGAGTCCCACAGTTCGACGACCGCCAGCCGGGCGGAGCCGCCGGCGGCCAGCCGCTCCAGCTCCGGGATCAGGTCCTCGCGCAGCGCGCAGCAGGCGCAGTCGTTGACCAGGGGCGCCTCGCCGCGGGACAGCTCGCCCGAGGCGTCCCGCACGGTGCGCACCACCGTGCCGTGCGCGGCGCCGGACAGGTCGTGGTGGAGGGCCACGCCGCCCGGCACGGCGCGCAGCAGCCGCTGAACCACCTCGCGGCGGGCGTCGGCGTGCAGCCCGGCGACGATCACGACGGGCAGCCGGGCCTCCACGGTCATCGGCGGGCCCCGCGCGAACCGTAGCGGCGCTCGAAGCGCTCCACACGCCCGGCGGTGTCCAGGACCCGCTGGGTGCCGGTGTAGAAGGGGTGGCTCGCCGAGGAGATCTCGACGTCGACCACCGGGTAGGTGTTGCCGTCCTCCCACTCGATCGTCTTGTCGCTGCTCATGGTGGAGCGGGTGAGGAAGGCGAAGCCGGCGCTCCTGTCGCGGAAGACGACGGGGCGGTAGGGGGGATGGATTCCGGGTTTCACGGTGGTCTCCTCTGGTCGTGCGGCCGGGGCCGGGGCGGGTGTCGGGTTCTGGGCCGGGTTCCGGGCCGGGGTCAGCGTTCCTCGCGGAAGTCGACGTGGCGGCGGGCCAGGGGGTCGTACTTGCGCAGGACCATGCGGTCGGGGTCGTTGCGGCGGTTCTTGCGGGTGACGTAGGTGTAGCCGGTCCCCGCGGTGGAGCGGAGCTTGATGACCGGGCGGAGTTCACTGCGTGCCATGGCGCTAGTATATGACAATGGTTTCCATTATCGAAAAGGGAGCCGTCCGCACCGACAGGAAGGAACCCCCTTGTCCGCCCACTGCCAGCTGACCGGCGCCGAGCCGGGCTTCGGCAACAACATCTCCCACTCCCACCGGCGCACCCCGCGCCGCTTCGACCCCAACATCCAGCGCAAGCGCTACTGGCTGCCCAGCGAGGGGCGCCATGTCCGGCTCACCCTCAGCGCGAAGGGCATCAAGACCGTCGACGCCATCGGGATCGAGGCCGCCGTGGCGCGCATCCGGGCCAGGGGAGGAAAGGTCTGATGGCGAAGAAGAGCAAGATCGCCAAGAACGACAAGCGGCGGGCGACCGTCGAGCGGTACGCGGCCCGGCGCGCGGAGCTGAAGGAGATCATCCGCCGCACCTCCTCCACCGAGGAGGAACGCGCCGCCGCGCAGGCCGAGTTGCGGCGCCAGCCGCGTGACGCCAGTGCCACCAGGGTGCGCAACCGCGACGCCGTGGACGGCCGCCCGCGCGGCCACCTGCGGAAGTTCGGGCTCTCCAGGGTGCGGATGCGGCAGCAGGCCCACGCCGGATTCCTGCCCGGAGTCACCAAGTCGTCCTGGTGAGGAACCCCTTCGGTGCGGAGGCGGCGGGCCGCCTCCGCACCGAGGAGGCGGTGGGCGGGGATGTGCGGGCGTGGCGCGAGAGGGCGGGGAGGGTCTACCCCTCCAGCTGCCCGCGGACCCGGCGGGAGGGTGTGAAGGCGTAGAGGCCGAGGATGGCGGGAGGCTCGGCGAGGCCGGGGCCGCCGAGCTCGACCCAGGTGGTGATGTCGGCGGTGGCGTCGGGGTCGTTGACCAGGCCCAGCCAGACCGGCCGCCCGCCCGCCGCACGTCCGGCGGGGGAGGGCTGGACGACGATGACGTTCGCGTGCTCGCAGGCGTCCAGGCAGTCGGTGGCGCGTACGGCCGCGACACCGTCCAGGGCCCGGCGCAGACCGCGCAGCTGGGCGGCGTGGTCGAGGCCGGGGACCTTGGCGCTGCCGCAGCAGCAGCCGCGGCAGACGGTGACCGTGCACCGTGCCGCGCCCGGCGGCGGGGTGGAGCCGGCGGACCGGGAGCGCCTGCTCACCGGGCACCTCCCGCGGGGGTGCTCCGCCACGCGGTCTCGCGCAGCAGGCGCAGGCCGTTGAGGGCGACGATGACGGTGGAGCCCTCGTGCCCGGCGACGCCGAGGGGCAGCGGCAGGTTCCCGATCAGGTCCCAGGCCACCAGGACGGCGATGAACACACCGGCGATGGCCAGGTTCTGCACCACCAGCCGGCGGGCTCTTTGCGACAGCCTCACCACTGCCGGGACGGTGGCGAGTTCGTCGCGGACCACGACGGCGTCGGCGGTCTCCAGGGCGAGGTCGGAACCGGCCTCGCCCATCGCGACGCCGCAGTGCGCGGCCGCCAGCGCGGGGGCGTCGTTGACGCCGTCGCCGACGACCAGCACCCTCCGGCCCTGCCGCTCCCACGCCTGGACGGCCGCGGCCTTGTCCTGGGGCAGGAGCCCGGCGCGGACGTCGGTGACGCCGACCTCGGCGGCCAGGCGCCGGGCGGCGCGCTCGTTGTCGCCGGTCAGCAGCACCGGTGGCCGCCCGGTCAGTTCGGTCAGGGCGGCGACGGTGGCGGCGGCGTCCGGCCGCAGCCGGTCGGTGACGCCCAGCACGCCGACCGGGGCCCCGTCGCGGAGCACCACGACGGCGGTGCGCCCGGCGTCCTCCAACTCCCCAGCCACGGCGCGGGCCTGCTCGTCGCCGTCGGGCAGGAGCCGGCCGGGGGAGCCGACCTGGACGGCATGGCCGCCGACGGTGGCGCTCACGCCCCGGCCGGGGGCGGAGGCGAAGCCGGATGCGGTGGCCAGGGGGAGGCCGCGCTCACGGGCGGCGCCGACGACGGCGCGGGCCAGCGGGTGTTCGCTGGGGTGCTCGGCCGAAGCCGCCAGGGCCAGCAGCTCGTCGCCGGTCAGCCCGCTGCCCGGCAGCGGGCGCAGTTCGGTGAGGTGCGGGGTCCCCTCGGTGAGGGTGCCGGTCTTGTCCAGGGCGACGGTGTCGATCTGCCCGAGTCGCTCCATGACGACGGCGGACTTGGCGAGCACGCCGTGGCGGCCGGCGTTGGCGATGGCCGACAGCAGCGGCGGCATCGTGGAGAGCACCACCGCGCACGGCGAGGCCACGATCATGAACGTCATCGCGCGCAGCAGCGCCGACCGCAGGTCGTCGCCGAGGGCGAGCGGGACGGCGAAGACCGCCAGCGTCGCGATCACCATGCCGACGGAGTACCGCTGTTCGACCTTCTCGATGAACAGCTGAGTGGGGGCCTTGGTCTCGGAGGCCTCCTCGACCATCGCCACGATCTTCGCGATCACCGTCTGCGACGGATCCCGCTCCACCCGCACCGTGAGGGCGCCCGTGCCGTTCACCGTGCCGGCGAAGACCTCGTCCCCGGGCTGCTTGGCGGCCGGCAGCGGTTCGCCGGTGATGGTGGCCTGGTCCACCTCGCTCTCGCCGGCGAGGACCGTGCCGTCGGCGCCGACCCGCTCGCCGGGGCGGACCAGGACGGTGTCGGCGACCGCCAGTTCCGCGGCCGGAACGGTCTCCTCGCTTCCGTCGGGCAGCAGCCGGGTCGCGGTGGCCGGGGCGAGGCCGAGCAGGCCGCGCACCGAGTCCGCGGTGCGGGCGGTCGCGACCGCCTCCAGGGCGCCGGAGGTGGCGAAGATGACGATCAGCAGCGCCCCGTCGATGATCTGGCCGACGGCGGCGGCGCCGAGGGCTGCGACCACCATCAGCAGATCCACGTCCAGGGTCCTGTCCCGCAGGGCTTTCAGTCCCTCCCAGCCCGGTTCCCAGCCGCCGGTGACGTAGACGGCGGCGAACAGCGGGCCCCACAGCCAGGCGGGGGCATCCAGCAGGTACAGGGGGAGGGCGGCCAGGAAGAGGGTCAGGGCGGCGAGCACCCAGCGGGCCTCGGGCAGCGCCAGGATCCGGGTGCGCCCGCGCGGCGCGGCGGCAGCGGTGTGTTCCCCCGGCGGCGCCGGGGTGGTCAGTGTCGAGGTCATGGGCTACGGCCTTCGGGAGACGTGGGGTCCGGGCCCCACACCATACAGGAATGATTGAACATCCTTTCATGTATCGGTTTCCGTAGGATGAGGGCATGGGCCATGGAGCGAAACCCCCCGAGAGCGGCAGTGCGGTTCCGCGTGCCCGGCTGACCGCGCAGAACGCGCCCAGGGTCGCCGAGACCCTCCAGGCCCTGGCCACCCCCTCCCGGCTGCTGATCCTGGCCCGGCTGCGGGAAGGTCCCTGCGCGGCCACCGAACTGGCCGCCGCCGTCGGCATGGAGCAGTCCGCCTGCTCCCACCAGCTGCGTGTCCTGCGTACCCTCGGCCTGGTCACCGGCACCCGCCGGGGTCGCAGTGTCGTCTACGCCCTGCACGACGACCATGTCGCCGAACTCCTCGACCAGGCCCTCTACCACGTGGAGCACCTGCGTCTGGGGCTGGCCGACGCCCGGATCGAGGAAGCCGAGCCCGCCGTCCTCCCCTCCCCCTGAGCGGCCGGGATCCCGGAGGCCGCGCCGGCGGCCGCCCGGTCGAGCGCCGCTCCGGACCGCGGACTTGATTAATTCCCCCGATGCGGGGAATCTGGACGCCCGTGCGATTGTTTAACATTCAAGCAAGCCCGGTCGACGGGTGTACAGCGCAAGGATGAGACCTGTCATGGGCATTTTCAGCCGCGATCGCACACACGACACCCACGGAACGGAGACCGCAACCGTGAGCACCCCCGTCAAGCTCGCCGTCGTCTACTACTCCTCCACCGGCACCATCGCCGAGATCGCCAAGGAGATCACCCAGGCCGCGGAGAAGGCCGGCGCCGAGGTCCGTCTGCTCAAGGCCGCCGAACTCGCTCCGCAGGCCGCGATCGACTCCAACCCGGCCTGGGCCGCCAACGCCACCGCCACCGCCGACATCCCCCACGCCACCCCCGAGGACATGGAGTGGGCCGACGCGGTGATCTTCGGCTCCCCCACCCGCTACGGCAACATCGCCAGTCAGCTCAAGCAGTTCATCGACACCCTCGGCGGCCTGTGGGCCCAGGGCAAGCTGGCCGACAAGGTCTACAGCGGCTTCACCTCCTCCGCCACCGCCCACGGCGGCCAGGAGTCCACCCTGCTGGCGCTGTACAACACCATCCACCACTTCGGCGGCATCCTCGTGGCCCCCGGCTACACCGACCCGGCCAAGTTCGCCGACGGCAACCCCTACGGCACCTCCCACGTGGACGCCCAGGGCGACAACCCCGTCGACGACACCACCCGCACCGCCGCCCGCATACAGGCCGAGCGCGTCGTGAAGATCGCCACCGCCCTCAAGAAGGGCCTCACCGCCTGACGGCGAGGACGTACGTGGGCGTCCGCCGGCGGGTTCGACCCACCGCCCGACCGGCCCGGGGGCCTCGAACGGACCCGTCGGCTCCGTCCGGGTGGGGCTCGCCCGCATCCGCCGGACGGAGTGGGTGACCTCACAGGAGCATCCACCGGGCGGGCCGGCCGCACCCCCGCCGTGCGGCCGGCGCGCCCGCCGCCCTCCCGTGCCAAGGTGGTGGACAGGTGTCACGGACACCGGCGCGCCCCGTCCGGCCGGCGGGGGTGCGGCCGCGGGCCTTTTACCGGACGCGGACCCGGGTACCCACGTCCCGGACTCCGTGTCACGGCGACCGCAAGACCTCCGCGCCTCGCGGCCCGGACACACCGGTGCCGCGCACCCGTACCGGTGCGCGCGGCAGAGAACGAGGAGCTGTGATGAGCGGACCGGTCGGCACGGTCGACGCGCCCCCCGCCCTGGCCGACGCGGGCCACCCCACCGCGCCGTGCGTGGAGGTGGGTGAGAGCCGGGAGGAGACCGTCGGCAGGATCCGGGTGCGCCGCGCGCTGCCGCGCCGGGGCAGGCGTACGGTCGGCGCCTGGTGCTTCGCCGACCACATGGGACCGGCCGACGTTACCGAGAACAGCGGCCTGGACATCGGCCCCCACCCCCACACCGGTCTGCAGACCGTCACCTGGCTCACCGACGGGCAGGTGCTCCACCGCGACAGCCTCGGCTCCGAACAGGTCATCAGGCCCGGTCAGCTCAACCTGATGACCGCGGGCGGCGGCGTCTCCCACGCCGAGGAGGCCACCGGCCACTACCGGGGCGTCCTGGAGGGCATCCAGTTGTGGGTCGCCATGCCCGAGGCCACCCGGCACGGGCCGGCCGCCTTCGAGCACCACACCGAGCTCCCGCGCACCGACCTGGACGGCGGTGCGGGCGCGGCCACCGTCCTGGTCGGGGACTTCGGCCGGCTGACCGGCCCCGCCCGGCACGACACCCCCCTGACCGGGGTCGACCTCGATCTGCGCTCCTCCGCCACCGTGCCGCTGCGCACCGACTTCGAGTACGCCCTCGTGGTCCTCGAGGGAACCGTCGCCGTCCACGGCAGGCCGCTGCGTCCGGGCAGGATGGGCTACCTGGGCGAGGGCCGCGGGGAACTCCGCCTGGATGTGCGGGAACCGGCCCGCGCGATCCTGCTGGGCGGCGAACCGTTCCCCGAACCCATCGTGATGTGGTGGAACTTCGTCGGCCGCACCCGCGCCGAGATCGACGCCGCCCACGCCTCCTGGACGGCGCAGGACGACCGCTTCGGCCGGGTGCGCTCCTCCCTTCCGCTCATCCCCGCCAAGGCCCCCTTCTGGCAGCGGACCTGAGCCGACGACAGGGCGGACTACGGGCTGTGACCTGAGACCGTGCGGGCTCTCCGGGCCGGACCACGGCCGGAGAGCCTCGGCGGCGGGGCGTTCCTCGCGGTGAGGCGAGAGCTGGCGGCCGCACCGCTCAGTCCCGCTCCCCGGCACCGGGCGAGGGCGAGGCGGGCGGGGAGGGGGAGGCGGCCTCCTCGGGGAAGGACACCAGCGGCACATTGGGCTGCTCGGGCGTGCCGTCCAGGGCGGCGACGATCCCGAAGGCCGTTCCGACGGCCAGTGCGGCGGCGAAAACGCAGGTCAGCAGGGCGGGAAGGAACCTGGGCATGGGCGGCTGCCTCTTTCGCAGATGAGAGACGACATCCGACGCACACCGGCCCCGCCCGGTTACCGCTCAGTATGGGAAGGGTGTTGACACCCGTCAAGACGGCGCTCTACGTTCCCTGGCCCAGGCGCACCACGCTTTCGACCGCGGCGCCTTCGCACCGCTGATACGCCTCTCGCCCGGTGCTCGTCGTCCTGCCTCGGCCCGGTCCGGCACGTCCGCGCGGCCCGGCCTTCCGTCCTCACCCCTCGTCGGGAGTTCCCATGCTCCGTCACAGCCGCTCACGCCCGGCCCTCGCCCTCCTGGGCGCGGGCGTCTTCCTGCTCGTCCTCGCGCCGATGCTCGCCTGGTACGTCGAACCACGCGCGAAACGCACCCCGACCGATGTGAACATGACCACGGTGCTGACCGGCCGCGGCAGCTACTTCGACACCGACTCCGTCACCACCGTCGAGGACCAGGAGATCACCGTCACCCGCCGGGTGCTGGGCGACGTCGCCGACAGCGAGCGCAGCGGCAGGGCCGTGTGGGACGTGTCCACCACCATCGACACGCCGAGGACGCTGTCCCTGGGGGACCCCCGCAGATCGCTGAAGTGGACCACGGAGCGCTGGGTCACCGACCGCCGCACCAACCTGCCGGTGCACTGCTGCGAGGAGACGCCGGCCTTCGACGGCGACGCGTACCTGAAGTTCCCCTTCGACGTGCGGAAGCGGACCCACCGCTGGTGGGACAGCACGCTCGGCGGCGCCGTCCCGCTCCGCTTCGCCGGCACGCGGGATGTGTTCGGCCACCGGGGCTACCGCTTCACCGGCACCGTGCGGCCGGTGAGGACCGGCACCCGGCAGGTGCCGGGAAGGCTGGTCGACCGCCCCGGGCAGGGCCAGGTGCTCGCCGAGGAGTGGTACGCCAACGACCGTATCGAGCTGGTCGTCGACCCGCGCACCGGAAGGCTCCTCGACGTGAGCCTCGCCCCCCGGATGACGCTGCGCGCGCCCGGGGGCGAACGCGACGAGGCCGTTCTGCTGCGGAGCGACCGCCTGAGGTTCTCCGAGGCCACCCGGCGCCAGGCGGTACGGCTGGCCGAGTCCGACAACCGCCGTCTGCGGATGCTCGGCGAGACCGCCCCGGCGGGCGCCGCACTGGCCGGAACACTGCTCGCCGTTGCGGCGCTGCCGGTGGGACGGAGAGCCAAGCGGCACACCGCGCGGGACGGGGCCGGCCGGGGTCTCTAGAACGAAGTGATGAAGGGACGGCCTCCCAGGGCCCCGCATTTGTCATCCGGTGAGTAGAGAAGCGAACACGGGGCCGGAAAACTGACGGCACCACGCGCACCCCCCGCTCGCGCGTATCAGGTCGCCACACCGGGCGGCTCACCCTCATCAGTGTGTTCCAGACACGAGTTGGAGCTCCCATGCCCCAGCACGTCCCTCCCCTGGCGCCCGCCTCGGGAACAGCCTTCCCCGCCCACCCACCGGTCCCGGCGCCGGTCCCGTCCTCGCCGCGGCCGGCGGAGCCCGCTCCGCAGCCCCGCCGGATCGCCTTCCTCGCCCGCCGCGACCTCGGCAACAGCGCCGCGGGAGGCTCGGAACTCCTGGTCGACCGCATCGCCCAGGGACTCACCGAGGCCGGTCACCAGGTCACGCTGCTGTGCGGCGGCCCGGCCGCCCACCGCGACTACCGCGTGGTGTCGGCGGGCGGGGACATCGGGCACTTCCTGCGCGCCGGACGGGCGTTCGCCCGGCAGGTGGGCGACTGCGACCTGCTCGTGGAGGTGTGCAACGGCATGCCCTACCTCGCGCCCCTGTGGCACCGCGGCCCCACGCTGTGCCTGGTCAACCACGTCCACACCGACCTGTGGCGGATGCGCTACCCCGCCCCCGCCGCGGGAGTCGGCCGCAGCCTCGAACGGTGGACGCTCGCCGGCGTCCACCGCGGCAACCTGATGGTCGCCGTGTCCGAGTCGACCGCCGCCGCCCTCACCCGCATCGGGGTGGAGGAGGACCGGATCAGGATCGTCCACAACGGCGTCGAGCGGCCCGGACCACTGGTGCCCAAGAGCCGGGAGCCCCTCTTCCTGGCCATGGGAAGGCTGGTGGAGTACAAACGGATCGATCTGCTGCTGCGGCTGTGGGAGCGGGTCCGCCCGGTCACCGGCGGACGGCTGGTCGTCGTCGGCGACGGCCCCGAGCGGCAGCGCCTGGAGGCCATGGCCGGGCCGGACGTGGTGTTCGCCGGGCGCGTGACGGAGGAGGACAAGCACCGGCTGCTGTGCCAGGCGTGGCTGCTGCTCCATCCCTCGCTCGTCGAGGGGTGGGGGCTGGTCGTCACCGAGGCCGCCGCCCGCGGCACCCCGGCCGTCGGCTTCGACATACCGGGGCTGCGCGACTCCGTGCGCGACGGCGTCACCGGCCTGCTGGCGCGCGGGGAGAGCGCGTTCGCCTCCGCCTGGTGCACGCTCGCGCTCGGCGACGGGCGGCGGGAGGCGATGGGGCGCGCCGCCGCGCGCCGCGCAGCCGGCTTCACCTGGGACGAGACCGTCCGCCGGTTCCGCGCCGTGGCCGCCGAGGTGTACGGGGAGTACGGCGGCGGAGCCCGGGACGGAGGGCGCCGCGCATGACGCACACCCCGCTGAAGGACCCGTCCGTGCGCCGCTCCCTGACGCTGTTCCGCGCGTTCATGCGGGAGCAGACCGACCCCGAGCGGTGCTACACCCTCCTGGCCCGGGACTCCGCCGACCAACTGGAGCGGTACGCGCCGCTGTCCGGCAGCGTGGTCGCGGACGTCGGCGGCGGCCGCGGCCACTTCACGGAGGAGTTCCGGCGCAGAGGCGCGCACGCCTACCTCTTCGAACCCGACCGCCGTGAACTGTGCGCCCGGGGAGGGCCGCCCAGGGGCGCGGTGCTCGCCGACGGCTATCTGCTGCCGCTCGCGGACGGCGCCGCGGACATCAGCTTCTCCTCCAACGTCCTGGAGCATGTGGCCGATCCGCGGACTTTCCTCAGCGAGCTGGTGCGGGTGACCCGCCCCGGCGGCCTGATCTACGTGTCGTACACCAACTGGCTCTCCCCGTGGGGCGGGCACGAGACCGCGCCCTGGCACTACCTGGGCGCGCGGCGGGCGCGCGAGCGCTACCGGCGGCGGACCGGCCGCCCCGCCAAGCACACCCTCGGCGAGAACCTCTTCGCGATCCACATCGGCCCCGTGCTGCGCCATGTGCGCGGACGCCAGGACGTGACCGTGGTAGCGGTGCGCTCCCGCTACTGGCCGTTCCTCGCCTCCGCCGTCACACGGATCCCGGGGCTGCGGGAGATCGTCACCTGGAACCTCCTCCTCATCCTCCGGCGGTGCTCATGAGCGGAACGACGACATCGGCGCCGGTGCGGGCCGGCTCCCCGGCGGAACCCGGGCACCCGGGTTCCGCCGGACCCGCGCGGCCGGCCGGCGGCGCCCCCCGGGCCGAGGCCCCCCGAGGCCGCCGCACCCTCCTGGCCTTCTGGGCCGCCGCCTTCCTGGCCTTCCTGGCCCCCTCGCCGGGGAAGGTGACCTTCGAGACCAAGCTCGGCGTGCCGCTCGACCCGCGGGGGTTCATCGCCGGCCTCGGCGACCTGTGGCACTCACAGGCGGGCTTCGGCGGCATCTTCAACCAGTACATCGGCTACGCCTTTCCCTCGCTGCCGTACTACGCACTGATGGACCTCGCCCGCGTCCCCGTGTGGCTCGCCGAGCGCCTGTGGCTGTCGCTCATCGTGACCACGGCCTTCTGGGGCGCGCTGCGGCTGGCCGAACGGCTGGGCGCGGGCACCGCGCCGACCCGGCTGCTGGGCGCGGTCACGTACGCGCTGTGGCCCACGTTCACCGTCGTCGTCGGCTCCACCTCGGCCGCCGCGCTGCCCGGCGCGGTGCTGCCCTGGGTGCTGCTGCCGCTGCTCTCGCCCGCCCTGAGCGCGCGGGCCGCCGCGGCCCGCTCGGCGCTGCTGGTGCCGTTCATGGGAGGGGTGAACGCCGCCTCGGTGCTCGCCTCGCTGCTGCCCGTCGGGCTGTACCTGCTCAGCCGGCCCGGGCGCGGGCACGCCCGGCGGCGCCGCAAGTGGACACTGATCGCCTGGTGGGCGCCGTGCGTGGTGCTGGCCACCACCTGGTGGACGGTGCCGCTGCTGCTGATGGGCGCGTACGGCGAGGACTTCATGCCGTACGTCGAGCAGGCGGACACCACCACCGCCACCATGTCCGCGACCGAACTGCTGCGCGGAGCGGGCAACTGGGTCGGCTACCTCAACTTCGGCGAGGCCTGGCTGCCCGCCGGGTGGACGGTGGCCGCCGCGGCCGTCACCGTGGTGTGCTCGGCGTTCGCGGCGGCCCTGGGACTGGGCGGCCTGGCGCGGCGCGACATGCCGGAGCGGCGCTGGCTGGTGCTGACCGTGCTGGCGGTCGCGCTCGTCACCCTGGCCGGATACGGCGGCCCGCTCGGCGGACCCTTCCACGAGACCGTCCAGAGCTGGCTGAACGGACCCGTCAAGCCGTTCCGGAACATCTACAAGTTCCAGCCCGGGCTCGCCCTCGCCCTCGCGCTGGGCCTGGCCCATCTGACGGCCGCGGCCGCCCGGCGGCTCGCCGCCCGCCCCCGGCCGTCCGGGCGGCCGGCGCCCGCACGCCCGGTACCCGCACGCCTGGTCCCCGCCCTCGCTGCGCTGCTGGTCCTGCCCGGACTGGCCTGGCCGTACGTCAACGGCGCGATCCTCCAGCCGGGCGGCTTCACCGAGCTGCCCGGCCACTGGAGCCGGACGGCCGACTGGCTGGAGCGGAACGCGCCCGAGGACCGCGCCCTGGTCGTCCCCGCCACCGCCCACGGCGTCTACACCTGGGGCTCGCCCATCGACCAGCCCCTGGACGTGCTGGCGAAGTCCCCCTGGGCGCAGCGCGACTTCGTGCCCTTCGGCACACCGGGCCTGCGCCGCGCCATGGACGCGGTGGAGCAGGCCCTGATGAGCGGCGGCGAGGTCCCGGGGCTGCGCGACTTCCTGGCGCGCGCCGGCATCCACAACGTCGTCGTACGCAACGACCTCGACCCGGACCAGATCGGCTACGTCCCCCCGCAGACCGTCAGAAGGACCCTGGAATCCTCCGGTTACCGCAGGGTCGTGGCGTTCGGACCGCTGCTGACCGGCGGCCGGATCCCCGAGGACACCCCCCTGCAGGTGCAGGGCCTGTACCCCCGGCAGCGGGCCGTGGAGATCTACGAGCCGGCCGGCGACGCCCCGCCCCCCGGCCGCGTCGCGCTCAAACCCGTCTCCGGCACCGCCGAGATCAGCGGCGGCCCCGAGGCGCTGCTCCAGCTGTCCGGCGCGGACCCGACGCTGAGGGACCGGCCCGCCGTGCTGACCGGAGACCCCAGCCCCGGCGCCGGGGCACCGCCGCTGCGGGCGGTCGCGGACGGACTGCGCCGCGCCGACACCCGGTTCGGGCTGGTCAACACCAACACCTCCCACACCTACACCGCCGACGAGCGGAACCACCCCGGAAGCACGCAGAACCCGGGCGAGGAGCCGAAGCAGATCCTGCCGGTCCAGGGGGTGGAGCACCAGACGACGGCGGTGCTGCGCGGGGCGCGCTCGGTGACGGCCTCCAGCAGCGGCAACTGGCTGTTCCACCTGCCGCAGTACGATCCGGTGAACGCCTTCGACGGCGACCCCGGAACGGCGTGGGCCGAGGGCAGCCCCGGACAGCCCGCCGGCCAGTGGCTGCGCGTCGGGTTCGACCGGCCGGTGCGCCTGCCCTCCTCGATCACGGTGACACCGCTGCCCGGCGACGGAACGCGCGCCGCGCCCACCGAGGTGCGCGTGGAGACCGACCGGGGCACGGCCGACAGCCCGCTGCGGCCCGACGGCACCCCGCAGACCGTCAAGGCCCCCGAGGGCAGGGCGGACTGGCTGAAGATCACCATCCTCGACTCGCAGCAGGCGCGGCCCGGACTGTCGGGGGCCGGCTTCTTCGAGGTGTCCGTCCCCGGCGTCCAGGTCACACGGCTGCTGGAACTGCCGCGCGACGCCGAGGACGGCCCGGCCGGCGCCCGGATCTACTCACTGCACCGCGCCGCGGACCCCGGCGGCCTCTCCCCGGCCACGGCGGAGAACGGACTGCACCGGCAGTTCCGCACGCGCGGGAGCGGCACGTACGACATCTCGGCGCGGGCGCTGGCCGTCCCCGGCGAGGAGCTGGACCGGCTGCTGGACCGCGTCGCCCCCGGGCAGCGCGGGAAGATCACGGCTACGGCCGACTCCACCAGCGGGCTGGGCCGGAACCTGAGCGCGCGCAATCTGGTGGACGGCGATCTCACCACGGCCTGGATCGCCGGCGACCGGCCCGTGGTCCATCTGCGCTGGCCGGGGAAGAGGGAGATCGGCGAGATCGTCCTCGCCGCCGCCGGCGGCGTCTCCACACGCCCCGAGGAGATCCTGATCAGCTCCCCGGACGGAGCCGCGACGGCCGAGGTCGACAAGAACGGATGGGCCCGCTTCGAGCCCATCCGCACCGACCGGCTGGACATCACCGTCAGCAGGGCCGCGCCGATGACCGTCCACAACCCGGTCGCCGACGCGCGGCTGCAACTGCCCGTGGGCCTGAGCGAGGTGCACATCCCCGCGCTCGAGGACCTCCGGGTGCCGCCACCGGACCCGGACCGGCGCTTCACCCTGCCCTGCGGCCAGGGCCCGCCCCTGGCGGTCGACGGCACACTGCACGCGACCGGGGCGTCCGGTCTGGTGCGCGACCTGACCGAGCGCCGGCCGGTGAAGGTCGAGCTGTGCGCGGACGAGGCCGCCGACGGCAGCCTCCGTCTGGCGGCGGGCCGGCACCGAGTGGAGGCGGGCGCCGCGGGTCCCCTGGCGATCACGGACGTGACGCTGGCGAGCGGCGGGCCGGAGCCGGCCGAATCCGGCACCCGCGCGGTCGAGGTGCGCCGGTGGGACGGCGACCGCCGCGAGGTCGCCGTCGGCGCGGGCGAGGCCTCCTACCTCCAGACCCACGAGAACGCCAACGACGGCTGGAAGGCCACGCTGAACGGCGAGGAGCTCCGGCCGCTGCGGATCGACGGCTGGCAGCAGGCGTGGCTGGTCCCCGCCGGCGAGGGCGGCACGGTGCGCATGGAGTACGAACCGGAGGGGCTCTACCGGGCCGGACTGGCGGGGGGTGCCGCGGGCGTGGCGGCGGTGGCCGCACTGGCCCTGCTCCGGGTACGGCGCACGGCCCCCGGGGAGGAGACGGCGGCGGTCCCGGGCCCGGTCCCGCCGCCGGGACGGCTGATCGGCGTGGTCGCCCTGACGGCGGTCGTGGCCGTGGCCGCGGGCCCGCTCGCGCTGGCCGTACCGGTGCTGGCGCTCCTGGCCCGGCTGCGTCCGGGCGCGCTCGTACCGGTCGCGGTGGCCGCGATGGCGGTCGCGGGGGTCCTCGCGGCGACGGGCGCGGGCCTGCCGGCCGCCGGGGGCGAGGGCGCGTTCGGCGCCCCCGCGCAGGCACTCGCGCTGATCGCGCTGTCCGCGGCACTGGTCACGGTAGAGGGCCGGGGACGGGCGAAGCACCGCCACGGCGACGGCTCCCCGGACACGCGGCCCCTGCCCGCCCAGGACGGAGCGGCCGCCGCCCGCGGTGATGGGGGAGCGCGGTGGGGCACCCCCGCAGGGACGGCGGGGACAGCCGGGCCGGCCGCCCCGGCGACGACCTCCGGCCCGGGCGGGCGTCCCGGCCCGCCCCCCGGCCAGGAGGAGGGGCGCCCATGACCAGGCTCCGGCCGCCCCGGCGGGCGGCGGGCGCGCCCGTGCGGCGGATCCCGTTCGGCGCGGTGGACGAGATCTCCCGGCACTGCCTGCGGGAGGAGGAACCCGAAAGCGTCCACATCGAGGTGCACCTGCCCGGGCGGCCGGACCCCGAGCGGCTGCGGCACGCCTTCGCGCAGGCGCTGCGACGGCACCCGCGGGCCCTGGTGCGCGAGAGGCCGGGCACCCGGTTCCGGTGGCGGTACGAGTGGGAGCTCACCGAAGGCCCGGACACCGACCCGGTGAGCTTCCCCCCGCCCGGCCCCGGCGCTCTCGCCCTGGCCCGCGCCCGCGTGCTCGGCGCCTGCCCGCCGCTGTCCGCGTCCCCGCCGATGAGGCTGGAGGCCGTGGTCCCGGGCCCGGACGGCGGGGGGTGCGTGCTGGTGCTGACGCTCCACCACACCGCGCTGGACGGCCCGGCCGCCCTGCGGATCCTGGCCACGGCGGCGCAGGTGTACGGCGGCGCCGACAACGCCCCGGCGCCGCCCCGGAACCGGGCCCCGGACGCCCGCACCGCGGGCGCCTCCCCACGCCCGGCCCCGCGCGGCCGGGCGGCACTGCCGACACTGCCGGTGCGGCCGGTGCGGCCGGTGCGCCTGGCGGCCGACAGGTCCACGGGAGCGCCGACGGCCGGCGACGGCATGCTCGTCACCGACCTGCCGCTGCCCCCACGCCCGCCCCGCGGCCCGGACGGCGCGGCCCCGTACACCGTCAACGACCAGCTCCTGGTGGCTATGGCCCTGACGGTGGCGCGCTGGAACCGGCTGCACGGCGGCCCCCTCGGCCCGGTGCTGGTCACCATGCCCGCCGACGACCGCCCGCGCGGTGCGGACATGCCGATCGGCAACGGCACCCGTCTGCTGGAGGTGAGGATGTCACCCGGCTCCCGGGGCGACGAGCGGCTGCTGGCCGCCGACCGCCCGGACCCGGAAGCGGTCGCCCGGCTGCTGCGCCTGACGGCCGGACGCACCCGCGCGCTGAAGGCCGCGCCGCCGGGACCGCCGCTGGGCCGGGGCGCGGCACTGCTGACCGCGCCCGTGCTGCCGGCCGGCGTCCGGGGCGCACTGGCGCGCGGGCTGCGGGCGGTCGCGGCCCCCTGGACCTCGACGGTCCTGCTGAGCAACATCGGGCGCGTCCCGTACCCGCTCGACTTCGGCGACGCGGGCCGGGCGCGGGCCGTGTGGTTCTCCGGGCCGGCCCGGATGCCGCGCGGCCTGAGCCTGTCGACGGCGGCCGTCGGGGACCGCCTCCACCTGGCGATGCGCTGGAGGCGCGCGCTCCTGGACGACGAGGCGGGGGTCCTCCTCGGCCGCTTCTTCGCGCAGTCGCTGGCCGCGGCGACCACGGCGCCCGAGGCCGCCGCATGACCGCCACCGTACGGCCGGCCGGGTTGCGGGACTTCTACGAGAACCCGGCCGTCCCCGTCGCCTCCGGCCACGAGCGGAGCCTGCGCCAGGCACGGATGCTGGCCGCCGCCCTCGGTCCCGTACGGCCCGGCGACCCCCCGGCCACGGTGCTGGACGTCGGCTGCGGGGACGGCTCGGCCGCGGCCGTGGCGGCACGGGAGCTGGCCGGGCACCGGATCGTCGGCGTCGACTGGTCGCAGGGCGCGCTGCGCCGCGCCGCGTCCCGCATCCCCGCCGTCGTACGGGGCGAACTCACCGACGGCGGGCTTCCCTTCGCGGACGGGAGCGCCGACGCGGTGCTCTTCGGCGAGGTGGTGGAGCATCTGGTCGATCCGGACGCCGCGATGGAGGAGCTGCGCCGGGTGCTCAGGCCCGGCGGGCACCTGCTGCTGTCCACGCCCAACCTCGCGGCCTGGTACAACCGAGTGCTGCTGCCGGCCGGTGTGCAGCCGGTGTTCTCCGAGGTGAGCCTGCGCCGGGTACACGGGCGGCCCGGCCGCGAGGTGGTGGGCCATCTGCGTCTGTTCACGGCCCGGGCGCTGCGCGGCTTCGCCGCCGCGTCCGGATTCGAGACCGTACGGCTGGCGGGAGCGCCCTTCCACGGGGTGCCCCGGCCGCTGCGAGCCCTGGACCGGGCGGCCTGCCTGGTGCCGTCCGCGGCCTCGATCCTGCTCCTGCACGCCAGGCGGGTGTAGGGCCGTGGTGTGGGGGGTGGCCGCCGCGCTGCTGGCCAACGTGCTGTACTCCACCGGCTTCGTGCTGGAGAAACGGGCGCTGGCGGGCCTGCCGCCGCTGAGCGCCGGACGCCCGGCGCGGGTGGTGCGGCTGCTGATGGGCAGTCCGCTGTGGATCGGCGGTTCGCTGGCGCTCGCGCTGGGCTTCGCCGCCCAGCTGGTGGTCTACCGCACCCTGCCGATGGCCGCCGCGCAGGGCATCTTCCTCTCCGGCCTGGTGCTGCTGCTCCTGCTGTCCTCCGCCGTGCTCGGCGAGCGGTCCAGCGGGCGGGAGCGGCGAGGCGTCGCCGTCATCGGGCTGGCGCTGCTGATGGTGGTCGCCTCCCTGCACGGCGGCGCGGAGACGGTCGGACACAGCGCGCCCCCCGGCACGCTGCTCGCCCTGTGCGTGCCGTCGCTGGCGGCCGGCCTGTGGCTGTACGGGGCGGCCGAGCGCCGGGCCCGGCGCCGCCACCGGCAGCCCACCAGCGGGATCTCCTACGGCATCGCGGTCGGGCTGCTGTACGGCGTCAGCTCGCTCGCCATCAAGGGCGTGTCCGGTCTGCTCACCACCTCGGACATCGCCGCGATGGTGCTCGGCCTGCTCGCCTCCCCCTACCCCTACCTGCTGGCCTTCACCGGGATCGCCGGCCTGGTGCTGTCGCAGACGGCGCTGCAGCACTGCCGCGCGTCCTTGATCGTTCCCGTGTGCACCACGGTGACCTGCTTGTTCGCCGTGGCGACGGGGACGTACGCCTTCGGCGAACCGTTGCCGGAGGATCCGCTGAGGCTGGTGCTGCGGCTGGGCGGTACGGCGCTGGCGATGTGCGTCCTGCTGACGCTGCCGCGCCACGACCCCCTCCGGCCGGACGCGCGGCCGCAGGCCCGCCGGGCCGCCGGGCGCCACCGGCCGGGTGGCGCCCCGTACGAGAAGGAGACACACCGTGAAGCCCGATGACCCGCTTCTGAGGATCCTCGCCTGCCCGATCGACAAGGGGCCGCTGACGCTGTCGGAGTCCGGGGAGGCGCTCTACAACCCGCGGCTGCGCCGCCGCTACCCGATCGTGGACGGCGTCCCGCAGCTGCTCCCGTCCTCCGGCGAGGCAGTGGGGCGGGAGGAGCACGAGGAGCTGCGCAGGCCGCCCGCGAGGTGAGCGGTGCGGCCGGGGGCCGCGCCCGGTCACCGTCGCCTCTTCTCACGGAAATCCGGCGGTAAGGGGCGTGGGAGTGGAGAAGGGGGCCGGGGCGGTGTGCCCCGGCCCCCGAAGGTGGTGCGGTCTCTGTGATCTGCGGACGCGGTGGTCAGCTCTGGGCGCGGAAGCGGCGCAGCCGCAGGCTGTTGGTGACGACGAAGACCGAGGAGAAGGCCATCGCCGCTCCCGCGATCATCGGGTTGAGCAGTCCGGCCGCGGCCAGCGGCAGGGCGGCGACGTTGTAGGCGAAGGCCCAGAACAGGTTGGACTTGATGGTGGCCAGGGTCTTGCGGGCCAGGCGGATGGCGTCGGCGGCGGCGCGCAGGTCGCCGCGGACGAGGGTGAGGTCGCCGGCCTCGATGGCGGCGTCGGTGCCGGTGCCCATGGCCAGGCCGAGGTCGGCCTGGGCCAGGGCGGCCGCGTCGTTGACGCCGTCGCCGACCATGGCCACGGAGCGGCCCTGGTCCTGGAGGCGCTTGACGGTGTCGACCTTGTCCTGGGGCATGACCTCGGCGATCACCTCGTCGATGCCGACCTCGCGGGCGACGGCGTCGGCCACCGCCCGGTTGTCGCCGGTGAGCAGGACGGGGGTGAGGCCGAGGGCGCGCAGCCGGGTGATGGCCTCGGCGCTGGTGGGCTTGACGGCGTCGGCCACCTCCAGGACGGCGCGGGCGGCTCCGTCCCAGGCGACGGCGATGGCGGTGCGGCCGGAGGCCTCGGCGTCGTTCCGTGCGCGGGCGAGGTCGGCGGGCAGGTCGATGGCCCACTGGTCCAGGAGCCGGGTGCGGCCGACGAGGACGGCGTGACCGTCGACGACGCCCTGGACGCCGAGACCGGGGACGTTCGCGAAGTCCTCGGGAGCGGGCAGGGTGCCGACGCGCTCGGCGGCGCCGGCCGCGATCGCCCGGGCGATGGGGTGTTCTGAGGAGTGCTCCAGGGCGCCGGCCAGGCGCAGCACCTCGTCCTCGTCCTCGCCCTCGGCGGTGTGGACGGTCAGGAGGGTCATCTTCCCGGTGGTGACGGTGCCGGTCTTGTCCAGGACGACGGTGTCCACGCGCCGGGTGGTCTCCAGGACCTCGGGGCCCTTGATGAGGATGCCGAGCTGGGCGCCGCGTCCGGTGCCGACCATCAGGGCGGTGGGGGTGGCCAGGCCCAGGGCGCAGGGGCAGGCGATGATCAGGACGGCGACGGCCGCGGTGAAGGCCGCGGTCCAGCCCGCCCCGTTGCCGAGCCAGAAGCCCAGGGTGCCCAGGGCGAGAGTGATGACGACGGGGACGAAGACGGCGGAGATGCGGTCGGCCAGCCGCTGGGCGGCGGCCTTGCCGTTCTGTGCGTCCTCGACCAGCTTGGCCATCCGGGCGAGCTGGGTGTCGGAGCCGACGCGGGTGGCCTCGACGACCAGCCGGCCGCCGGCGTTGAGGGTGGCGCCGGTGACCGCGTCGCCCACGCCGACCTCGACGGGGACGGACTCGCCGGTCAGCATCGAGGCGTCCACGGCCGAGGAGCCCTCGACCACGGTGCCGTCGGTGGCGATTTTCTCGCCGGGACGGACCAGGAACCGGTCCCCGACGGCCAGTTCGGTGACGGGGACGCGCACCTCGCGGCCGCCGCGCAGGACGGTGACCTCCTTGGCGCCCAGCTCCAGCAGGGCGCGCAGGGCGGCGCCGGCCTTGCGCTTGGAGCGGGCCTCGAAGTAGCGGCCGGCCAGGATGAAGGCGGTCACCCCCGCGGCGGCTTCCAGGTAGATGTTGGCGGCGCCGTCGGTCCGGGCGATGGTCAGCTCGAAGGGGTGGGTCATGCCGGGTGTTCCGGCGGTGCCGAAGAACAGCGCCCACAGGGACCAGACGAAGGCGGCCGAGGTGCCCACCGAGATCAGGGTGTCCATGGTGGCCGCGCCGTGCCGGGCGTTGGTGAAGGCCGCCTTGTGGAAGGGCCAGGCGGCATAGGTGATCACCGGGGCGGCCAGGGTCAGCGACAGCCACTGCCAGTAGGTGAACTGCCAGGCCGGGACCATGGCCAGCGCGATGACGGGCACGGCCAGGATCACGGCGGTGGCCAGGCGCTGCCGCAGCGGCCGCAGCTCGTCCCCCTCGTCCGCGGCGGGAGCGGCCTCGCCGGAGCCGCCGCCGTCCCTCCCGCGCTCGGGGGCGGGGGGCGTGGCGGTGTAGCCGGTGGCCTCGACGGTGGCGACCAGGTCCTCCACACCGACGCCCTCGCCGAAGGAGACCTTGGCCTTCTCGGTGGCGTAGTTGACGGTGGCGCTCACACCGTCCATGCGGTTGAGCTTCTTCTCGATGCGGGCGGCGCAGGAGGCGCAGGTCATGCCGCCGATGGCGAGTTCGACCTCAGCTGCTTCGCTGACGGTGGTGGTCATCACTGCTCCTCGGACAGAAGTGACAGGTGCTTTGGTGTGGTGCGGGGCGGAAGAGAGGCCGGGCGGCTCGGCCGGGAGCCCGCGGCCGGTGGTTCCGCCGGCCGCGGACGCGTTCCCCGTCCTCGCCGGACGGGAGGGGCGGGTGCCGGGCCCGCCGGACAGGGGGCCCGGCACGGGGAGGCGAACGGAGGCGCGGGTCAGGCGGCCCGGCCGGTGAGCTCGTATCCGGCCTCGTCGACGACCTCGGCGATCCGGGCGTCGTCGGGCGCGCCGACGGTGTTGACGGTGACCCGGCCGGCCGCGACGTCGACCTCGACGTCCAGTACGCCGTCGAGTTCGCCGATGACCTTGGTCAGGGTGGCCTTGCAGTGACCGCAGGTCATGCCGGAGACCGCGTAGACCGTGGTGGTGCCCTCGGCGGTGGCGGTCTGGGTGGTGCCGGTCGAGCAGCTTCCGTCGGGGGTGCAGCAGGACGACATGGTGTTCCTCCGGGAGATCTCGTTCATACCCCAGGGGGGTATTTCTGGTGTCGTCATGTATACCCCCCTCCCCTATGTTTGGCAAGTCCTCGCCGTTCGCTTGCATATACCCCTCGGGGGTATATGCTTCCGTAGCGGGACCTGAATGGGCAGGCCACGTTCGAGGAAGGTGAGAGCACCATGAACACCGGGCTTAAGATCACCGCGTTCACCGCCGCGCTCGCGGCCGCGTTCGGGGCGGCGTACGGAGTGGGGAACGCCGTGGACCCCGTCTCCACCGAACCCGTCCACGCGGCGCACGCCGACCACGGAGCGGGCGCGGGACACGAGGACACCGCGCCGGGGCGCGGGGGAGGAGAGGGCGGACACGGGGAGACGCAGGCCGGCGGCCTGCGGATCTCCGAGGGCGGCTACACCCTGGACCTGGACACCTCACGCGTGAAGGCGGGCGAGGAGACGGAGCTGAGCTTCACCGTCCGGGACGAGGGCGGACGACCGCTCACCTCCTACCGCACCGAGCACGGCAAGCAGCTCCATCTGATCCTGGCCTCGCGGGACCTGGCGGTCTACCGCCACCTGCACCCGAAGCGGGCGGCCGACGGTACCTGGAGCGTCCCGGTGGACCTCCCCGCCGCCGGCGACTACCGCGTCTTCGCCGACTTCGTCCCGGCCGCCGAGGGAGCGAAGCCCCTCACCCTGGGCGCCGACCTCGCCGCCGTCGGCGAGTACGAGCCGAAGAAGCTCCCCGAGCCCTCCCGCACCGCCACCGTCGACGGTTACACCGTCACCCTCGACGGCTCCCCGCGCCCCGGGGCGACCGGAACCCTCGACCTGAAGGTCGCCAAGGACGGCCGTCCCGTCACCGACCTCCAGCCCTACCTCGGCGCCTACGGCCATCTGGTCGCCCTGCGCGCCGGCGACCTCGCCTACCTCCACGTTCACCCGAACGGTGAGCCCGGCGACGGCGCCACCGAGCCCGGACCCACCGTCTCCTTCGCCGTCACCGCCCCCGGCAGCGGCTCCTACCGCCTCTTCCTGGACTTCAAGCACGAGGGGAAGGTGCGCACCGCCGCCTTCACCGTAGCCGCCGACGGAACGGCGAAGACCGGGAAGAAGGCCGGGGAGGAGAAGGGCGACGGAGACGACGGCACACACCGGCACTGAACCGGCGCACCCGGCCGCGGACGGCCTCTCGCCGGGCGGCGGCGGGCCCGCCGGCGCGACACCCGGCCCGCCGCCCGCCCTCGTCGTGCTGCTCCCGGCCGGCCGGTTCCTGTGCACACTGTGGCGCACCCGCCGTGCGCAGCGTCGCCATCTGGACCTGCTCGCCGTGCTCGGCGGCCCGTCCTGTGAGCACGACGCGGTGATCGTCGACCACGACACCCCGGCCGTCTACTGCCTGCCCGGGCGGTCCCGCCGGGTGGTCGTCGCCCGGGGGCGCTCAGGGCGCTCAGGGCGCTCTCCCGGGAACAGCTCCAGGCGGTACTCGCGCACGAGCGGGCCCGCATCGCCGGACGGCACCATCTGTGCCACGCGGCGACGGAAGCGTTCGGGAGGACCTTCCCCGGGCTTCCGCTCGCCCGGCACGCACGGGAGCAGACCGCTCTGCTGCTGGAGATGACCGCGGACGACAGGGCACTGCGCCACCACTCCCGGGAGACTCTGGCGGCCGCCATGTACGAGGTGGCGGCGGGGCGGACGCCCCGGGCGGCCTCCGGGGCGGGAGGATCCGGCGCGGCGGTCCGCCTGTACCGGCTCCTCACCCCCGAAGCGGGGCCGCGCCGCGCGACGCGGCTGGGTATCGCCGCCGGATCCCTCGCAACCATGCTGCTGCCGCTGCTCATCGCCTGCGGCCCGGCCCTGGGCTGACCGGCCGCGGCGGCCGGGACCATCGGCCCCTGCGCCGCGGCCGGCGCGGAGGCATGCTGGCAGTGGGCGGAACGCCGGAGCGGACGCGCCGAACGCGGCAGCCACGCCGGCCGGCCCGGGAGGTGACGGACGATGATGTTCTGGAACGGCCACGGCGTCAGCGGCTGGGAGTGGTTCGCGATGTCGGCCGGAATGCTCCTGTTCTGGGTGCTGGTCATCACCTCGGCGGTCCTGCTCTTCCGCGCCCTGGACCGTCCCCGGGAGAGCCCCCGCACGCCCGGGGGGCCCGGCGCGTCCGGGGAGTCCTCCGCCGAGCGGCTTCTGGCCGAGCGGTTCGCCCGCGGCGAGATCGACGAGGAGGAGTACAGGGGCCGTCTGGCCGTTCTGCACTCCTCCGGCCCGCCCGCGAAGCCCTGATGGGGGCGGTGGCCCGCGTTCCCGGGCCGGTCCGCAGCGCGGCGGAGGAGCCTCGGCGGTAACCGAGAGTGCTGGATCTGTCGCTGTGCGGAATGAATCGCTTCTCGCGGGGTACCGGCGTGCGGACGCCCCGCTCGGCGCGAGCCCGGGGCGGACGGCTGCGGACGGACGTCGGGCGAGGAGAAGATGCGCGAGTTCCTGGACCTGGGGGCGATGCTGCTGCTCGCGGTCGGCGCGGTCGCCGCCCTGCGCCTGCTCCACCGGCTGACGGCCGTCCGGGAGGAGCCGCTGCTCGCCGCGCCCTACCTCTCCGGGAACATCCCGGACGAGCACGCGCTGTCGCGTTTCCACGCCCGCTGGTACGCGCTGACGCTGCTGTTCCTCGCCTTCGACGTCGAGATGCTCTTCATGTACCCCTGGGCCGTCGTCGTCGCCGAGGTCGGGACGGCGGCCGTGGTGGAGATGTTCGTCTTCCTCGGCCTGCTCGTGTGCGGCGTGGTGTACGCCTGGCGCGAAGGGGCCCTGCGATGGGCCTGAGCACCGTTCTGCGGAACCTGTCGGAGCGCCTGGCCGCACCGGCCGCCCGCGCCCCTCGTGTCCTGCTGGTGGCCTGTCCCGGTGCCACGGCCGTACGGCTGGCGGCGGAGGCGGCCGTGACCGGGCTCGGCGGGCGCCCGGCCGGCTCGCCCGCGGAGGCGGACGTCCTGCTCGTGGCGGGAGAACCGTCCGAGGAGATGAGGGCCGCCACCGACACGTTGTGGGGGCAGATGCCGGAGCCGCGCGTGCGTGGGGAGGTGACGCGGCCCCGGGACGCCGAGGCTGTACTGCGTGGCCTCCTGCCCGTGCTCGCCGGTCCCGGGCAGGAGGCGGAGGCGGCGCGGCGGAGCGACGAGTGGGGGCGGGGCGGGGGAGAGGGCGGACGGGCGGGGGAGGGCGGGCGCGGTGAGAACGGGGGACATGGGGAGGACGACCACCGGGGACACGGTGGTGACCACGGCGGCGGTCACGGCGATCAGGCTGACCACGGCGAGCACGGGGGCGGTCACGGTGGCCACGAGGGCCTCGGCGGGACGCGGACGCCCGGCGGGCTGATGATGGCCGACCGCGCCGAGGACCGCGACGGCCTGAAGCTGGACGTGCTGCACGTGCCGCTGGGGCCGGTGCTGCCCGGCTGGCCCGCCGGTCTGGTCGTCGACACCGTCCTGCAGGGGGACGTCGTACAGCGGGCCGAGGGCCGGGTACTCCCCTCCGCGGGGCCGGGCGGCCCGCCGTTCTGGCATGCCGAGGACGATCACCCCGTGGCTCCCGGGGCCCGTACGGCCGCCTGCCATCTGGACTCGCTGGGACGGCTGCTCGCCCTGGCCGGCCGGGAGGACGCCGCGGCCGGGGCCCGCCGGTTGCGCGACCGGCTGCTCGCGGGCGAGCCGGTGGAGGAGGTCCGGGCGGACTTCGGACCGTGGCGGCGGCGGGTGGAGCGCTCGCGCGCACTGCGGTGGACGACGGACGGCATCGGCGTGCTCGCCCCGGCCGACGCGGTGCGGCTGGGTGTGAGCGGCCCCGCCGTACGGGCCCGGCCGCCCCACGACGCGACCGCGCGGTGGCTGCGGTGGCTGGTGGAGACGGGCGAGGCGCTGGCCGGCGGGCAGGCGCCCGGCGGAGGCCCACGCGGCCACCGGGCCCCGGACGGCTCCCCGCCCTCGCGCGGCCTGCTGGAGGCGGCCGTCGAACTGATGCCGGGTCTGGAGCTGTCCGCCGCCCGGTTGCTGGTGGCCAGCCTCGACCCCGACCCTGACGAACTGGCCGACCCGGGCGAACCGGCCGGGCCGGAGCACGGGGAGGCCGGGGACGAGGCGCGGGGCGGGGAGACGCGGAAGGACCCGCACCGGGACCACCACGGCCACGGCGAGCACGGCCACGGCGGTGGAGGAGGTGGTGGGCGGTGACCGTCACCGGTGCGCCGGCCTGGGCGGTGGTGCCCGCGGCCGCCGTCCTGCTGGCCATGGCACTGGCCGCCGCCGTGCTCGACGCCCTTCTCGACACACCGGCGGCCGGTGGCGGAACGGCGGCCGAGCGCGGCCGGAGGTGGTCGCGCCCGCTGGCCGAGTCGGCGCGGCTGATGCGGCAGCGCGGCCGGAGCACGGTGGCGCCGGACCGGCTGCTGTGGCGGATCGGCACGGCCGGACCGCTGGTGGCGGCCCTGCTGATGGCGGCGGTGGTGCCCGTGGGGGGAACGGTGGTGGCCGACCTGCCGGTGGGCATCGTCTGGTTCAACGCGGTGGACATCGCCCTCTGGGCGGCCGTGTGGCTGGCGGGCTGGGGGCCGAACAGCGTGTATCCGCTGGTGGGCGGCTACCGGTTCGTAGCCCAGGCGCTCGGCTACGAGCTGCCGCTGATGTTCGCGCTGACCGCGCCCGCGGTGGCGGCGCAGAGCCTGAACGCGGGCGAGGTGGTCCGAGCCCAGCAGGGGGTGTGGTTCGTGGTGTGGATGCCGGTGGCGTTCGTGGTGTTCCTGGGCGCCGTGGCCGCCTTCGGCATGTGGGGGCCGTTCTCCTCCCCGGTGGGCCGCGACGCGGCCGGGGGAGTGCTGGCGGAGGCGGCCGGGGTGGACCGGTTGCTGCTGCTGGCCGGGCGGTACGCGCTGGCGGCGGCCGGGTCGGGGATGGCGGTCGCGCTGTTCCTGGGCGGCGGCTCGGGTCCGTGGCTGCCGGGCTGGCTGTGGTCTCTGGTCAAGACGCTGGCCGTGCTCGCGGTGCTGGTGGTGCTCCGGCGCCGGCTGCCGGTGCTGAGTCCCGAGCGGATCGTCCGGACCGGCTGGCTGGTGGCGCTTCCGGCGGTGCTGCTGCAGGTCCTGGTGGTGTCCGCCGTCATGGTGGCGAAGGGGTGAGGTGAGGTGCAGACCGCGCTGTTCTGCGTGCTGGCCGTGGTGGCCGTCGCCTCGGGGGCCGCGGTGTTCACGGTGGACTCCATGGCCCGGGCCACCTACGCCCTGGCCCTGTCGTTCGTCGCCGTCGGCGCCTCGCTCCTGCTGCTGGACCTGGCCTATCTCGGTGTGGTGACGATCCTGATGATGGTGATGGAGATGGCGATCATGGCCGTCTTCATGGTCATGTTCATGATGAACCCGGCCGGTCTCGTGCCGATGTCGATGCTGCACAACAAGCGCGGGGCGGCGGCCGTCTCCGGCGGGGTCTTCCTGGCCCTGGGAGCTGTCGCGCTGCTCGTCCCGTGGCCGGAGCGGCGCGGCGCCCCGCCCGCCGATCCGACCCGTGCGGTGGGCGAGGCGATCATGGGCTCGAAGATGCTGGTGATGACCGGCGTCGGCACGGTGCTGTTCACCACCATCGTGGCGGCCCTCGTCCTGGCCGTCTCCCGCGGCCGGTACGGCGGCGACGAGGGCGCGCGGGAGGGGCACAGCGAGGACCGCGGCCCGCACGGCGGCCACGACCGTCACGGCGGGCACGCCGGCCACGGCACGCGCGCGGCCTCCTCACCGCGGGGGGACGCCGCATGACGCTGGAACCGTTCCTGCTGCTGGCCTCGGCCCTGTTCGCCGTCGGGATGTACGGGGCGCTGAGCCAGCAGTCCGTGGTGATGGTGATGATGGGCCTGGAGCTGATGGTCAACGGCGTCATCGTGGCGGCGGCCGCCTTCTGGTACTTCCTCGCCCCGGCGGCCCCGGACGGACAGGTCCTGGTGCTGGTGGTCATCGCGGCCATGACCGTGGACATGGCGATGGGCTTCGCCGTGGTGACCCTGCTGTTCCGTACGAGGGACGCCGACATGACCGACATGGCCGCGGAGCTGAAACGGTGAGCGGGCCGGGTGCGCCGCTGCTGTGGTCCCTGGTGCTGCTGCCCGCCGTGACCGGGGGCGTCCTCGCCCTGTCCGGCGGCGGACGCCGCACCGCCGGGACGTACGACCGGCCCGGCGGGACGGGGCGGGCCGCGCCCGCCGTCGCGGTGGCCGCCGCGGCGGCCACCCTTGTCCTGGCGGTCGCCGCCGCCCTCGTGCGGCCCACCGCGCGGGCCGGATTCGTGGCGGGCGGGCCGCTGGAGCTGGCGGTGGACGGGCTGTCGGCCGCGGTGGTGGTGACGGTGGCGGCGGTCGGTCTGCTCGTGCTGGTCTTCGCCGCGGGCGGCATCCGCGCCGAGCGGCCCCGCTTCTTCGGCCTGATGCTGCTGTTCACCGCCGCCGTCCTGGTCACCGCCACCGCCACCACCCTGACCGCCCTGCTGCTGGCCTGGGAGGTGATGGGCGCCGCCTCCTACGCGCTGATCGCCTTCCGCTGGCGCGAGGACGCCCCCGCGTCGGCCGGGACGACCGCCTTCCTCACCACCCGCGCGGGCGATCTCGGGCTGTACCTGGCGGCCGGCGCCGCCCTCGCGGCCCCGGCCGGGGGAACCGGCGCCGGCGACCGGCTCGCCCTGGGCGCCCTGGCCGGCCTGGACGGCCCGTGGCTGCACCTGGCCGCCGCCGGGGTGCTGCTGGCCGCCTTCGGCAAGGCCGCCCAACTGCCCTTCTCCTTCTGGCTGTCCAGGGCGATGCTCGGCCCGAGCCCGGTCAGCGCCCTGCTCCACTCGGCCGCCATGGTGGCCATGGGCGGCTATCTGCTGCTGCGGCTGCGCCCGCTGCTGGAGTCCGCCGGCTGGGCGTCCGGCGCCGCCGCCTGGGGAGGTGCGCTCACCGCGCTCGCCCTGGGCGCGGTCGCCCTGGCCCAGCGGGACCTCAAACAGCTCCTGGCCGCGTCCACCGCCGCCCAGCTCGGCTTCGTCGTGCTGGCGGCCGGAGCCGGGAGCGTGGCGGGCGGCACCGCCCACCTCGCCGCCCACGCGGCGGTCAAGTCGCTGCTCTTCCTGGCCGCCGGGGTGTGGCTGGCGGTGCTGGGCACCGAGGACCTGGGCGCCCTGCGCGGGGTCGCGCGCCGGGACAGGGCGACCGGCCTGCCGTTCGCGGTGGGCGCGCTCGCCCTGGCCGGGGTGCCGCCGCTGTCGCTGTGGGCGACCAAGGACGAGATCCTGGCGGCGGTGGAGTCCCCGGCCCTGTACGGGGTGGTGCTGGCCGCCTCCGTCCTGTCGGCCCTCTACGCGGGGAAGGCGCTCGGCCTGCTGCTGGCCTCCGGACCCTCCGGCACGGCCGTACGGGAGCCGCAGGAGAGGACCTCCGGACCGCTTCGGACCGCGCCTTCGGCCCTCCTCGCCACCGGAGCCGCCGTGCTCGGCGCCCTGGCCCTGCCGCCACTGGCCGGAGAGCTGAAGCGGGCGGTCGGGGCACCCGGTGAGCCCTCGGCCGGCGCGGCCACCCTGGCCGCCACCGCCATCCTCGCCCTGGCCGCGACGGCGACCGCCGCCGCCTTCGCGCCCCGGCTGCCGGAGCCCGCCTGGGCCCGCGCCTGGCTGCACCTGGAGACGGCCGCGCACACCCTCGCCGTACGTCCCGCGCTGGCCGCCGCCCGCGCCCTGGCCCGCTTCGACGACACCGTGCTGGACCGCGCGGTCACGGGGACCGCCGCGGGAGCGCGACGCCTGGCCTCGTGGGCGTCGGCCGCCGACCGCTCGGGGGTGGACCGGGCCGTCCGGGGCGTCGCCGACGGCGCCCGGTACCTGGGCGAGCTGGCGCGCCGCCCGCAGACCGGACAGCTCCACCAGTACTACGCCCAGGCCCTGGTCCTGCTGGCCGCGGCCGCCGTCCTGCTCCTGCTGCTGAGGTGAGCATGCTCTCGCTGACCGTCTTCCTGCCGCTGCTGGCCGCCGGCCTGGTCCTGCCGGCCCGGCGCGGCCTGCCCGAGGCGGCCGTGCGGTGGCTGTGGGTGGCGGTCTCGGCAGCGGAACTGGGCCTGGTGGCCGTGCTGTGGGCCACCTACGACGGTCCGGACATCGGCCACGAGACCGACCGGCCGTGGATTCCCGGCGCGGGCGCGGGGTACCACATCGGCGTCGACGGGCTCTCCCTGCCGCTGCTCGCCCTGACCGCCACCGTCTTCCTCGCCTGCGCGGTGTACTCGCTGCGGGACCGCCGCGCACAACGCGGCATCCGCCGCTTCGCCGCCCTCTTCCTGGCGCTCGAGACCACCTGCCTGGGCCTGTTCGCCGCCCTGGACCTGATCCTGTTCTTCCTCTTCTTCGACCTGTCGATCGTCGGCATGTACCTCGTCATCGCCGGCTGGGGGCACGGGGAGCAGGCCGCCCGCTCGGCGCTGAGGTTCTTCCTCTACACCTTCGTCGGATCCCTCGCGCTGCTGCTGGGCTTCATCGGGCTGTACGCGGCCTCGGACCCGCACACCTTCGACATCACCGAACTGACCGCCGCGCCGCCGCTGGAGGGCGGCGGCGCGGCGGGAGCGCTGGTGCTGCTGGCCATCGCCGTCGGACTGGCCGTCAAGACCCCCACCTTCCCCTTCCACACCTGGCTGCCCCCGGCCCACACCGACGCCCCCGCCGCCGGATCGGCCGTCCTGGCGGCGGTCCTGCTGAAGATGGGCACCTACGGCTTCGTGCGCATCGCCATGCCGATCCTGCCGGGGGACTGGCGCGCCTACGCGAGGGTATTCGTCGCCGTCGGCGTCGTCTCCGTCCTCTACGGCGCCCTGGTCGCCCTGGCGCAGAGCGACTTCAAACGGATGGTCGCCTACACCAGCGTCAACCACATGGGCTACGTCCTGCTGGCCCTTGGCGCGGCCGGAACGGCCGCCGGCGCCGACGGGGCCGCCCGCTCCACCGCCGTCACCGGTGCGGTGGTCCAGATGGTCAGCCACGGACTGATCACCGGGGCCCTGTTCCTGCTGGCGGGGGTGCTGATGGAGCGCGGCGGAACCTATGAGATGGGCGCCTGGGGCGGACTGGCCGGACCCATGCCGCGGTTCGCCGCGCTGACGGCCGTAGCCGCCTTCGCGAGCCTGGGCCTGCCCGGCTTCAGCGGTTTCCTCGCCGAGTTCCAGATCTTCGCCGGGAGCCTGGGGGCCGTACCGGTGGCCACCGCGCTGGCCCTGCTGGGCATCCTGGTCACCGCCGGGCTGTTCCTGCGGGCGCTGCACCGGCTCCTCCTCGGGGCCCGGCGCGAACCGGAACCGGCCGGCGCCGACCTGCGCCCGGCCGAACTGCTTTCCGTGGCACCGCTGCTGGCGCTGTCCCTGCTCATCGGCGTCCTGCCCCGATGGCTGCTGGACACGATCGAGCCCGCCGCCCGTACGGCCGTGGAGCTGGTCTCCCGGTGAGCGGCGCGGAGCGGGCGGGACCCCCGGGCGGAGGACTCCAGGGAGGTGGCGGTGACTGACATGCACAAGGAACCGCTGGCCCTCCTCCCGGAGATCCTGCTGCTGTTCGGCGCCGTCGCCACGCTGCTGGCCGGCTCCTTCCTGCCGCGCCGGCGCCAGTGGGCCGCCCGCGCCGGGGCAGCCGCCGCACTCGCGGCCTCCCTCACCGCCGCGGTGGTCCTCGCGCCCGGGGGTGACCGCACCGTCTACGC
Source organism: Streptomyces sp. SS8 (assembly GCF_054072955.1). Taxonomy (NCBI): domain Bacteria; kingdom Bacillati; phylum Actinomycetota; class Actinomycetes; order Kitasatosporales; family Streptomycetaceae; genus Streptomyces; species Streptomyces sp. SS8. The sequence continues at coordinate 138,639 of NZ_JBSVCZ010000014.1, forward strand.
CGGCACCTACGCCCTGGACGGCGCCACCGACGCGGTCCGCGTCATCGTCCCCGCCGCGGCCCTGACCGTTCTGACACTGGCCTCGGGGCGGGTGCGCGGCGACCGGCGCGAGACCGAGTTCTGCGTCCTGGTGCTGCTCGGCTCGCTCGGCGCCGTGCTCCTGGCGGGTGCGTCCGACCTGCTGCTGCTGGCCGTCGCCTATCTGCTGGCCTCCATCCCCCTGTACGCGCTGGCCGGCTGGGGGCGCGACGCACGCGGCGCCGAGGCCGCGCTGAAGCTCTACCTGCTCGGTGTGCTGCTGGGCATCACCATGCTGCTGGGTACCGCCGTCCTGTACGGGCTGGGCGGCGCCACCGACTACGCGGCCCTGGCCGACGGGCTCCCCGGTGCGCCCAGAGCCGCTCTGGCGGTCGGGACGGTGGCGCTGCTGGCCGGCCCGCTGTTCAAGGCCGGTGCCGTCCCCGCCCACTTCTGGGTGCCCGACGCGGCGTCGGGGGCGACGGTGCCGGCCGCCGCGTTCCTCACCACGGTCCCCAAGATCGGCGCGCTGGCCGCCCTGTACCGGGTGCTCGCCGTCCTTCCCGAACAGGCCCTGCAGTGGCGGGTACTGCTGGCAGCCGTAGCGGTGGCGACCATGACGCTGGGCAACCTGGCGGCCTTCGCCCAGAGGGACCCGCTGCGGCTGCTGGGCTACTCCACCATCAGCCAGGCCGGCTACCTGCTGATGGCGGTCGCCGTCGCCGGACGTGCCGAGGCCCTGCGCTCCCTGCTGCTCTACCTCGCGGCCTACGCCGTCACCAACCTCGGCGCGTTCGCCGTCGCCGCGGCGCTGCCCGCCTCGCGCACCCTGGAGGCGTACCGCGGACTGGGGCGGCGCAGGCCCCTGCTCGCAGCCGCGCTCACCGTCTGCCTCCTGGGCCTGGTGGGCACCCCGCCCACGGCGGTGTTCATGGGCAAGCTGACGGTCTTCTCCGCCACCTGGGACGGCGGCATGGCCTGGCTGGCCGTCGTCGCCGCCGTCAACACCGCCGCCAGCCTCTTCTACTACCTGCGCTGGATCGCGCCGGCCCTGTCGATCCGCGGTCCCGGCCGGTCCCCGCAGGACGCCGCACCGTCCGGGGAGGACGGGGAGCGGCAGGAGGGGACGGCGGCCGCCGCCGAGCCCGAGCGCTGGGCGGCGGGCACGGCGGTGGCCGCCGCGTCGGCCACCCTGGTGCTCGGCGCGGGCGCGGGATGGGTGCTCGGCGTCCTCTCCGACACCCTCGTGCGGTGAGGCGGCCCCGAGGGGGCGGCTTTGCGGTGCAGGGGGCGGGCGGCCAGCGCGGCGGGCGCCGGCGCGCCCGGGGGGCGCTTCTTCATCCGTTCGCACCCTCCGGGAGGGATTTCTCCGCGACCGGACTGGCCAACGTATACCCCCCGGGGGGACCTTTTCGGCGCTCGGATACATACCCCCCTCCCGTACAGGGGTGTGTGATGTCCTCTGCCCCGCCCTCGCCCAATCCCCGGCACTGGAAGGCGCTCGGGCTGGTCGCGCTGGCCCAGTTCATGGTGATCACGGACACCTCGATCATCGGGGTGGCCCTGCCGCAGACGCAGGCCGATCTGGGCTTCTCCCAGGAGAATCTCTCCTGGGTCTTCAACGCGTACGTCATCGCCTTCGGCGGGCTGCTGCTGCTCGGTGGCCGGCCGCTTCCTGCCGGCCTGCCTCCTCGCCGCCATGGCGCACCGAGTGCGGGGCCCCTCCCCTCCCGCCCGGAGGAACGGCTGCTCCTGACCGCCTCCCGCGCTCCGGCACAGGCCACGCCGTTCGCGAGGTGCGGTCGGGGCGCCCTGCCGGACTTCCGGGGGCCGGCGGCCTGTCTCCGAGCGGGCCGGCCATGTACCGGGAGAGCCTGCGGAAGGCGTGCGGGCGCCGTTCCGGCCTCCGCTCACCCGCGGCCGTACGGGGCCGGCTCGCCGAGGGGCCGGAACCGGCGCGACGAAGCGGGCTCAGCGGCCCTTGACGCGTTCCACGGCCGCGACGCCGCCGGCGGCCAGGGCGATCTGGACGGCCAGCTCGATCCAGTCGACACCGCGGGTGTCCGCCACCCCCAGCCCCGTGGCGATGGCGGTGCCGACCAGTGCCGCGAGGATGCCCACTCCTATGGTCAGTAGCACCCCGGTGTGCTGACGGCCGGGCAGGGCGAGTCGCCCCAGGACGCCGATGACGATGCCGATCACTACTGCGCTGACGAGTCCGGAGATCTCCATGCTGTCCCTTCCAGGGCTCGGTTCGCTGTGCGGACGCCGCCCCCGGGGCGCCGACGTGCTCGCCCGGGAGGCGGGTGGGGCTTATTACAGGTCGAACTCGTGGGGCGGCAGGTCGAGCGCGTAGCAGGCCTCGCGGACCAGGGCCCGCTCGGTCGCGTCGAAGTCGCCGTCGGCACCCCCGATGACGATGCCGATCTGGATCACGGCGCGGGCCTCGGCGGGCTTCTTCCTCGCCTTGGCGACCTCCTGCATCACGCTGACCTTGCCCAGTTCGAAATCGGCGGTCAGCGTGTCCAGATATGTCTCGAAGCGGCGGTGCAGATCGTCGGCGGGGAAGTTCTTCAGCACCTCGTTGCCGGTGATCAGGTGGGCGACGCGCCGGCGCTCGGCCGGGTCGATCGTGCCGTCGGCCGCCGCGACCAGGGCGCACATCGCCATGGACGCGTCGCGGAAAGCGCCGCTTTTGAGGTCGTTCTTCTTCGCTTCCAGTTGAGCCTGCATGGTCTGGGCGGATTCCTTGATGCGGTCCCACAGGGCCATGTCCACTCCATCCGTCGCCGAGATCCGGACCGCGAAGGCGCGGCCCGGGAGTCAGACTATCTTCTACGATCCTGTAGAAACAAAGGGTGGACCGCATGGCCGGGCCCTCCGCGTCCCTGTCCGGACGGACGAGGCGGGAAGACCGGCCCGCCCGCTTCCCGCCGCGGCGCAGGCGGCGCGCTCGGCTCTCCCGCGACGGGCCCAGGGCGCCCCCCGCCCCGGCGGGTGCCGTGCGGGACTGCCCGGACTGCCGCGCTCCCGGCCCGTTTTGGAGCGCGGCGGCGGAGATCAATAGGATCCGCCGATGATCAGAAAACAACGGTCGGCGATGGGCCTGGGAGCCCTGCTCGCCGTACTCGCCGCCGGGCTCGCGTTCCCGGCCGGGGCGGCCGCCGACGAGACCACCGCGGACGCGCCGAAGGTCAACCTGGTGATCGACGTCAGCGGTTCGATGCGCGAGCGGGACATCGACGGACAGTCGCGGATGGCCGCGGCCAAACAGGCGTTCAACGAGGTGCTGGACGCCACCCCCGAGGAGGTCCGGCTCGGCATCCGCACACTCGGAGCCGACTACCCCGGCGACGACCGGAAGACGGGCTGCAAGGACACCGCGCAGCTGTACCCGGTCGGCCCGCTGGACCGCACCGAGGCCAAGGCGGCTGTGGCCACGCTGACGCCGACCGGCTGGACACCGATCGGGCCGGCCCTGCTGAAGGCGGCCGACGACCTCGACGGCGGCACCGGCTCCAAGCGGATCGTGCTGATCAGCGACGGAGAGGACACCTGCGCCCCGCTCGACCCGTGCGAGGTCGCCCGGGAGATCGCGGCCAAGGGCATCGGCCTGACCATCGACACCCTCGGCCTGGTGCCGAACACGAAGATGCGGCAGCAGCTCAGCTGCATCGCCGAGGCCACCGGCGGCACCTACACCTCGGTGGAGCACACCGACGAGCTCACCGAGAAGGTCAACCAACTGGTGGAACGGGCGGCCGACCCGGTGGTGACGCCGGTGGCCGTGGAGGGCGCGGCGCGGTGCGCCGACGCGCCGGCCCTGGAGTCCGGCCTGTACACCGACCGCGAGGAGTTCGGCCAGGAGCGCTGGTACCGGGTGGACGTGGCGCCCGGTCAGGAGCTGCGCGCCTCGGTGAGCGTGGCGGCGGACCGGGCGGTCGCCCCGGACTACGGGGTGCTGCTGCGCGCGGTCACGGTGCACGGCCGGGAGATCGTACGCGGTGAGGCGGCCGGCAACGGCCGCACCGACGTGATCTCCACCGGTCTGCGCTACCCGAAGCCGGACGGCGACGGCGACGGCGGCGGCGAGGATGCCGAGGCCGGGACGGAGACGGTGTGCCTGCGGGTGACGAACTCCTTCTCCGCGGCCTCCGGAGTCAAGACCAGCCCCGGTCTGCCGCTGGAGCTGACCGTGGACGTGGTCGACGGCCCGTCGCAGGCCGCTGATGTGGCCTCCTTCGGGCTCGGCCGCGGCTGGTGGCTGCTCGGTGTCCTGGTGGTGGCCGGCTTCCTCGCGGGTGTGCTGTGGGGCTGGCTGTCGCGTTGGCGTGTCGCGGTGTGGAGGACCAACTGATGCGGATCACACGCGTGGTGAGTGCCGCGCTGCTGACACTCGGCCTCGCGGCGGGGCCCGCCGCGGCCGACTCGACACCGTCGGCGAGCCCGTCCGACGACGGCGCGGCGCCCACGTCGGCGGGCACGTCGTTCCGTACGGCGACGGAGATCGACCAGGGGCGGACGGCGACGGCGAACGCCTCGGCCGGTGACTACCTGTACTGGTCGTTCCCGGCCGACACCGGTCAGCGCCCCACCGTGCAGGCGACGGTGAAGCTCCCCGCGGAGCACGCGGCGCAGACCTGGCAGATCGACGTCTACGACGGCCTGAGGCGCCGTCAGGCGTGCCAGTACGGCGCGCAGACCCGCACCGCCGCCACGGGCACCGAGTCGGTGGAGCTGACGTGCGTGCTGCGCACGGTGCGGGCCTGGTCGGAGCCGTGGGCCAACGACCCGCTGCCGGGCACCTACTACCTCCGGCTGACGGCGGTGGGCGTACGGACGGCCGATCTCGGGCAGCCGGTGGCCGCCGAGGTGCGGGTGGAGTCGGAGGACATGGGCGGGGCGGCGGCCGTGGACGGCCGGCTGGCCGAGCCGCTGATACCGGGCGTCGCGATGACGCAGCGACAGGACGGGAACGAGGACGAGGAGGAGTCCGGGGCTTCGGCGGTGCTGTCGGCCATCGAGCCGGACGACGGCTGGTCGTCGGGCCGGTGGTCCGACCGCTGGGTGTGGACGGCTTCCGGCGCGGTGCTGGCGGCGCTCGCGGGCATCGGGGGATACGCGCTGACGCGGGGTTCAAGGCGCCCGCGGCACGTGCCGCCCGGCGCCTGAGGCCACCGGGGCCCGCCGCCCCCCTCACGCGGCGGGCCCTTCCCAGGGTTTCCCCGGCGGGCCTTCCGCCGGGGAAACCGATGTGTTCCCGGCCGGCACCGGCCGCCGTGCGGCCCCTCTCCGGCCCTGCCGCCGGTGCCGGGTGGACGGAGCGGCGCGATGTTTCGCACCGGACGGCACGGTTACCCAGGCGATGACCCGCCGCCCCCGGAACGGACGGGTACCGGCTCCGCCACCGGCCGCGGGGAAGGGCGTCCACGGTGACGCGACGGCCGGGCACTTCCAGGACACAGGGAACGGAGAGACGAGTGGCGAACACGAAGGTGGCCGACTACGTTCTGCGGCGGTTGCGCGAGTGGGGGGTGGACCACGTCTTCGGCTACGCGGGAGACGGCATCAACGGTCTGCTGGCCGCCTGGGGCCGGGCGGGGAACAGGCCGGAGTTCGTCCAGTCCCGGCACGAGGAGATGTCGGCCTTCCAGGCGGTGGGGTACGCGAAGTTCTCCGGCAAGGTGGGGGTGTGCGCGGCGACCTCCGGCCCCGGGGCGATCCACCTGCTCAACGGCCTGTACGACGCCAAGCTCGACCACGTACCGGTGGTGGCGATCGTCGGCCAGACCGACCGCAGCGCGATGGGCGGCTCCTACCAGCAGGAAGTCGACCTGCACACCCTGTACAAGGACGTCGCCTCCGACTTCTGCGAGACGGCGACGGTGCCCGAGCAGCTGCCCAACCTCATCGACCGGGCGATCCGCACCGCCTACGGCCGGCGCACGGTGACCGCGGTCATCATCCCGGCCGACGTGCAGGAGCTGGAGTACACCCCGCCGGGCCACGAGTTCAAGATGGTGCCCTCGAGCCTCGGGCTGGGCAGGTCCGCGCCGGTCCCGGCGGACGAGGACCTCGCGCGGGCGGCGCAGGTGCTCAACGCCGGCGAGAAGGTGGCCGTGCTGATCGGCCAGGGCGCCCGGGGCGCGCGGAGCGAGGTCGAGCGGACCGCCGACGTGCTCGGCGCCGGAGTGGCCAAGGCCCTGCTGGGCAAGGACGCCCTGCCCGACACGCTGCCCTACGTCACCGGCGCCATCGGACTGCTGGGCACCCGGCCCAGCTACGAGCTGATGCGTGACTGCGACACCCTGCTGGTGATCGGCTCCAGCTTCCCGTACACCCAGTTCATGCCCGAACTCGACCAGGCGCGCGCGGTGCAGATCGACGTCGACCCGCACATGGTCGGCCTGCGCTACCCCTTCGAGGTGAACCTCGTCGGCGACGCGCGCGCCACCCTGGAGCGGCTGCTGCCGCTGCTGCACCGCAAGGAGGACCGCGCCTGGCGGCACACCGTCGAGGAGAACGTCTCCCGCTGGTGGGAGGTGATGCAGCGGCGCGCCGCGCTGGAGGCCGACCCGGTCAACCCCGAGTACGTGGTGCACGCGCTGGACGGACTGCTGCCCGAGGACGCCATCGTCACCGCCGACTCCGGCTCGGCCGCCAACTGGTACGCCCGCCACCTGCGCCTCAGGGGCGGGATGCGCGGCTCGCTGTCGGGCACGCTGGCGACCATGGGGCCGGGCGTGCCCTACGCCATCGGTGCGAAGTTCGCCCACCCCGACCGGCCGGCCATCGCCCTGGTCGGTGACGGGGCGATGCAGATGAACGGCCTGATGGAGATGGTCACCGCCGCCAAGTACCGCTCCCGGTGGTCGGATCCGCGGCTGATCGTGTGCGTGCTGAACAACCGGGACCTCAACCAGGTCACCTGGGAGATGCGGTCGATGAGCGGCGCTCCGCAGTTCGAGGAGTCCCAGCACATCCCCGACCTGCCCTACGCCGAGATCGCCACCCGGTTCGGGCTGGACGGGGTGCGTGTGGAGAAGCCGGACGACGTCCGGCCCGCCTGGGAGCGGGCGCTGGCGGCCGACCGTCCCTTCGTCATCGACGTGCGCACCGACCCCGCCGTGCCGCCGATCCCTCCGCACGCCACCTGGGACCAGATGGGAGCCACCGCCTCCGCGATACTGCGCGGCGACAGCGACCGGGGCTCGATGGTCCGGCAGGGGGTCAAGGCCAAGGTGCAGGAGTTCCTGCCCGGCGGCAAGCGTCCCGAGGAGGAACAGGGCGGGTGAGCGCCCCGCCCACCGCGCTCCACGGCACCGGCCCCGGCAGCGGACGCCGGGGCGGAACCTCGGGCGGCCCGTTCTCCGCGGTCACCGGCGTCCTCGTGCTCGCCGGGGGCCTGGCCCGGATCAGCCCTGTCCGGGCGTACGGCCCCTACCGCCCCGACAAGGTCTCCTTCGGATCCCAGCCGGACTGGTGGGTGGGGTTCGAAGGAGGGCTCGCCGCGGCTGATGCCCGGGACGGAGACGACCGTGCCGAACAGCACGTGGTGCGGATGTGCCACCACGAAGCAGGAGTCGGTCGCATGCCGGTCCAGCGGCGCGGAGACCCCTGTTTCGGCGATGGGTCCCAGGGCACCCGCGACCCGTTCGGCGTACACGGGCCGACCGAGGACCAGGAGGGCTCATGAAGGCTGTCGTGTGGCACGGCGTCGGTGACATCCGGGTGGAGGAGGTGCCGGAACCGAAGATCCACGAACCGTACGACGCGATCGTGCGGATCACCTCGTCGGCGATCTGCGGGACCGACCTGCACTTCGTGCGCGGCACGATGCCGGGCATGAGGGAAGGGCGGATCCTCGGCCACGAGGCCGTCGGGATCGTGGAGGAGGTCGGCGCGGGCGTGCGGAACTTCCGCCCGGGCGACCGGGTGGTGGTGCCCTCCACAGTCGCCTGCGGAACGTGCAGCTACTGCAGGGCCGGCTACTACGCCCAGTGCGACAACGCCAACCCCGGCGGGCGCCGGGCGGGCACGGTGTTCTTCGGCGGTCCCGAGGCGGCCGGCGGTCTGGACGGGCTGCAGGCGGAGTACGCCCGCATCCCGTACGCGCACGTCGGGCTGGTGCCGTTGCCGGACACCGTCGACGACGCGCAGGCGATCCTGCTGTCCGACATCTACCCCACGGCGTGGTTCGGCGCGCGGCTGGCCGAGATCGGTTCCGGTGACACGGTCGCGATCCTCGGTGCCGGCCCCGTGGGCCAGTCCGCGATCGCCTGCGCCCGGCTCCAGGGCGCCGGGCGCATCATCGTGGTGGACGGCGTCCCCGACCGTCTCGACCTGGCCCGCGACCAGCACGCCGAGACGGTCGACTTCAACGCCGAGGAGCCCGTCGAGGCGGTACTGGACCTGACCGGCGGCATCGGCGTGGACCGGGTGATCGACGCCGTCGGCGTCGACGCGCAGCGCCCCGCCCGCGGCCCGGCCGCCGAGGCCCTGGCCGGGCAGGCGGAGGAGTTCGACCGCGAGCGCGACGAGATCGCCCCCGAGCAGCGGCCCGACGGCGACACCTGGGTCCCCGGCGACGCGCCGTCGCTGGCGGCCCGCTGGGCGGTGCGGATGGCGGCCAAGGCCGGCACCGTCGGAACCATCGGGGTCTATCCGCCGCAGGTGGAGCACTATCCGTTCGGTGAGGCGTTCATGAAGAACCTCACCCTGCGGATGGGCAACTGCAACCACCGCCGCTACCTGCCCCGCCTGGTCTCCATGGTCGCCTCCGGCGAGCTGGACCCCACCCCGCTGCTGACCCGCTGGGCCGAGGTGCCGGACGCGGTGGAGGCGTACCGGACGTTCGACCGCCGGGAGTCGGGCTGGACGAAGGTGGCCCTCGGCCCGGGCGGACAGGGCTCGGTCGCACCCGGCATGGGGGAGGCCGCGGGCACCGGAGCGGCCACCACCGCGGGGACCGGGGAGACGGGGAAGCGGTGAGCGTGAGGGCGGCGCACCTGGGGAGAAGGCCCGGGAGGCCGGCGACTTCATGAAGGCGTTGTCGCTGAAAGCGGAACCTCGAAGGTCGATGCCGGCCATGCCGTGAGGGGTGCCTCGTGCGGAGCCGGTACGCACGGCGCGGAGCCCCGTCGCCTGGGTGAGCGCGTCCTTCACGCGCGGTCCTGACTGGCTCCGCCGCCGCCCGTCGAGGTCGTCGCCGCCCGGGAGCGGGGGATTCGGCGAGAGGGAGCGGCTGACCGAGGGCAATCGAGGAGGCCGGGCCGCCGCTGGGAGGCGGCACCGGACCCTTCGAGTGGTTGAACCGCCCCTGCGGACGGGCGATGTCCTGGCCTTCCACAGCGGACCGCTCACCGCGGTGGTGCGGAACGCCGAACGGGACCTGGAGCGGATGTGCGAGGGCGCCCGCACCCCGCGGGCGACCACCGCCCCGCCGCCCGGCAGGGCGCGGGGCACGCGGGGTTTTATCCGCTGCGGCGGAGGCGCGCGCCGAAGGCCCCGAGGGCGTCCCGGAAGCCGGCCGGCTCGTCGACGGTGAAGTCGGCGTCCAGGAAGGCGAGATCCGGGAGCAGCCACTGCCAGGTGTCGAGCATCAGGACGGCCCTGGTCCGCCGGTCGCCCAGGGCGACGAGTTCGGCCTCCCGGTACCTGAACGCCTCGGCGACGGCGGGCAGGGGCGCGTCCACGGTGACGACGACGCGCTCGCGGTGCTTGTTGAGCCCCTGGCGCAGGTAGTCGAGCGCGGTCTCGGCGGGCAGGGGTCTGGGCGTGTAGGTGCTGGTGGAGGTCCTGAGGCGGGTGATGCGGTCGATGCGGAAGACGCGCCAGTCGTCCTTGTGGGTGTCCCAGGCGAGGAGGTACCAGCGCAGGTTGTGGTGGACATGGCGGTAGGGGGCGACGCGCCGGGACGTGGCCGAGCCGTCCCTGCCGGCGTAGTCGAAGGTGATGACGAGGTGGTGCTGGATGGCGTCGGCCAGCGCGGCCAGGACGTCGGCGCTGACGCTCGGGGCGGGGGCGGCGTCCGTCTCCAGGCTCGTCCGGAGGTGGGCGGCGCGGTGGCGCAGCCGCTTGGGAAGGTACTGGTCGACCTTGCCGTAGGCCCGGGTGGCGGCCTCGTCCACGCTGCCTTCGGCGGCACTGCCGGTGGAGGCGAGGGTGGCCAGCCCGAGGAGGGTCGCGATCGCCTCGTCGTCGTCGAGCGCCAGCGGAGGCATGGCGCTTCCCGCGGCGAGTCGGTAGTGGCCGCCGGGGCCGGGCTGGGTCTTGACGGGATAACCGTAGCCGCGGAGGCGGTCGACGTCGCGCCGCAGCGTCCGGGGACTGACGTCGAGCCGCGCCGCGAGTTCCTCGCCGCTGAACGCGCGCCCGGTCTGGAGCGTGGCCAGCAGGGCGAGGATGCGCTGGGTGACATCCGCCATGCCCCCATTCTCACTCCAGTCGCGGTCAGAATGCGACCACATCTCTTCGTAGCCTTGTCGCATGCTGGAGCGTGCGATCCGTATCCGAGGTGCCCGGACCAACAACCTGAAGTGCCTGGACGTGGAGATCCCGCGCGGCCGACTGGTCGTGTTCGTCGGGGTGTCCGGGTCGGGCAAGTCGTCCCTGGTGTTCGACACGATCGCGGCAGAGGCCGGGCATCAGCTCAACGAGACCTACCCACCGTTCGTCCGCAACCGACTGCCGAAGTGGTCACGTCCCGAGACGGAGGGGATCGAGGGACTCTCGCCGGTCGTGGTGATCGACCAGCGCAGGATCGGCGGGAACGCCCGGTCCACGGTGGGGACGATCACCGACGCCTGGACCTACCTGCGGCTGCTGTTCTCCCGAGTCGGCTCGCCGCACGTGGGCGAGTCGAACCGGTTCTCCTTCAACGACCCCACCGGTATGTGCCCGACCTGCTCCGGGATCGGCGAGGTCGTGGTGAGCGCCGTAGACCGGTTCCTGGACCTGGACAAGTCCCTGGCCCAGGGCGCGATCCTGCTGCCGGGGTTCGGCGACGGCGGCTACTGGTACTCCCAGTACGCCGACATCGGCAGCTTCAAGGCCGACACCCCGCTGCGGGAGTGGACGGAGGAGGAGCGCCGGGCACTGCTCCACGGAGGCGAGCACGCCGCACGTCTGGGCACCAAGCCCCCGAAGGACTACGAGGGCATCGTGGAGCGGTTCGAGCGCATCTACCTGCGCACGACCGACAACCTCTCCGACCGCAAGAGGGAGGTCATCGCCCGCTTCACCCGCTCCCAGGTCTGCCCCGAATGCCACGGCGACCGCCTTGAGGAGGCCGCCCGCACCGCCACCGTCGCGGGCCGCACCATCGGCGAGATGGCCCGCATGGAGATCACCGAACTCGTCGGTGTGCTGGAGGAGGTGACCGAGCCCTCCGTCGCACCGGTCGTGGCAGCCCTCAGGGAGAGGCTGCAGGCCATGGTCACCATCGGGCTGGGATACCTCCACCTCGGCCGTGCGACCACCAGCCTGTCCGGCGGGGAGTCGCAGCGGATCAAGACCGTCAAGCACCTCGGCAGCAGCCTCATCGAGATGCTCTACGTCTTCGACGAGCCCACCGTCGGGCTCCACCCGCACGACATCGCCTCCATGACCGCCCTGCTGCGGCAGTTGCGCGACAAGGGCAACACCGTCCTCGTCGTCGAGCACGACCCCGCCGTCATGGAGATCGCCGACCAGATCATCGAGATCGGACCCGACGCGGGCGCCGGAGGAGGGGAACTGGTCTTCCAGGGCACCTTCGACGAACTCCAGAAGGCGCGGACGGCGACGGCCGCCGCCCTCGACAAGCGGGTGCCGATCACCACCAGCCCGCGCGAGGCCACCGGCGCGATCACGGTGGCGAACGCCACCCGCAACAACCTCAAGGACCTGACCGCCGACATCCCCACCGGGATCCTCACGGTCCTCACCGGGGTCGCGGGATCCGGCAAGTCCAGCCTCGCGACGGAACTGGTCGCCCAGCACGACGCGGTCGTGATCGACCAGAAGCCGGTCAGCACCAACCGCCGCTCCACCCCAGTCACCTACACCGGGACAGCCCCCGCCATCCGCAGGCTCTTCGCCAGGCACAGCGGCCTGCCCGCCAGCCGGTTCAGCGCCAACTCCGAGGGAGCCTGCCCCGACTGCAAGGGACTGGGCGTCATCTACACGGACCTGGCCTTCATGGACGGCCAGGAGACCGTGTGCGAGACCTGCCGGGGACGGCGGTTCGTTGGCGAGGTGCTCCGCCACCGCGTCAACGGACTGTCCATCGCGGACATCGACGACCTGACGATCACCGATGCCATCGGGCAGCTGCCGGACAAGCAGATACGCGAGGCCCTGACGCACCTGGAGCGGGTCGGACTGGGCTATCTGCGCCTCGGCCAGCCCCTCACCACGCTGTCCGGCGGCGAATGCCAGCGCGTCAAGATCGCCAAGGAACTGCGCGAGACCAGCGAACCGACCCTCTACGTCCTCGACGAGCCCACCACCGGTCTGCACCTGCGCGACATAACGGCCCTGCTGGACGTCCTCGACCAGCTCCTCGACCAGCGCCACACCGTCGTCGTGATCGAGCACAACCTCGATGTCATCCGGCGCGCGGACTGGCTCATCGACCTCGGCCCGGGCCCCGGCAGGCACGGGGGCCGGATCCTCTACCAGGGGCCGGTCGCCCGGATCGAGGGCACCGTCACCGCCGCCGCCCTGCGGGAGGAGTGAGCGCCCCGCGGCCCGGGCGGAACCCGGCAGCAGCGGGTTCTGCCCGGGCCGGCGTACGCCCGGTGGCCCCGGCCGTGGGCCGCCCCGCCGTGGGCCGGCGGGGTCAGCGTGCTACGGCATACGTCTGGCGGCCACGCGGGCTCGCGGCGGCCAGCAGCAGGTCACGCCCGGGATCCGCGCCGACGGCGCAGACCTTGCCCAGCGAGAACTCGGCCGCCGGCTCGACCTCGTGCCCGCGGGCGCGCAGCTCCTCGATGACCTGTGGATCGCAGTTCCGCTCCACGGTCAGCACCCTGGGACGCGACTCGTGCGGAGTGAACGAAGCGGCGAAGTGGTCGGTGTGGAACGCGAGGGACTCGGTCGCGGACTGGAGGTCGAGGCCGAACTCGGCCACAGCGAGGAAGAACTCCAGAGTCCACTGGTCCTGGCGGTCCCCGCCCGGGGTGCCGAAGGCCAGAACCGGTTTGCCCTCCCGTATGACGAGGCTGGGGCTGAGCGTGGTGCGCGGGCGGCGCCGCGGCCCGAAGGAGTTGGGGTGTCCCTCCTCGAGGGACATCGTCTGCGCCCGCGTGCCGAGGGAGAGGCCGGTGCCCGGGACGACGGGGGAGCTCTTCAGCCAGCCGCCGCTGGGAACGGCGGCCACCATGTTGCCGAACCTGTCGGCCACGACGATGGTGCAGGTGTCGGTGCGGGCCTTCGTGGCCTGTACGACGGTGGGCAGGCCGTTGCGGATCTGGGACATCCAGTGCTCCCGCTCGGGGGGCACGGGGTCCGCCACGTGTTCCGGCACGTGTGGCCGGCGCCCGCCGGGGGAGCCGGGGCGCAGAGCGGTCGCGGCCTTCGCCTCGACCAGCTCGCGCCGTTCCGCCGTGTAGGCGGGGCTCAGCAGGATCTCCAGCGGCACGTCGCTGTGGTCCGGGTCCCCGTACCAGGCCTCGCGGTCGGCGAAGGCCAGCTTGGCGCACTCGGCCACGGTGTGGATGTACTCCGCGCTGTTCAGGCCCATACCGCGCAGGTCGAAGCCCTCCAGGAGCGCGAGCTGCTGGAGGAAGACCGGGCTCTGTGACCAGGGACCCGGCTTGTGGACCGTGCAGTCCCCGTACCGGATGTGCACGGACTCCTCCACGGTCGCCTGCCAGTCCGCCATGTCCTGACCGGTCAGCAGACCCTTGTGCCGTCGGCCGGTGGAGTCCAGGACCTCCGTGGTGGAGACGAACGTGTCGATGGCCTCGGCGACGAAGCCCTGGTAGAAGGCCTTCTCGGCTGCGGCGATCTGCGCCTCGCGCCCGCCTGACGCGGCGCCGGCCTCTCGCAGGAGCCGCTTGTACGTCTCCGCCAGCGCGGGATTGCGGAACCGCGAACCGGCTGCGGGGGGACGGCCGTCGGGCAGGTAGACGCGCCCGGACTCGAGCCACTCCGTCTCGAACAGCGGTGCCAGCACCCCGATGGCCTCAGCCGTGCCGGCCAGCAGCGGAAAACCGTTCTCCGCGTAGCCGATGGCGTAGTCGAGGATCTCGGAGAGCGGCAGTGTGCCGTGCTCGGCCAGCATCCGCATCCAGGCGCCGAAGGCGCCGGGCACGACGGCCGGCAGCAGGCCCGATCCCGGAATCTGGTTCAGCCCCAGCCGCCTGATGCCGTCGATGGTGGCGGCCTGGGGCGTCGGCCCCTGGCCGCACACCACCTGTACGCGGTCCGTCGCCGCCCGGTAGGAGAGGATCGGCACGTCCCCGCCGAGCCCGTTGAAGTGCGGTTCGACCACCTGCAGGACGAAACCGGCGGCGGCGGCCGCGTCGAAGGCGTTACCACCCTTCTCAAGGATCGACATGGCGGCAGCCGAGGGCAGCCAGTGGGTCGAGGAAACGGCTCCGAAGGTTCCACTCAGCTGTGGTTTTCCCCAGTTCAACGCGACACGCCTTTCTGTGTGGGTGGTTTCGTGACGGGCCCCGGCGAGTGCGTGCCCGCCGGGGCGCGGTGCGCGCCGTCAGCCCTGCGGCACGAGGTCGTAGAAGCACATGCGCGGCCCGGCCGTGGCCCAGGTGAGGGTGCGGCGGCACGACAGGCGGGTCCGCTCGAAGACGTCGAACCACGCCGCCCGGTCCACGGGGAAGCCCTGGTCGGTGAGGACGTGCATCAGGAAGAACTCCGAATCGTTCTCCCGGTCGTCGTAGAACGGTTCCGGCTCGCCGATCAGCAGCATCCTCTCGCCGGTGAGGAAGTCCGCGTAGGCGTTCAGGATGTCCACGACGGCCTCGTCGCCGTCCCTGAAGTGCTCGTGCAGAACGCCGATGCCGGTGATCACTTCGGCGCCCGAGCAGGCTCCGGGCCAGGTCGCGGGGTCGAACGCGTCGGCGACGACGAAGTCGAGGCGGTCCTCCAGGCCGTGGCGGCGTGCGAGGTCGCGGGCGACCTCCACCGCCGCGGGCGCGATGTCCAGGCCGACGCCGGTGATCTCCGGATCGTTCCGGCAGGCGTCGACGAGGAGCTGCCCGCCGCCGCAGCCGAGGTCCAGGATCCGCCTGGCCCCCCGGTTGCGCATGGTCTCCAGGACGAGTGGGGTGTAGTACCTGGCGAATATGGTCCCGCAGTGGCGGCTCAGCGGTCCGTTGCTCCGGTGCACGTCCGTGCCGTAGACGGCCCGCCCCGTCATCAGCTCGTCGGCCCGCTGGACGACCGGGCCGTACGCCTCGAGGTAGAAGCCGAGCCGGGCCAGGGAGACATCCGACGTCAGGAGCGCACCGCGGCGGGTCAGCCGGTAGGCGCCCCGCCATTCCTCGAGCACACCCTTGAGGATCAGGTAGCGCAGGACGTTCGACGCGATGCGCTGGTTCATGCCGTCGAGGAGGCCCGCCTCCGCGCTGTCGCGGCCACTGCGCAGACGGTCCAGCAGCCCGGACCTCGCCAGCGCGTGCACGGCGTGGCAGAGGTGCAGGGAGCCGAGGAGATCCGGCATCGAGGAGAGCTGGAAGTCCTGCCACCCGCCGGTCAGTTCCTCGTCGCGGAGCTCCAGGACCTCACTTCTGCGCGGTCCGGAACTTCTGCGCGTGATGTCCATCTTCCGTCTTCCCCTTCTCTCGGAACGTGTCGGATGCGCGAGCGCGAACAGGATCGGTCGGGATCACGGACTGCGGTGCCGGGCGCGGAGAGCGTCCGCTCCGCGGCGGGAGGCGGCGTATTCGCGGTGGATCGCCGTCAGGCCGGGCGTCTCGTGCCCGGCCGGCGTGATCTCCTCGCGGCCGAGCGCCGCCAGGGACGGATGCGCCGCCTCGGAGTCCCGCACGGGGGCAGAGGCGGGTGCCGGGGTGGACGGTGTGGGGGCGGTGCCCAGGATGTTGTGGTGGATGTCGAGGGTGGCGGTGGAGCGGTTGAGGGTGATGTAGTGCAGCCCGGGTGCGCCTTCGGCCAGCAGGCGTTCGGCCATGGCGGTGGCGTGGTCGACGCCGATGCGGTGGCCGGCGGCCGGGTTGCCGCGGGCGGCCTCCAGACGGCGGGCCAGGTCCTCGGGGAAGGCCGCGCCCGACAGTTCGGCGAAGCGGGCGATCTGCCGGGCGTCGGTGGCGGGCATGATCTCGGGGATGATCGGGGTGTCGCAGCCGGCGGCGGTCACCTTCTCGCGCAGCCGCAGGTAGTCCTCGACGTGGAAGAACATCTGCGTGATGGCGTAGTCGGCGCCGGCCTTGCACTTGGCGACGAAGTGGCGGATGTCGCTGTCCCAGTCGGGCGATCGGGGGTGCTTCTCGGGGAAGGCGGCCACCCCGACGCTGAAGTCACCCATCTCCTTGACCAGGGAGACCAGTTGGTGGGCGTGGGTGAAGCCCTGCGGGTGCGGGGTCCAGGGCGCGCCCGGGTCGCCGGGCGGGTCGCCGCGCAGGGCGAGCACGTCGCGCACTCCCGCGTCGGCGTACCGGCCGATGATGTTGCGCAGCTCGGCGACCGAGTGGCCGACGGCGGTGAGGTGGGCGACCGGCCGCAGCGTGGTCTCGGCCGCGATCCGCTCGGTGACGGCGACGGTGCGGTCCCGGGAGGACCCGCCGGCTCCGTAGGTGACCGAGACGAACGTCGGGCGCAGCGCCTCGATACGGCGGATGGCGTTCCACAGGGTGCGCTCGCCCGCCTCGGTCCTGGGCGGGAAGAACTCGAAGGAGAAGGAGGGGGAACCGGCCTCGAGGACGTCGCGCAGCGTGGTCATGTCCGACCTCCGGCGTCGAAGCTTTCGGCTTCCGGGTGATGGGCGACGGTGGCGTCGGCGTCGGCGGGCTGCTCGGGACGGAGCCGGAACTCCTCGGGCAGCCCGTACGCCCGGTCGGCGGCGTCGTACTCCGCCGGCACCGCACGCAGGGCATCGGCACGGACCGGGCCGCTCATACGCCGATCCTTTGAAGGTCGGGGGCGATCTCTGCGGCCGCCGGTGCGCCGTAGCCCTGTTCGAGGCGCAGGAGGAGATCGGCGGCGGAGAGTTTGTACTCCTGCGTGCCGACCGTCTCCAGGACCACGGCGGCCAGCGCGCAGCCCAGCCGGGCGGCCCGCTCGTACGGCCACTGCCAGGCGGCGCCCGCCAGGAAGCCGGCCCGGAAGGCGTCGCCGACGCCGGTGGGGTCGACCGGGCTGGGAACGGGGACGGCGCAGATGTGCAGGGGCGGCTGTCCGGGCCGTGCGACCGTGGCCCCTTCCGGACCCCGGGTGGTGATCCAGGCGCCGACCCGCTCCAGGACCTCGTCCCCGGACCAGCCGGTGAGCTGCCGGAGCAGAGCCGACTCGTACTCGTTGGTGAACAGCCAGCGGGCGCCGTCGATCAGGCGACGGGCCTGACCGCGGTCGAGGCGGGCCAGTTGCTGGGAGGGGTCGGCGGCGAAGGGGATGTTCAGGCTCCGGCACTCTTCGGTGTGCCGGAGCATGGCCTCGGGATCGTTGGGGGAGATCACCACGAGGTCCACACCGCCGGTCCGGTGGGCGTGCGGGGTGAGGGTGATGCCGCGGGCCTCGCCCATCGCGCCGGGGTAGAAGGTGGCGATCTGGTTTTGGTCGGCGTCGGTGGTGCACACGAAGCGGGCGGTGTGCAGGGTGTCGCTCACGTGGGTGAGCCGAGTGTCCACGCCGTTGGCCTCCAGCCAGTGCCGGTACTCGGCGAAGTCGTGGCCTGCGGCCCCGGCTAGGAGGGGCCGCAGGCCGAGTCGTCCCAGGCCGATGGCGATGTTGGCGGCCACTCCGCCGCGGCGGACCTCCAGGGTGTCGGCGAGGAAGGACAGCGAGACCCGCTCCAGGTGGCCGTCGACCAGATGGTCGGCGAACCTTCCCGGGTAGGCCATCAGGTGGTCGGTGGCGATCGATCCGGTCACAACGATGCGCACGGCATTCACTCCTTGGGCCCGCCCGGGGCCGGCGGGTGCGGGCCGCCGGCCCCGGACGGGAGGCGGGGTCAGAGAT
>NZ_JBSVCZ010000015.1:0-154599 GCF_054072955.1 Streptomyces sp. SS8
GGCTGTAACACCTCGCGCGCCCGCCGACACACCGGCCCGGCCCCCGCGACTCCCCACCGGAAGCCGCGGGGGCCGGGCCGTGTCGGTGGGTTCTGGTAGGACTGAGGGCTGTGAGCAGCGACAACGGGCGACCGGACAGGCCTCCGGCACAGGATCCGCCGGGAGGCGAGCAGCTCGCGCTGATCCGCGAGACCGTCCGCCGGGCCAAACCGCCCCGTGCCCGGCCGCGCACCTGGCGCGGCGCCGAGCTCGCCGAGCGCGACCCCGTCGCCCGTGTCCTGGTCGACAAGGGGCTCCTCCACCTCGACCGTCTCTTCGACTACGCCGTCCCCGCCGCCATGGACGCCGAGGCCCGGCCCGGGGCGCGGGTGCGGGTGCGCTTCGGCGCGGGGGAGCGGGGCGGGCGCCGCGAGGGCGGCGGGCTGGTCAACGGCTTCATCGTCGAGCGCCGCGCGGACTCCGACTTCCCCGGCGTCCTCGCCCCCATCGCCCAGGTCCTCTCCCCGGAGCCCGTCCTCGGCCCCGGCCTGCTGCGGCTGTGCCGGGCCGTCGCCGACCGCTACGCAGGGGCGCTGGCCGACGTCGTCCAGCTCGCCGTGCCCCCGCGCATGGCCCGCGCGGAGAAGGCCCCCGCGGCAGGGGCCCCGGCCGGGCCCCTGCCCCCGCCTCCGCCGCCCGAGGCGTCCTCCTGGGCCCGCTACCCGGCCGGGCCCGGCTATCTGCGGGCACTGGCCGGGGGTGAGTCCCCGCGCGCGGTGTGGACGGCGCTGCCCGGCCCGCACTGGCCCGACGAGCTGGCCCGGGCCCTGGCCGCCGCCCTGGCCTCCGGCCGCGGCGCGCTCGCCGTACTGCCCGACGGGCGGGCCGCGGCCCGGGTGGACGCGGCCCTCACCGCCCTGGCCGGCGCCGGACGGCACGTCCTGCTCACCGCCGACGCCGGAGCCGAGGCCCGCTACCGCCGCTGGCTGGCCGTCAACCGCGGGCAGGTGCGCTGCGTCGTGGGCACCCGCGCCGCGATGTTCGCGCCCGTGCACGACCTGGGGCTGGTCGCGATCTGGGACGACGGGGACTCCAGCCACCGCGACCCCCGCGAACCGATGCCGCACGCCCGCGAGGTGCTGCTGCTGCGCTCCGCCCGGGAGAGCTGCGGCTTCCTGCTGGGCGCGCACGGCAGCACCGTGGAGGCCGCCCAGCTCGTCGAGACCGGCTGGGCCCGCCCGCTGGCCGCCGGCCGCGACGCGGTGCGGGCGAGCGCGCCCCTGGTCCGCACCGTCGGCGACGGTGACGAGGCGCGCGACCCGGCCGCGCGCGCCGCCCGGCTGCCCACCCTCGCCTGGAGCACCGTGCGCGAGGCCCTGCGGCGCGGCCCGGTGCTGGTGCAGGTGCCGCGGCGCGGCTACGTACCCCGGCTGGCCTGCGACCGCTGCCGCGAGCCCGCCCGCTGCGCCCACTGCTCGGGCCCCCTGGAGGCCGCCGCGGGCGGCGCCCCGCCCCGCTGCGGCTGGTGCGGCCGCGACACGCCCGGCTGGGCGTGCGCGGAGTGCGGCGGCACCCGCCTGCGGGGGCGGGTCTTCGGCGCCCGGCGCACCGCCGAGGAACTGGGCCGGGCCTTCCCGGCCGTGCCCGTCCGCACCTCCGGCCGCGACCACGTCCTGGACTCCGTGCCCGACCGGCCCGCCCTGGTGGTCAGCACCCCCGGCGCGGAGCCGGTCGCCGAGGGGCCCGGCTACGCGGCGGCCCTGCTGCTGGACGGCTGGGCGCTGCTGTCCCGCCCCGACCTGCGGGCGGGGGAGGAGGCGCTGCGCCGCTGGCTGGACGCCGCCGCACTGGTACGCCCCCACGGTGAGGGCGGCACGGTGGTGGTGATGGCCGAGCCCTCGCTGCGGCCCGTCCAGGCGCTGGTGCGCTGGGATCCGGCCGGACACGCCCGGCGCGAGCTGGCCGAGCGGGCCGAGCTGGGGTTCCCGCCGGTGTCCCGGATGGCCGCGGTGACCGGGCCGCCCGAAGCCGTCGCCGAACTGCTGGCCGCGGCCGAACTGCCGCCCGACGCCGAGGTCCTGGGCCCGGTGCCGCTGCCGGTGCCCGAAGCGGGCCGTCCCCGGCGCCCGGGCGGCCCGCCGCCGGGCGAGCGCTGGGAGAGGGCCCTGGTGAGAGTGCCGCCGGGCAGCGGCGCGGCGCTCGCCGCCGCGCTCAGGACCGCCCGCGCGGCCCGGCTCGCCCGCCGCGGGAGCGAGCCCGTACGCGTCCATGTCGACCCGGAGGACATCGGCTGACCTGCCGGGCCCGGGGCCGGCCGGGCGCGGAACCGCCCGGCGCCGGGCCGAGGGGGAGGGGCCGGGCGCCGGGCGGAGGAGGGGACGGCCTCGAGTCAGCCGTTGCGGGGGGAGGGGAGGGCGCCCGGGCGTGGCTCCGGCGGCTGCGCCCGCTGCCCGGGCGCCGGGGGAGCGCCCGGTCCCGCGGCCACGGTGTGTGCGGCGGTCCCGGTCTCCCGGCCGTCCTCCGCGTCCGGGCCGGGCCGCCGCGCCGCCTCCGCCCCGTCGTCGGCCGGAGCCGGGGCCTGTGCGGTGTTCTGTACGGTCGCCTGCGGGACGGCCGCCGTCGCCGTCGCGGCCGCCGCGGGGGCGCCGCCCGCCCGCGCCACCGGCCGGCGTGAGCCGTAGCGGCGGTGGACGGCCTGCTTGGTCACGCCGAGGGCCGAGCCCACCGAGTCCCAGGAGAAACCCAGCGAGCGGTCGAACTCCACGGCCGCCGTCACCAGCGTCTCCACGCTGTCGCGCAGCTCCTGGGCGAGCCGCACGGTCGGCGCGGGCGCCCTGCCGTAGACGACGAAGCCCGCTGACGGACCCGTGCGCCGCGGCCGGTAGACGTTGCCGAGCTGTGCGGTGAGCGTGCGCAGTGCGTCCACCTGCCGGCGGACCCGCTCGATGTCCCGCACCAGCAGGTGCAGGCTGGCCCGTGCCCGGGCGTCGGGGGTGGCGTGGTCGGCCATGGTCAAGCCTCTCGAACCGGCGTGGGGTCGGCCGGCCGCGTCTGCGGCCGATTCGGTCAAGCTGCATTGACCAACGCGGCACCGGGCGCCGGGGTCACGCTGAGGGGGCGTGAAAAGACCGGCGGGGGCGGTGTGTCCGGGACCGCACGCCCCACCCGGTGCCCGGAGCGCCCGCCGGGCCCGCCGCCGCGGCGGACCGTAGACTGGTGCGCCGTTCCGCGCCGCGCGCATCCCGCGCCCGGCGCGGCCCCGTGTCCGCCCCGACGCATCCGCCCACGTCCGTCCACGCCCGTCCACGCCCGTCCCCGACACACCCGTCTTCGAGAGGTAGTCCCGCACCGATGAGGCTCGTCTTCGCCGGCACCCCCGAGGTCGCCGTACCCGCCCTCGACGCACTGATCGCATCGGAGCGGCACGAGGTCGCGGCCGTCGTCACCCGACCCGACGCGCCGGCCGGGCGCGGGCGCCGCCTGGTGGCCAGCCCGGTCGCCCAGCGGGCCGAGGAGGCCGGCATCGAGGTCCTCAGGCCCGCCCGCCCGCGCGACGAGGACTTCCTCGCCCGACTGCGCGAAATCGCCCCGGACTGCTGCCCGGTCGTCGCCTACGGCGCGCTGCTGCCGAAGGCCGCGCTCGACGTCCCGGCCAGGGGCTGGGTCAACCTGCACTTCTCGCTGCTGCCCGCCTGGCGCGGCGCCGCGCCCGTCCAGCACGCGATCATGGCCGGGGACGAGGTCACCGGAGCCTCCACCTTCCTCATCGAGGAGGGGCTGGACTCCGGACCGGTCTACGGCGTGGTCACCGAGGAGATCCGGCCCACCGACACCAGCGGCGACCTGCTGACCCGCCTCGCCTTCGCCGGCGCCGGACTGCTGGCCGCCACCATGGACGGCATCGAGGACGGCACGCTGCGGGCCGTCCCCCAGCCCGCCGACGGCGTCAGCCTCGCCCCCAAGATCACGGTCGAGGACGCCCGGGTGGACTGGGCCGCCCCCGCCCTGCGCGTGGACCGCGTGGTACGCGGATGCTCGCCCGCGCCCGGTGCCTGGACGCTCTTCCGCGGCGAGCGGCTCAAACTGCGGCAGACCGCCCTCGCCCCCGACCGCACCGGCCTGGTCCCCGGTGAGCTGGCCGTCGGCAAGAACACCGTGCACGCCGGCACCGGCTCGCACGCCGTCGAGCTGCTGTGGGTCCAGCCGCAGGGCAGGAAGCCGATGGCCGCCGCCGACTGGGCGCGCGGCGTGCGCATCGCGCAAGGGGAGCGGCTGGGGGACTGAGGCGGGCCCGGCTCCGGACCGCCCCGCCGCAGGTGGGGCGGCACCACCTGCGGCGGGACGCCGGGGCGGGTGGGATTAGGCTGGAACGCCGCGCCCCCGGCGCCCACCGCGCGCCGTCCCCGACACCACCCGGAGCACCTTTTCCGTGAGCAGCCGGCCACGCCGTCCCGCCAGGCCCTACCGCCGCCCCAAGAAGGACCCCGTACGCCTGATCGCCTACGAGGCGCTGCGGGCCGTGGACGAGCGCGACGCGTACGCCAACCTCGTCCTGCCCCCGCTGCTGCGCGAGGCCCGCGAACGCGGCGACATCGACGGGCGGGACGCGGCCCTGGCCACCGAGCTGGTCTACGGCACGCTGCGCCGGCAGGGCACCTACGACGAGATCGTGGCCGCCTGTGTGGACCGCCCGCTGCGCGAGGTGGACCCACCGGTGCTGGACGTCCTCTCGCTCGGTGCCCACCAGCTGCTGGGCACCCGCATCCCCGCCCACGCCGCGGTCAGCACCACCGTGGAACTGGCCCGAGTGGTGCTCGGCGACGGGCGGGCCAGGTTCGTCAACGCCGTACTGCGCAGGATCGCCGCCGACGACCTGGACGGCTGGCTGGAGAAGGTCGCCCCGCCCTACGAGGACGACCCCGAGGAGCACCTGGGGATCGTCCACGCCCACCCCCGCTGGATCGTCTCCGCCCTGTGGGACGCGCTCGGCGGCGGGCGCGGGGACATCGAGGCGCTGCTGGAGGCCGACAACGCCCGTCCCGAGGTCACCCTGGTCGCCCGCCCCGGCCGCGCCACCGCCGATGAGCTGCTGACCGGCGAGGCGGTGCCCGGCCGCTGGTCCCCGTACGCCGTCCGGCTCGCCGAGGGCGGCGAACCCGGCGCGATCGAGGCGGTGCGCGAGGGACGCGCCGGGGTGCAGGACGAGGGCAGCCAGCTCGTCGCCCTCGCACTGGCGAACGCCCCCCTGGACGGACCCGACGAACGCTGGCTGGACGGCTGCGCCGGACCGGGCGGCAAGGCCGCGCTGCTGGGCGCGCTGGCCGCCGGACGCGGCGCGGCCCTGATCGCCGCCGAGAAGCAGCCGCACCGCGCCCGCCTGGTGGCCCGCGCCCTGCGCGGCAACCCGGGCCCCTACCAGGTGGTCACCGCCGACGGCACCCGCCCCGCCTGGCGGCCCGGCTCCTTCGACCGCGTCCTGGTCGACGTGCCCTGCACCGGGCTGGGCGCGCTGCGCCGCCGCCCCGAGGCCCGCTGGCGCCGCCGTCCCGAGGACCTGGCCGGCTTCGCCCCGCTCCAGCGCGGACTGCTGACCGAGGCGCTGCGCGCGGCCCGGCCCGGCGGCGTCGTCGGCTACGCCACCTGCTCGCCGCACCCGGCCGAGACGCGCGCGGTCGTCGACGACGTGCTCGGGCACGAGAGCGCCGAGCCGATCGACGTCCGCCCGCTGCTGCCCGGCGTGCCCTCCCTCGGGGACGGCCCCGACATCCAGCTCTGGCCGCATCTGCACGGCACCGACGCGATGTACCTCGCCCTGCTGCGCCGCACCTGAGCACACGTCGGCACACCGCAGCGCACGATCCCGCCGCCGGGTGCGCCCCCGCGAACCTGGCGGCGGGGCCGGACGGGTGACACGACATACTGGGGCCATGGTTCAGATCAACCCCAGCATCCTGTCCGCCGACTTCGCACGCCTGGCCGAGGAGGCGCGGCGCGTCGGAGGGCCCGAGGGCGCCGACTGGCTCCATGTGGACGTGATGGACAACCACTTCGTCCCCAACCTCACGCTCGGCGTCCCGGTCGTCGAGTCGCTGCGCAGGGCGACCGACACCCCGCTGGACTGCCATCTGATGATCGAGGACCCCGACCGCTGGGCGCCGCAGTACGTCGAGGCGGGGGCCGGATCGGTCACCTTCCACGCCGAGGCCGCCGCCGCGCCGGTGCGGCTGGCCCGCGAGATCCGGGCCAAGGGCGCCCGCGCCTCCATGGCGCTCAAGCCCGCCACGCCGATCGAGCCGTACGAGGACCTGCTGCCCGAGCTGGACATGCTGCTGGTGATGACCGTCGAGCCCGGTTTCGGGGGCCAGGCGTTCCTCGACGTCATGCTGCCCAAGATCCGCCGCACCCGGCAGCTCATCGACAAGCACGGCCTGGAGCTGTGGCTCCAGGTGGACGGCGGGGTGTCGGCCTCCACCATCGAGCGGTGCGCCGAGGCCGGCGCGGACGTCTTCGTGGCCGGCTCGGCCGTCTACGGCGCGGACGACCCGGCCGCGGCGGTGCAGGCGCTGCGCGCCCAGGCCAGGGAGGCCGCGAACGGGGCCGCCGGCACCTGCGCCCACTGAGGGCGGTCCGCTGAGGGCGGTCCGCGCCTTTCGCAGGGACGGTCGCGGGGGGCGGGCATGGGTGCACCGTGCACGGAGTGGATCAGGACCGCCGCGGATCTGCGAGGATGAACGCGCAGAGTGAGGAACGGCGCGTACACGAGTACGGCGGAACGGTAGCGAGGTGAGTGCGGTGTCGACCGGGCGGTCAGCCACGAGAATGGGTCCCGCCGAGCTGATGCAGGCGGCGGCCATGGCGCGCCGCTTCTATCTGGAGGGCAAGTCCAAGATCCAGATCGCGGACGAGTTCGGGGTGAGCCGCTTCAAGGTGGCCCGGGTGCTGGAGACCGCGCTGGAGCGGGATCTGGTGCGCATCGAGATCCGCGTCCCGGCCGAACTGGACGCCGAGCGGTCCGACGCGCTGCGCGCCCGCTACGGGCTGCGCCACGCCGTGGTCGTCGAGTCGCCCTCGGACGCCGCGGAGGACGCGGCCGACCCCGAGAACCTCGGCGAGGTCGCCGCCGACCTGCTGGGCGAACTGGTCACCGAGGGGGACGTCCTGGGTCTGGCCTGGGGCCGCTCCACCATCCACATGGCCACCGCGCTGCACCGCCTCCCGCCGTGCACCGTCGTCCAGCTCACCGGCGTCTACGACGCGGGCACCGCCGAGCGCGGCTCGGTGGAGGCCGTGCGCCGCGCCGCCACCGTCTCCGGCGGCGAGGCCCACCCGATCTACGCGCCGATGCTGCTGCCGGACGCGGCCACCGCCGCCGCGCTGCGCGGCCAGACGAGCATCGCCGCCGCGTTCGAGTACTTCGACAAGGTGACCGTGGCCGCGGTCTCCATCGGCTCCTGGGAACCGGGCGTCTCCACCGTCCACGACATGCTCGGGGAGGAGGAGCGCGCCCACTACGCCTCCCTCGGGGTCGCCGCCGAGATGTCGGCGCACCTCTTCGACGCCGAGGGCCGCCGTATCGGCCGCGACCTGGGCGAGCGCTGCATCACCGTCGAGGCCGACCGGCTGCGCCGCATCCCCGAGGTCATCGCGATCGCCGGCGGCCGCCGCAAGGCCGAGGCGATCGGCGCGGTGCTCCGCTCCGGGCTGGTCACCAGCCTGGTCACCGACACCGCCGCCGCCGACTACCTGCTGCACGAGACCGGCCCCGGCCCCCGGCCCGCGCTGGAGCGGGCCGACCCGGACGAGAGCGCGCCCTGAGGTCCCGGGCCGGCGGAGCTTCGCCCAGGCCCCCGGCATTGGTGGGAACGTACGAGAACGACCCCGCTCACCTGGCCTTTTCTCCATGGCCGGGGGCCGGGGCCGGCGTGCAACAATGAAGTACGTGCGATTTCTCAACGACCAGCGGCCCGCGTACGACCTGACGTACGACGACGTCTTCATGGTGCCCAACCGCTCCGCGGTCGGCTCCCGGCAGGGCGTGGACCTCTCCGCGCCGGACGGGACGGGCACCACCATCCCGATCGTCGTGGCCAACATGACCGCGATCGCCGGGCGCCGGATGGCCGAGACGGTCGCCCGCCGCGGCGGCCTCACCGTGATCCCCCAGGACATCCCCCTGGACGTGGTCACCGAAGTCATCTCCTGGGTCAAGCAGCGCCATCTGGTCCTGGACACCCCCATCGTCCTGGACCCCTCCGCGACCGTCGCCGACGCCCTGTCCCTGCTGCCCAAGCGGGCGCACGGCGCGGGCGTCGTCGTCGACGGGGAGCGGCGGCCGGTCGGCGTCGTCACCGACTCCGACCTGACCGGCGTGGACCGCTTCACCCAGCTCTCCCAGGTCATGTCCCGCGACCTGCTGCTCCTGGACGCCGGCATCGACCCGCGCGAGGCGTTCACCCGTCTGGACGGAGCCCACCGCAAGCTCGCCCCCGCCGTGGACGCCGAGGGCCGCCTGGTCGGCATCCTCACCCGCAAGGGCGCCCTGCGCGCCACCCTCTACACCCCCGCGACCGACGACGCCGGGCGGCTGCGGGTGGCCGCCGCCGTCGGCATCAACGGCGATGTCGCCGGCCGCGCCGAGGGGCTGCTCGACGCCGGGGTGGACACCCTCGTCGTGGACACCGCCCACGGCCACCAGGAGTCCGTGCTCTCCACCCTGGAGAGGATCCGCGCGCTGGACCCGCAGATCCCCGTGGTGGCGGGCAACGTCGTCTCCGCCGAGGGCACCCGGGACCTGATCGAGGCCGGCGCCGACATCGTCAAGGTCGGGGTCGGGCCGGGCGCCATGTGCACCACGCGCATGATGACCGGTGTGGGCCGCCCCCAGTTCTCCGCCGTCCTGGAGTGCGCCGCCGAGGCGCGCAGGCACGGGAAGCACGTCTGGGCCGACGGCGGTGTGCGGCACCCGCGCGACGTGGCCATGGCGCTGGCCGCCGGAGCCTCCAACGTCATGATCGGCTCCTGGTTCGCCGGCACCCACGAATCCCCCGGCGACCTCCAGCAGAGCGCCGACGGGCGCCTGTACAAGGAGAGCTTCGGCATGGCCTCCGCGCGCGCGGTGCGCAACCGCACCGCCGAGGAGTCCGCCTACGACAGGGCCCGCAAGGCCCTGTTCGAGGAGGGCATCTCCACCTCCCGGATGTTCCTGGACGCGGCCCGGCCGGGGGTGGAGGACCTGATCGACTCGATCATCGCCGGGGTGCGCTCCTCGTGCACCTACGCCGGGGCCGCGACTCTGGAGGAGTTCGCGGAGAAGGCCGTCGTCGGCGTCCAGAGCGCCGCCGGCTACGCCGAGGGCAAGCCGCTGCACGCCAGCTGGTGATCCGCGCCCCCGCGGCGCCCGCGGCCCGCCCGGCCCACTTCCCCGGGCGGGCCGCGGCTGCTTCGATGGCCCCATGAGCGGACCCGAGCCCCGGACACCGCGCCAGGGCCACGAGGGCACCGGCCCCGGAGCGATCACCCCCGACGGCTGCGCGGTGGAGGTCTACACCCGCCTGCCGGCCGGTGATGAACCCGACGTCGTCGCCTCGGCCGTCCCCGCCGGGGCGAGCCTGCTGGAACTGGGCTGCGGCACGGGCCGGGTGACCCACCCCCTGCTGGAGCGCGGTTTCGCGGTGACGGCCGTCGACGAGTCGCCGCGGATGCTGGAGCACGTACGCGGAGCCCGAACCGTGTGCTCGCCCATCGAGACGCTGGAGCTGGACGAGCGCTTCGACGCCGTCCTGCTGTCCTCCTTCCTGGTCCACGCCGGCGACGTCCGGGTGCGCGACGCGCTGCTGCGCGCCTGCCGCCGGCACGTCGCGGACGACGGGTGCGTGCTGATCCAGCGCGAGGGCGAGGACTGGCACGAGCGGGTGCCCCGCGAGCGCAGGGCCGGCGACGGACTGGTCAGGATCGCCGCCGCCGACCCCACCGGCGACCCGAAGGTGTCGGCCATCCGCTGCGAGTACGTCTTCCCGGACGCCACCTGGACCCAGACGTTCCTCTCCCGGCGAATGGACCGGGCGGAGTTCGAGGAGGCGCTGGCCGGCGCGGGTCTGGCCGTCGACGCCTACCTCACCGGTGACCGGACCTGGGTGCGGGCACTGCCCGCGGGGTGACGCGCCGACAGCGGCGGCGCGCCGACCGGGCCGGCCGCTGCCCGCGCGCCACTACGCGTGCGGGCAGCGACCGGCCGGCCTCAGGTGCACTCGCCGGACTTCCCGACGGCTTCGGCGTAGGCGGTGATCAGCTTCTTCATCGCCGCCTCGTCGGGCCTGCCCGGCTCGTCGACTCTGGCTGCGACGAAGAGGTCGTCATCGGGCTTCCGCGGCTCGGGGCAGGTGACCTTTCCGACGGCCCCGGTGTCGGAGTAGATGAACCTGCCGTCCTCCGTCTCCTTGTCACCGGGCTCGACGTTGGGGAACACGGAGGCGAACCTGGCCGGCGGAGTCCCCTTCTCCCACCACTCGATGTTGAAGGTGAGCACCTGCGTGTCGTCGACGTAGACGAGGCAGCGCGTCATCCCGTCCGCCTTGTCGGAGACGGCGGTGGAGATCTCGTCCCCCGGAGGCAGGAGGGGCTCTGTGAGGCTCGAGGGAACGGCCGTGCCGCACATGGAGGAGGGGATCTCGTAGTTCTTCTCCTTCATGGAACAGGAGGCCGCTCCGAGGCCGAGAAGCAGCACGAAAGCGGCCGAGAGCGTGAGCCGGGATCCTGATCGCATGTGCCTTCCTGGGCGTCTCGGTCCGACTCCTGCCCTGGCAGGCGGAGAGGTAACGGCGGGGCCGCGCCGAATGGTCATCGGGGGATCTCCGTGTCAAGGTCGTCCGCCATCCGGGAGACGTTGACCGAGGCGCTGTCGAAACCGTCCTCGTTGCCGCGCCTCACCCAGTCCGCCACCTGATCGGCGTACGGCAGGTCGTGTGCCCTGGCGGCCTCCATGGCGGCCGTCTGACCGTGCCACAGGCTGTTCTCCCTGGAGCGTTCCCACCTCTCGCCCACGTTCTCCCCGGCGTCCTTGAGGTTGCTCGGCTCCAGATCACCGAAGATCTGCTCCAGGACGACGCTGCTGACGGTGTTCGCGGTTCCACCCGCGACGGCCCCCGCGACGGGTGTCGCGACGAAGCTCGTCCCCACACCGATGCCGGTGCCGATGGTGCCGGAGACGATGTTCTTGACCTGTCCCATCGACTTCTTGTAGTCCTCGTCCTTCTGGTGAGCTTCCCCCAGGACCGCCTCCTGGCGGCCGATGGACAGAGTGCCGCTGACTTCCCCGGATCTCCGCGCAATGTCCTCGATGGTGGTCTGGGGGTTCTGCGGGTACCGCCTGTCCTCCGGGAGATCGGGATTCAGGTGGTAGTCCATCAGATTGGTCATGTAGGCCTTCTGGCCCATCTCGACCCTGGAGAACCCCTCCGGGTTCTGGCCCACGCTGACGAGGAAGCGCGTGACGTCGTTGTGGTCCAGCTCGGCGGCGGTGCCGGCGACGGGGAACAGCAGGTTGGTGTTTCCGTGCTTGTCGTCGGTCATGGCCCGGTTGATGTCGGGCAGGTACTCCGCCGCGATCTGGCCCATGCTGTCCGACAGGTAGCCGCGCTTTGTCAGGCGCTCGGTGTCGTCGGAGACGGAGTCGAAGATCTGCTCCACCAGCCGGGCCTGCTCCGGGCTGTGCGGGGGGAGGTCCGGCGTGGGCTGCTCACCGGCCGGGTGGCCGGTCGCCGCGGCCTCCAGGGCCCAGCCCATGGCGTTCTGCCCGGTGATGCTCTCCTTGAAGTCGGAGCCGTACTGCTTGGGCCAGTCGCGCTCCTCGAAGAGGTACTGGAAGTTGGTCAGGCCGACCTTGCCCTCCTTGCCGTTGCCGTCGGTGTCCCGGGTGAAGTCGTGGTCCTCGTCCTTGGTGACGAAGGTGCCGTTGAAGAAGTCGGTGGCGGCATCGGGGCTCTTGCCCAGGGCCATCATGTAGCCCGTCATCGGGTCCGAACCCTCGTCGGTGCCCGTCCGGTTGAGCATGGGCCCCATGGGGAAGTGCCAGGCCAGGTCCGCGCTGCGGCCGTTGCCGCTGCGCTCCTTCTCGACCCGGATGAGCTCGTCGCCGTAGTTCTTAAGGAACTTGTCGTCGAAGTCGCCCCAGCGCATCAGGTTGCTCATCACCTGGGCGCCCACGGCCCGGGGGTTGTCCTTGCTCGGGACGAACTCGCCGGTCAGCCCGACCATGTCCCGCTCCCAGCGCTGCATGGCGGGGCTGTCGGACTGGGTGGCGGTGGCCAGGGTCAGGCCGAGGTTCTCCTGCAGGGCGCCGTACTTGTCCACCCGGGCCTGGCCGAGCTGCATGTTGGTGTGCGGGTCGTTGATGCCCGCCCAGAAGTCCAGCACGCCCTGGGGGCCCAGCCCGGTGGCGAACCGCTCGGCGAAGAGGGGGTCGTCCTTGTACCGCGCCATGGAGGAGTTGAAGTCGTCGAACTCCTGAGGGGACATGCCCGCGGGGTCCTTGGCGAGTTCGACGGCCCGGTCGGCGGCCTCCATCGCCTCGGCGGCGGCGTCGCGGTCGGCGTAGGAGGCGTCGGAGAAACCGTAGGGGGTCTGGTCGGCCAGGGCTCTGAGCGCCCTGGCGGCGCTGGAGTCGCTCTCGGCGGCCTTGGTGAGGATGCCCTGGACCTCGTCGCGCAGGGCGGTGACGTCCTCGGGGGTGTGGTCGGGTACGTCGGTGCCCCGGGCGGCGCGGTCGGGATGGATGTTCATGGTGACGGTGAAGCTGCCGTCGGTGTTGGCGATGACGGTCAGGTTCTTCTTCAGGCCGCGCTCGATGGCGTCGTTGAGCTGCCTGCGGTACTCGACCAGCTCGTCGTGGGTGTCCTTGAGGATGTTGTGGATGGAGGACGCCTGGGTGTGCGCGTCGTCGAACTCACCGGCGGTCTTGGTCACGAACTCCCGGGTGACGTCGGCGTTCATGCCGGTCCAGTCGGCCTTGTCGGCCTTGCCCTTGAGTTGGGAGCGGGCGTCGTCCTTCAGGGTGCTGAGCTTCCCGGCCATCTCCGACCAGTCGGAGACGGCCTTGCTCAGCTTGGAGAAGTCGGCGTGACGGAGGGCGTCGAGCTTCACTGGAGCCGGGTCCTCTCGTCGAAGCCCTCGTCGAGCGCGGAGACGCTGTTGAACAGCGAGCCGATGTACTGCTCGTCGTTGGCGTGGGCCTTGTCGCTGTACTCCATGTGGTTGGAGATGTGGGCGCAGGCGTCGGTGAGGGTGCGCAGCTGCTCCTGCCACCGGGTCACGACGTGGTCCAGGGCGCCGCCGATCTCGAAGTCGCCCTTCAGGCCCGCGGCGGCGCTTGTGCTGCTCTCCCGGGCGAGGTCGCCGTCCTTGAGCAGCCGTCCGTGGAGTTCGAACGCCGCGTCCCCGACGGCGGCCAGGTCCTTCTGCGACACCTTCAGCTCACCCGAGGACGTCGACACCCCGCCTCCTCCGCCGCCGTCGAGCTGGTTCAGGCGCGTCTGCGCGGCCTTCCGCTCGGCGGCGGCCTGCACCAGCCGGTTCCACTCCTCGTCGAACGACACGTTCTCTCCCCCGCGTCCGGCTCCGCTTGTCGGGCCACACGGTATAGAAGCGCGGCTCCCGGCCGCCAGTGAGAGCCGCGCGGAAGGGAACCGGGGCGGGAGCGCCGTGCCGCCGCCGGCGGGCACCGGCACGCCCGTTTCGCGGGGGTGCGGCCGGAAAGGGGCGCCCGGAAATCCGGACATGCGCCCTCCCGGGCCGCGGCGCCGCCCCGTGTGATGCTTCGGTGAGGATTCCCCGGCCGCCCGCTCCGCGGCCCGGGGCCGCCGGAGGGACGCCCCGCCGGCCCGGTGTGCTGTACTTCGCTGCCGGGGCGGCGCGATCACAGCGGCGCTCCGAGTACCGCCCGCACGACAGAAGTGGCCCACCCGCAGTGCGACTGAACGAGCTCGACGAACGCATCGTCCGCGCCCTCGCCGAGGACGCCCGGCGCTCCTACGCCGACATCGGCGCCGAGGTGGGACTGTCGGCCCCCGCCGTCAAACGCCGGGTGGACCGGCTGCGCGAGCAGGGTGCCATCACCGGCTTCACCGTACGGGTGGATCCCGCGGTGCTCGGCTGGGAGACCGAGGGTTTCGTCGAGATGTACTGCCGCCACAAGACCTCGCCCGAGGACATCCGCCGGGGACTCGCGCGCTATCCGGAGGTGGCCTCCGCCTCCACCGTGACCGGCGACGCGGACGCCATCGTCCAGGTCTTCGCCTCCGACATGCGGCACTTCGAGCGGGTGCTGGAGCGGATCGCGGGGGAGCCCTTCGTCGAGCGCACCCGGTCGGTGCTCGTCCTCTCCCCGCTGCTGCGCCGCTACGGTTCCGGGTCACCGGCCTGAGACGCGGCGCACGCACGGCCGGACACACTCCCAGGCTTACGGCCGGGTGCACGGCCGGGCACGCAACCCGGGCGCTCAGTCCGGGCGCGCAACGAATCGACGCGGAAGGGCCCCAAGACGCAACGGATCGATGCCGGATGCGCAACAGGTGCGGCTTGTGGGGCCAAGCGGGCGGACCGTACCGTCGAGGCGTCCCCAGATCCCGCAGCCGTACCCCGGCACGCCCGGTACGGCTGTCCGACGTGAACGCGAAGAGGTCCCATGACGCCGCTGCGCACCGCGCTGCTCCAGGGCCCCGGCGGTGTCCCCGGCTCCACCGCGGACAGCCTGGCCGCCCTCGACCGCGCCGCCCGCAGGGCCGCCGAGGGAGGGGCCCGGCTGCTGGTCGCCTCCGAGATGTACCTGACCGGGTACGCGATCGGTGAGCGGGTGGCGGAGCTGGCCGAGCCCTTTGACGGCCCCGGCGCCGAGGCGGTCTCCCGCATCGCCGCCGAGCACGCGATCGCCGTCGCCTACGGCTACCCCGAGCGCGACGGCGACGCGGTGTACAACTCCGCCGGGCTCGTCGGCCCCGACGGCGCCCGGCTGGCCGACTACCGCAAGACCCATCTGTACGGCGGCTTCGAGACCTCGGCCTTCCGCCCGGGCGACACCCCCGTCGTCCAGGCCGACCTCGACGGCGTCCGCGTCGGGATGCTGGTCTGCTACGACGTGGAGTTCCCCGAGAACGTCCGTGCCCACGCGCTGGCCGGCACCGAGCTGCTGCTGGTGCCGACCGCGCTGATGCGGCCGTACGAGATCGTCGCCGAGACCCTTCTGCCGGCCCGCGCCTTCGAGAACCAGCTCTACATCGCCTACGCCAACCGCTGCGGCACCGAGGGCGCGGACGGAAACGGAGGCGGCGATGCGATCACCTTCGCCGGACTGAGCTGCCTGGCCGCCCCCGACGGCACGGTCCGCGCCCGCGCGGGCGCGGGGGAGGACCTGATCACCGCCGACGTCGACCCCGGGCGGCTGAGGGCCTCGCGCGCGGACAACCCGTATCTGCGCGACCGCCGCCCCGAGCTGTACGCCTCGCTCACCTGAGGGGCCGGCCCCGCGCCGCCCCGTACCGACCCGCCGCCCATCCGGCACCGCAGCCGGCCGCCGGCCCGGGCCGACCGCCCGGACACAGCCCGCCACGTACCACCAGGAGAACCACCCATGACCTCCACGGTGCCCGCCGCCGTCCACGACGAGCAGCACGCACAGGCGCGGACCGAGCCGCCCGTCACCATGTTCGGCCCGGACTTCCCCTTCGCCTACGACGACTACCTCGCCCACCCCGCCGGCCTCGGCCAGGTGCCCGCCACCGAGCACGGCACCGAGGTCGCGGTCGTCGGCGGCGGACTGTCGGGGATCGTCACCGCCTACGAGCTGATGAAGATGGGCCTGAAGCCGGTGGTCTACGAGGCCGACCGGATCGGCGGGCGGCTGCGCACAGCCCGCTTCGACGGCTGCGACCCCGAACTGACCGCCGAGATGGGCGCGATGCGCTTCCCGCCGTCGTCCACCGCCTTCTGGCACTACGCGGACCTGGTGGGCCTGGAGACCAGGCCGTTCCCCAACCCGCTGGCTCCCGACACCCCCTCCACCGTCGTCGACCTCAAGGGCGAGTCCCACTACGCCCGCACCCTGGACGACCTGCCTGAGGTCTACCACCAGGTGATGGAGGCGTGGAACGCCTGCCTGGAGGAGGGCGCGGACTTCTCCGGCATGCAGCAGGCCATACGGACGCGCGACGTGCCGCGCATCCGCGAGATCTGGTCGCGCCTGGTGGAGAAGCTCGACAACCAGACCTTCTACGGCTTCCTGTGCGACTCCCCGGCGTTCTCCTCCTTCCGCCACCGGGAGATCTTCGGCCAGGTCGGCTTCGGCACCGGCGGCTGGGACACCGACTTCCCCAACTCCATCCTGGAGATCCTGCGGGTCGTCTACACCGGCGCCGACGACGACCACCGCGGCATCGTCGGCGGCAGCCAGCAGCTCCCGCTGCGGCTGTGGGAGCGCGAGCCGGCCAAGCTGGTGCACTGGCCGGCGGGCACCTCGCTGAAGTCCCTGCACGGCGGCGACCCGCGCCCGGCCGTGACCCGGCTGCACCGCACCGCGGGCAACCGCATCACCGTCACCGACGCCACCGGCGACGTGCGCACCTACCGGGCGGCGGTCTTCACCGCCCAGTCGTGGATGCTGCTGTCGAAGATCGACTGCGACGACGACCTGTTCCCCATCGACCACTGGACGGCGATCGAGCGGACCCACTACATGGAGTCCTCCAAGCTGTTCGTGCCGGTGGACCGCCCGTTCTGGCTGGACAAGGACGAGCGCACCGGCCGGGACGTGATGAGCATGACGCTCACCGACCGCATGACGCGGGGCACCTACCTGCTGGACGACGGGCCGGACCGGCCGGCGGTGATGTGCCTGTCGTACACCTGGTGCGACGACTCCCTGAAGTGGCTGCCGCTCAGCCCCCAGGAGCGGCTGGAGGTCATGCTCAAGTCCCTGCGGGAGATCTATCCGGACGTCGACATCCGCAAGCACATCACCGGCAACCCGGTCACCGTCTCCTGGGAGAACGAGCCGTACTTCATGGGGGCCTTCAAGGCCAACCTGCCGGGTCACTACCGTTACCAGCGGCGGCTGTTCACCCACTTCGCGCAGGACCGGCTGCCCGAGGACAAGCGCGGCATCTTCCTCGCCGGCGACGACATCTCCTGGACGGCCGGCTGGGCCGAGGGCGCGGTGCAGACCGCGCTCAACGCGGTGTGGGGCGTGATGCACCACCTCGGCGGCTCCACCGACCCCGCCAACCCCGGGCCGGGTGACGTCTACGACGAGATCGCCCCGGTCGAACTCCCCGAGGACTGAGCCGGACCGGCGGGCCGGACCGGCTACGGGGGCACGTCGTCCGGCCCTCTCCGGTGCCCCGGCCCGCCCGGGGGGCGCCCCGGCCCCGGCGACCGCTGCGCCGGACCGACCGCCGGCTACCCGACCTTCACCGGACGCTCCCGCTCGGTGCGCGGTCCGTTCACCGGCCGCGAACGGCCCTGCCTGGACGAGCCGTACGGCATCAACCGCCGCCCGATGCTCATCGACCGGCCGGATCGGGAGGACGGCCGGCCCGTGGTGCGGGGACCGGGTGTGGGGCCACAGCCCGCCCCGCCCCCACCCCCGCCCCTTGGCCTTCAACCCCGGAGACCCGCGGCGTCAGGACCTGACGGTGCTCTCCCGGACGACCAGCCGGTAGTCCGCCTCCACCTCGTGCCGCCCGTCGTCCCCGGCCGGCCGGCCGCCGCGTCCGCTTCCGCCGATGCGGGCGTCCAGCAGCTCCACGGCCGTCCGCGCTATGCGGGCCTTGTCGGGGGAGATCGTCGTCAGGGTCGGGGTGCTGTAGCGGCCGTCCTCGATGTCGTCGAAGCCCGCCAGCGCCAGGTCGTCGGGGACCCGCAGACCGGAGGTCAGAGCGGTGCGCAGGGCGCCGAGGGCCAGCAGGTCGTTGAAGCAGAAGACCGCCTGCGGGGGTTCGTCCAGCTCCAGCAGGCGGCGCATCACCGCGGCGCCGTCGGCGCGGTGGTACGACGCCGTCGGCGGGGCCAGCCGCTCGTCGTAGGGGAGTCCGGCGGCCTCCAGCGCCTGCCGGTACCCGGCCAGCCGCAGGTGGGCGGTGTTGGCGCTGGGGTTCTCCTGGGCGCCGATGGCGCCGATGCGGGTGTGGCCCAGCGAGATCAGGTGCTCGGTCATCTCGCGGGCGGCGCGCTGGTTGTCGATGGCCACATGGTGCGTGGGACCGTCCATGACGCGCTCGCCGAGCAGCACCATCGGAGTGCTGTCGGTGCGGGCCGCCAGCTCCTCGCGGCCGACGGTGATGGGGCTGAAGATGAGCCCGTCGATGAGCTGCTCCCGGATGCCCTGGAGCACCTCGCGCTCGCGGTCGGCCAGGCCGTCGGTCTGGTCGATCAGCACCGTCCAGCCGCGCTCGACGGCGGCGTCGATCACGAACCGGGACAGCTCGGCGAAGTACGGGGCGTCCAGCTCGGGCAGGGCCAGGGCGATCACGCCGGTGCGGCCGCGGCGCAGGTTGCGCGCCGAGAGGTTCGGGCGGTAGTCCAGCTCCGCCAGAGCCTGCTCGACCTTCTCCCGTGTGTGCGGAGCCACGTAGGTGTAGCCGTTGACCACGTTGGAGACGGTCTTGACCGACACCCCGGCCCGTGCGGCCACGTCCTTGAGGCTGGCGCCCACCTCTGTTCACCTCCACCCGGCACCCACCGGTGCCGCTCGCGAAGCGGTACGGGCCACCCTGGCACATCGCCGGCGCGCGGTGCGGGCCGACCCGGTGCCGAGTGCCGCACGCGGTCACCCCGCGGAACCGCGCAGTGGGACCCGTCCGGTTCCGAGGAACCATCGCCGAAGTGTTTACAACGCTGTTTCAACGATGTAATCGTATCAGCGCACGCCACCTCGGACCATCAGCCGCCCGACGACCGGCGGCAACCGCGGCCGGTGGCTCGCGGTAGCGGTCCCGTACGCGGTGAGCGTGTTCCGCGGGCGGGACTCGCCTCCCCCCTCGTCCCGCCCGCGGAACCCCGCCCACCCCCTGAGCCTCATGGAGCGCCCATGCCCACCGCCCGTCTCACCGTCGACCCAGGCTTTCGCATCGGGGCCGTGGACCGGCGCCTGTTCGGCTCCTTCGTCGAGCACATGGGCCGGTCGGTCTACACAGGCGTCTTTGAGCCGGACCACCCGGCGGCCGACGAGGACGGCTTCCGCACGGACGTTCTGGACCTCGTCCGCGAACTCGGCGTCACGCTCGTGCGCTACCCCGGTGGCAACTTCGTCTCCAACTACCGCTGGGAGGACGGGGTAGGCCCGGCCGGCCGGCGCCCCACCCGCCTGGACCTGGCCTGGCGCAGTGTGGAGAGCAACGCCTTCGGCCTCAACGAGTTCATGGCCTGGGCCGGCAGGGCCGGCGTCGAGCCGATGATGGCCCTCAACCTCGGCACCCGCGGCACGTCCGAGGCCCTGGACCTGCTGGAGTACACCAACCACCCGGGCGGCACCGCCCTGTCGGACCTGCGCCGCTCCCACGGCGTGGCCGACCCGCACGGCGTCCGTATGTGGTGCCTGGGCAACGAGCTCCTCGCAAGGAGAAGGGCAGCAAGAACCGGGACAAGGCCAGGATCCACGTCGCACGGGCACACGCCCGTGTCGCGGACGCGCGCCGCGAGTTCCACCACCAGCTCTCCACACAGCTGGTCCGCGACAACCAAGCGGTCGCCGTGGAGGACCTGGCGGTGAAGGGACTGGCGCGCACGCGCCTGGCCAAGTCCGTGCACGACGCCGGATGGTCGGCGTTCGTGAGCATGCTGGAGTACAAGGCCGCCCGGTACGGACGTACCTTCGTGAAGACCGGCCGGTTCGAGCCGACCTCCCGGGTGTGCTCCGTGTGCGGCGTCAAGGACGGCCCCAAGCCCCTCCACATCCGAGAGTGGACGTGCCAGGCGTGCGGGGCGGTCCTGGACCGGGACATCAACGCGGCGGTCAACGTCGCCCGGGCGGCCGGACTGGCCGTGTCAGCCTGTGGAGCGCTGGTAGTGCGCCGTGAAGCGCACGCTGTTCGAGTGGAGGTGCAAGACCACCACCGTCGTCCTGTCGCAGCAGGACGACTGAAGCTGAGGGCAGCCCGACCTGGGAGGTGCCGGGGAGGGTGGCAAGCGGCCCTGACAAAGCCGGGACGTGCCAGCACTGCCAGATGGTGCGGGTCCGGCAAGCAAGACGGAAAGGAGTACGCGAGGAACCGGCGCTGACGCCCCCTGACTCCACACCAGCTCGAACCTGGCGGATGTGGGCTGGGTGCGGTGTGTCCCTGCCTTGTACCTGGGGTGGGGAACTTCCCAAGTGATCGCTTCCAGTTGCTCGGGAAGGCCACGGTGAAATGCTGCGGGGTAGCCGTGGCGATGCCGCGGGGGTATAGCCGGGCTCCTACTCCGTCGATCGAACAGCGAGTGAACACGGGAACCGTCCCGGTCCTGACCTGGGATAACGCGTCCAGCGTTGTTTGCAGGCTGGGCCCACTGTCGGCCGATCGGGCCGGGACGGGGCGGAGCCGCCGTAGTACTCCGAGCCGGGGAGAGCCCGGCACATGGGGAAGGGCGGCAGCGGAATCGAGAAGGGAAGGAGGCTGCAATGCCGAAAGACGCGCCGCTGAACAGTGACGCTCCGGAGGTCCCTATGGGGTCTCACCAACGGGTATCGGGGATGCAGGCCAAACTTCACCGTTGGGCGGCGGCCGACCATGGCCGCAGGTTCGACGATCTGTTCAACCTCGTATGCGACCCGGCGACGCTGCTAGTGGCGTTCGAACGGGTCGCGGGCAACAAAGGGGCTAAAACGCCCGGAGTGGACGGCCTGACGGTCGTCAACATCGAGCAGGAAATTGGCCCTCATGGGTTCCTGGAGGATCTTCGCCACGTACTTAAATCGGGTGAGTTCCGCCCGCTGCCGGTGCGTGAACGCAAGATCCCCAAGCCTGGCGGGAGCGGGAAGATGCGCAAGCTCGGCATCCCCACCGTGACCGACCGGGTGGTCCAGGCGGCCCTGAAGCTGGTGCTGGAACCGATCTTCGAGGCCGACTTCAAGCCGGTCTCCTACGGCTTTCGGCCCCTGCGGCGGGCACACGACGCGATCGCCGAGATCCACTTCTACGGCACCCACGGTTACCGCTGGGTCCTGGACGCGGACATCGAGACGTGCTTCGACTCGATCGACCACACGGCCCTCATGGACCGGGTGCGTCGACGAGTGAAGGACAAGCGCGTGCTGCGGCTGGTCAAGGCGTTCCTCAAGGCCGGCGTCCTCACCGAGGACAACAGCCGCGAGGACACCTACACCGGCACCCCGCAGGGAGGCATCCTCTCCCCTCTGCTGGCGAACATCGCCTTGTCGGCGCTCGATGAGCACCTGACCAGGCCGTGGGAGCCGGGCGGGGAGATGGCGACCCCCTACCGGCGCAGTCGTCGCCGTGCCGCCGGGCGCCCGAACTGGCGCATCGTCCGCTACGCGGACGACTTCGTCGTTCTGACTACCGGTGAACGCGGTGATGCGGAAGCGTTGCGCGAGGACATCGCCGACGTGCTGCAACCGCTCGGGCTTCGCCTCTCCGAGGCCAAGACGCAGGTGGTGCACATGTCGGAAGGGTTCGACTTCCTGGGGTTCCACATCCAGTGGCGCCGCAAGCGAGGAACGGATAAGTGGTACGTCTACACCTTCATCGCTGACCGGCCCATCCGGCAACTGAAGGACAAGATCCGTGCCCTGACGAACAGAACGTCGCAGCAGAACCCCAGGGACGTGCTGATCAGGCTCAACCAGATCATGCGCGGCTGGGCCAACTACTTCAAGCACGCGGTCTGCAAAGTCGCCCTGAGCTGCCTCGCCCACTTCACGTGGCGCCGGGTGATCAGCTGGTGGATGGTGCTGCACCGCTGGAGGTGGAAGGACGTCCGCCGACGCCTCACCGACCACAACGGACGGTGGCAAAGGCCCTCGGCAGACGGGATCGAACTGTTCGACCTCCAAGCAGTGACGGTCTCCCGTTACCGCTACCGAGGAGACAAGATCCCCAACCTCTGGATTCCCAACCACGCCTGAACGGCAGAGACCGTGGAGAGCCCGGTGCGTGGAGACACGCACGCCGGGTTCGGCGAGCGGCACGGAGAAACGGACCGGTGGCAACACCGGCACCGCGCTCCGTGCCGACTCAACAGACGGGCACTCGTGCCCGCACCGCGCGGCGAAGCAGGAACCCACTCGACACCGCAGCCTTCAACGGCGCGGTAGGCGGGAATCGCCGTCCTTCAGGGCGGCGAGGACGTCAAAGCATCCCCCTGGACGTGCACTGCCTGGCCGGCTACGCCAACGCCGGGCACCTGGCCCGCGCGGGACTGGACGCGCCGCCCACCGACCGCTCCGGCTACGAGGAGGCGCTCGCCGAACTGAGTGACGCCGGGGTCGAAACCCCCTTCTGGATGCCCAACAAGTGGCCCGCCCACCTGATGTTCATGTCCCTGCTGTGGCAGTTCGGCGGCGAACTGTACGACGCCGAGGGCACCGCCGCCAGGTGGGGATCGGACGCCGGGGTCGAGGCCCTGTCGTGGATGCGGGAGCAGATCACCAAGGGCCACAGCCCCGCCCAGGTCGCCCAGGACGCCCAGTACAACGCCTTCAAGAACAACAAGGTCAGCTTCACCTGGGACGGCATCTGGCAGATCAACGACCTCAAGGCCAACGCCAAGGACCTGCGCTGGGAGATGGCCCCG
Organism: Streptomyces sp. SS8; assembly: GCF_054072955.1. Lineage (NCBI taxonomy): Bacteria > Bacillati > Actinomycetota > Actinomycetes > Kitasatosporales > Streptomycetaceae > Streptomyces > Streptomyces sp. SS8. The sequence goes on from NZ_JBSVCZ010000015.1 coordinate 22,753, forward strand.
ATCCCCACCATCGGCGACGTACCCGCCGCCTGGAGCGCCTCCCACAACTTCGTGCTCACCTCGCAGGCCGCCAAGGACGAGAACAAGGTCAAGGCCGCCAAGTTCTTCATCGACTACATGAGCAAGCGCTCCACCGAGTGGGCCAAGGCCGGGATGATCCCCGCCCGTAACTCCGTCCGCGAGGACCCCGAGGTCGCCGGACTGCCGCAGACCGGGCTGGCGAGGAACTTGGAGATCTTCCACTTCCTGCCCGCCCTCCCCGGCATCGGCGACGTCCAGTCCAAGGCGCTCGAACTGGCCGTCCAGAAGGCCGTCCTGGGCCGGCTCTCGCCCGCCGAGGCCCTGGCCGAGGGCGTGCGCACGGCCGACAAGCTCCTTGCGGAGAACAAGCAGAAGTACGCGAAGTGAGGCGTCCGACGTGGCACTGCGGCTGACCGCACGGCCGTCCACCGCGGGAGCACGACCCGGCCCGGACCGGCCCCCCGCCCGGGTCGCCACCCGCTCCTACCGGTGGTGGACGCCGTACGTCTTCATGGGCCCCTACCTGGCCCTGTTCGCCGTCTTCGTCCTCGCCCCGATCGGCTACGGCCTGTGGATCAGCCTCCACTCGTGGGACATCAACATCCCGGCCAAGCCCTTCGTCGGCCTGGACAACTACCGCGAACTGTTCGACCTCGAGAGCGTGGAGGGGCCGCGCTTCTGGGCCGCGATGCGCGCGACGGGGATCTTCACCGCGCTGTCCCTGCCGTTCCTGCTGATCGTGCCGCTGTTCGTGGCGATGCTGATGAACGGCAGGTTCCGCGGCCGCAACCTGTACCGGGCGGTGTACTTCGCCCCGTACGTGCTCGGCGTCGCCGTGGTCGGCCTGTTGTGGCGCTTCCTGCTCGACGGCAACATCGGCATGGTCAACCACTACTTGGGCGTGCTCGGGCTGCCCGACGACATCCAGTGGACGACCGACACGCCCGCCGCCTGGTGGGGCCTGGTGGGCGTCACCGTCTGGTGGACGCTCGGCTTCAACGCCGTCATCTACCTCGCCGGGCTCCAGGACATCCCCGCCGAGCTGTACGAGGCAGCCCGCGTCGACGGCGCCGGCGCCTGGCAGCGGTTCGTCCACGTCACCCTGCCCGGGCTCCGCCCGGTGCTGCTGTTCGTGATCAACGCCACGCTCCTGGCGTCGGCCAACATGTTCGGCCAGTCCTATCTGATCACCACCGGCGCCCCGGCGGACGAGACCAAGACCGCGATCTTCCTGATCGCCGAGACCGGTCTGCGCCGGTTCGAGATGGGCACCGCCTCGGCGATGAGTTTCGTACTCGCCCTGGCGCTGATGGCCGCCAGCGCGGTGATCTTCCGCATCTTCCGCGAACGTCAGGAGGACCGATGACCGCCGCCCGTTCCGGCTCCACCCCGGTGTCCGGGTCCCGGACGCACGAGGGCCGACCCGCCTTCGAGACGCCGGAGCCGCCCCCCGGGGCGGCGGGACGGGCCGGGGCCGGCCGGGTGGGCGCGGCCCCGGCACCCGTCCGCCGGCTGCGCCGCTCCCTGCTCCACCTCGTCCTGGGCGTCGTCGCCGCGCTGTACCTCAGCCCGCTGCTGTACATGCTGGCCACCTCGTTCAAGACCCGGGGCGAGGCCGGGGCCACCGAACCGCGCTGGAGGCCCGACCCGTTCACCTTCGACGCGTACCGCCAGGTGCTGGGCTCCACCGACAGCCCGGTCGTGCAGTGGTTCCTCAACAGCCTGCTGGCCGCGACCGCCCACTCCGCGCTGGTGCTGGCCACCGCCACCCCGGCGGCGTACGCGCTGGCCCGGATGGACTTCCGCGGCCGCGGCGTGATCTTCGCGGGTGTCGTGGCCACCCTCTTCGTGCCCCCGGTGATCCTGCTGGTCCCCAACTTCCTGATCGTCAACGAACTGGCCTGGGTGGACACCCTTCCGGCGATCATCGTCCCGGCGGCGGCCGGCGCGTTCGGTGTCTTCTTCCTGAGGCAGTTCTTCCTCACCCTCCCCGGGGAACTGGAGGAGGCCGCGGAGATCGACGGCTGCAACCGGTGGCAGATCTTCCTCCGGGTGGTGCTCCCGCTCGCCCGCCCGGCCCTGGTCACGCTCGCCCTGCTGTCGTTCCTGAGCAACTGGAACGACTTCCTGTGGCCGCTGTACGTGCTGCTCAGCCCCGAGACGCTGACTCTGCCCGCCGGTCTCGCCAACTTCCAGGGCGCCAACAACATCCGCTACGACCTGCTGATGGCCGGGGCCGTCATCGCCAGCGTCCCCGTGCTGCTGCTGTACGTGGTGGCGCAGCGCTGGGTGATCGAGGGGGTGTCCCGTTCGGGCCTGAAGGGGTGAGACGGGCCTGCCGGGTCCGGCCCGTGGCGCTCACCCCGTGCGTGCGGCCGGGCGGCGCTCCAGCGGAGTGAGCAGGAAGCGGCCCACCAGGCCCACCCCCGAGTCCAGCCGGCGGGTGAACTCCTCAGCCAGCTCCGGCAGCCGCCGCATGCTCCACAGCAGCCGCGCCGCCGACCAGGCCGAGTCCCTGGCCCGCTCCATGTCCCAGCCGGCGATCAGATGGGTGAGCGGATCGGCGATGTCCAGCGGAGCGGGGCCGGGCGCGAGGTCCTCGCGGATCCGCTCCTCCAGCTCCACCAGGGCGTCCCCGATCCGGTCGAACGCGCCCTGGAGCGCGGAGGGTTCGCACCCGTGCGCCCGGGCGGTCTCCACCACGGCCAGCGCCAGGTCGTACCCGATGTGCGCGTTGACCCCCGCCAGCGCGAACTGCGCGGGGTGCAGGCCCGTACGGTGGCGCGCCCGGAACAGCGGGCGCCAGCAGGCGGGGACGGGCTCCCCGGCGGCGGCCAGGTCGACGGTGGCCGGATAGCGTCCGGCGAAGACCGCCGCCAGGGCCGCCGCGGAGCGGGGACGGGGCAGGAGACCGTCGACGAGGCTGTGGCGCACCGACAGCGTCACGGACAGATAGACCCGGTTGAAGGCCGCCACCCCGTCGTGCGGCGGCAGTTCCTCCTGGAGCGCGCGCATCCGCGCGATCACCCCGTCCATCCCCTCGGCCCCGCCCGCTCCGCCCGCCCCGTCCGTCCTGTCCGCGGCGGCGGGTCCGGCGGCGGACCCGGACTGCGTCATCGTCATGCGCTCAGAGTGGCAGAAAGGGGCCGGACACAGGGGGGAGAGCGGGAAGTCCCCCGGATCGGGCGACCCCCGAACGGAGGGCGGGCCACCGTCCGTGACCGTCCGCGGAGGAGCGGCGGCCGACGGACGGCAGGGGACGGGCGGCCGCACCGCCGCCTACCGCCTACCGCCTGCCGGGGCCGGTGCCCTCCGCGCCGCCGGTGCCCTCCGCGCCGCCGGCGCCGTCCGTGCCGCCGTCCGCGGTCTCGGCCTCGGTGTCGTAGGAGGAGGTGCCCTCGTCCAGCAGCGGTTCCTGGGCGCGCATGTGCGCCGGGGCCAGCGCCCGCAGCACGTGGTAGCCGGTGAGGACGACGATGGTGCCCAGCGCGATGCCGTTCAGTTCGAAGCTGTCGGTGATCTCCAGACTGACGCCGCCGACGCCGATGATGACGCCCGCCGAGACCGGCACCAGGTTCAGCGGGTTGCGCAGGTCCACCCGGCCCGCGAGCCAGATCTGCGCGCCGAGCAGGCCGATCATGCCGTAGAGGATCACGGTGATCCCGCCGAGCACGCCGCCGGGGATCGCGGCGATCACCGCGCCGAACTTCGGGCAGAGCCCGAACAGCACGGCGAAGCAGGCGGCGGCCCAGTAGGCGGCGGTGGAGTAGACGCGGGTCGCGGCCATCACACCGATGTTCTCGGAGTACGTGGTGGTGGCCGGGCCGCCGACCGCCGTGGACAGCACGGTGGCCGCACCGTCGGCGCCGATCGCGGTGCCCAGCTTGTCGTCGAGCGGATCGCCGGTCATCTCGCCCACGGCCTTCACATGGCCCGCGTTCTCCGCGATCAGCGCGATCACCACCGGCAGCGCCACCAGGATCGCCGACCACTGGAACTCGGGGGCGTGGAGGGAAGGCAGCCCGATCCAGTCGGCCTCGGAGACGCCCGAGAGGTCCAGCCGCCAGTGGTCGACGGCCTCCCCGCCGCCCGCCGGGGAGTGGATCTTCCCGAAGACCAGATCCATGACCCAGGAGACGAGGTAGCCGAAGACCAGCCCGAGGAAGATCGCCACACGGGACCAGAAACCGCGCAGCGCCACCACCGCGAGCCCGGTGAAGAGCATGGTCAGCAGCGCCGTCCACTGGTCCTGCGGCCAGTACGTCGAGGCCGTCACCGGCGCCAGGTTGAAGCCGATCAGCATCACGACCGCGCCGGTGACCACGGGCGGCATCACGGCGTGGATGATCCGCGCGCCGAACCTCTGCACCACCAGGCCGGCCAGCAGCAGCACCACGCCGACCACCAGCAGCGCCCCGGTGATCGTCCCGCTGTCGCCGCCCGAGGCCCGGATCGCCGCTGCGACGCCGACGAAGGAGAGGCTGGAGCCCAGATAGCTCGGCACCCGGCCGCGCGTCATGAGCAGGAACACCATGGTGGCGACGCCCGACATCATGATGGCCAGGTTCGGGTCCAGGCCCATCAGGACCGGGGCGACGAAGGTGGCGCCGAACATGGCGACCACGTGCTGCGCCCCCAGCCCGGCCGTCCGCGGCCACGACAGCCGCTCGTCGGGCCGTACGACGGCTCCGGGCGCCGGTGTGCGACCGTCGCCGTGCAGGGTCCAGCGCAGACCGAGGCCCATGGGTGCTCCGTTTCGTGCTCGCGCGGTGGTGCGTTCCGGCGCGCTTCGGAGCGCGCCGGGAGGTGATCGGGGGTGACCGGAATCGATCGGCCCACATGGTACGGGGCGCCTTCGGGATGTCAGTCGGCGGTACGCGGCGGAATGACCCGCCATGCCCGCCGGTCGGTTGCCGCCGGGGCGGGACGGGGGCGGCGTGTCGACGATCGTGAGGCTGCGCGGCCGGTGCGGCCGGGGGTGCCCGGCCCCGGGCAGCGGACGTCCACCGCCCTTCACCGGCCCGGGGGGAACCCGGCCGCCGGGGCGGACGGGAATTCCGGAACAAGTTGTTCCGAGATTCCCCCAGGGGTATGACGAGGCGGCATGGAAAATGCTGGAAAGGTATAGCTTGTTGCGCAGGGGAAACGCTTTCCGCTCGCATGGGAGAGCGGCCGGAATCAACCTGTTCCCGAACTGGTGGAATTCTGTTAGCGTTCAGAGTGCAGGTGGAAAGAGGCGCGGCGGGCCGCGCCTTTCCGTTCGATGACGGGAACCCCTGGGAGCATTTTTCGGTGGAGTGGCCGAGAGGCGAGGCGACGGCCTGCAGAGCCGTTCACACAGGTTCGAATCCTGTCTCCACCTCAGGCCCGGGCCCGTCGCCGCTCCGAGCGGCGACGGGCCCGGTGCCGGGGGACGCGGGGCGGCCCTCGGGACCGGGGCTCCGGCACACCGCCGGAGCCCCGGTTCAGATTCCGCCCCCGCCCGCGTAGGACTCCCGGACCGCCTCGGCCAGCCGTTGCGCCCAGGCGGCGGCGCGGTCACCGGGCCGCCAGGCCAGGAGCAGCCGGTGGCGGACGGCGGTGTCGTTCAGCGGGATGCAGGCCATCCCGGCCGCCGGGGCCGGGAGCGGATAGGCGGGCAGTACGCCGCCGGTGGCGCAGGCCAGCGCTGCGGCCTCGGCCTCGTCGGCCGCCCAGCGCACTTCGACGTGCACGCCGCGGCGCCGTACCGCGGTCATGAAGCGGTGGTGCAGGGCGGCGTGCCGGCGCCCCGCGGGGAGCAGGCACATCCGGCCGTCGAGGTCGGAGAGGGAGACCGAGGCCCGCTCCGCCAGCCGGTGATCGGCCGCGGTCCGGACGAGCAGGCTCTCCTCGGCGAGCACGGCCGTGCCGAGGGTGTCCGGCAGGGGCCCGTCCAGTTGCGGGAAGTGCCGGAACACGACCAGATCCAGGCGGTGGAGGCGGAAGAGGTCCGGCAGGGCGGCGCCACAGCTCCCGGTGCCGCAGCCCCCGGTACCGCAGTCCACGGTGCCGCACTCCCCGGCGCGTACCTCGACGGCGGCCGACGGCAGCAGGGCGCGGGCACGGGCGGCGACGAGCGGCAGAGCGGGGTGGGGGACGGCCCCGATGCGCAGGCGCTCCGCCGGCGGGTCCGGCGGGCTTTCGTGCGTGCCGGCGGCCAGCAGCCGGTCGACCACCGGGAGCAGTTCGTCGGCGCAGTCCAGCAGCAGTCGGCCGGCCGTGGTGAGGAGGGCACCGTGGTGGTCGCGGTACAGGACGGCCAGGCCGATGGCCCGCTCGACGCGCTGGACGCGGCGGCTGAGGCCGGCCTGGCTGAGGCCGAGCGCCCGGGCGGCGCCGGACAGGCTCCCGGTGTCGGCGACCGCGCGCAGCACCCGCAGGTCCTGGATCTCCACGTCCATGGCGGTCATGCGGGGACCGGCCTCGGACGTGCCGCGGAGAGGACCGCGACCAGCGCCGGCACCTGTGCGGCGATCCGGCTGTCCCTGCGGAACGCCACCAGATGGCTGACCCGCAGTCCGAGGTCGTCCACGGAGCGGTGGACCACCCCGGGCAGGAGCGGCCGGTATGCCTGGCTCAGGGCGACGCAGCCGTGACTCCGGATCACATCGCAGCGAGGCCCGGAGACCGGGATGTCGTGGGCGATGCGCGGTGTGAATCCGTAGGAGGCGCACAGGGCGCGGAGTTTGCCGTCGCAGCCGTCGGGGCCGGTGACCGAGATCCACTCCTCATGCGCCAGGTCGGCCATGGTGAGCCGTTCCGCGGTGGCCTGCGGCCGGTCGGCGGCGACCGCGAGCAGTACCGGGCTGTGCCCCCAGACGATCTGCGCGACCGGACCGTCCGCGGACGGGAGCGGGCCGCCCTGCCCGGAGGCGTGATCGCGCAGCGCGATGTCGATCTCCCCGGCCCGCAGCAGGCCCACCAGTTCCCGGGTGGAGCCGGTGACCACGATCCGCGGGTGTTCCCCGCACGGCAGCCGCCGCAGCGAGTCCAGCAGGGGCCCGTGGAGCACGCTGCCCGCCCAGCCCACCCGCAGTGCCCGGCTCCGGACTTCGCGGTGGTCGTGCAACCGCTGCCCGAAGTCGTCGAGGATGCGGAGGACGGCCTCCGCGTGGTCGAGGACGGTGCTGCCCAGGGCGGTGGGCCGGGCGCCGTGGGGGCCGCGTTCGAACAGGGTCCCGCCGAGCAGCTCCTCCAGCCTCCGTATCTGGCGGCTCAGGGCCGGCTGGGGCAGCCCCAGCGCAGCCGCCGCCTTGTTGAGGCTCCCGGCATCGGCGATGACGCACAGCAGGCGCAGATGGCGGAGTTGTAATTCCATGATCGGAAGCTAAGCGGATTCCGCCCGCCTGCACCAGATCCGAATCGAGCACGGTGCAAATTCTGTCGATTTCCGTGTGTGCGGGGCGGTGGGATTCCGTTGGCAGGTGAGCGGATCCGCCCGGGGAGGGTGCGCGCGAACGGCATAACCGGTCGGCACTACCCGGCCTCCCGTCCGGCCGCCATCATCCCATTCATCGGTTTGCAGGCCGTGACCCGATCGGATGGGGGGCTGTCCGAACCACGACCCGAGGTGGATTGTGTTTGAGATCGAACCACTTACCGAGAACTGCCGTGAATTACTCCCCGAAGCGGCCTTGGCCTGCATCGGGGTCAGCCCGTTCAACAGCTACTTCAGTACGCGGCGGCTGACCGCCCTGGCGGGCTGGGCGATGGAGCGCTTCGAGCGGGTGCGCTTCTTCGTACCGGACACGGTGGCCGCGTACACGCTGGAGGCACTGGGCTGCGAGCCGGGCCGCGCACGCCACAAGGCGCGGAGCCAGGGGCGGTACGTCCACAACAAGATCACCACCGCGCTGCGGAGCCTGGGGGTCGAGGAACCGCGGAGGCTCGTTCTGGGCATGGAGCGGCTGGGCGGCTCGGCGCGCTACGGGCAGCTCCTGGCGGAGGCGCACCTGCTGTTCCGGGAGGACGCCTCCTTCCGCGCCGCCTGCCTGGAGGCGTCCCACTGGGTGCTGGACCGGAGGCTGCCGCCCGGCACCGTCCCGGGCGAGGAGCAGCTGCGGCGCGCGGTTCGGTACTTCCTGGCGGAGCTGCCCCTCTTCGCCGACTCCGCCGGAGTCACCGGGGCCACGGGGAACGGTTCGTCACTCTTCGTCTACCACCAGCGGGTGGCCTTCCTGGAGCGCTTCTACCGGCGCGAGCTGAGCTGGAGACCGGTGCCGGGTCAGGGCTTCGCGGTGGTCCGCGAGCGGGCACCGGAGGCCGGCACGGCCGAAGCCGTGCCCGGAGCCGCCCCGGTGGCGGAGGTCCCCCATGGCGTCCGCTGAGACCGGGCGGGGAGCCGCCGGCGAGCCCGGCCAGGACGAGGCGCTGGACGACTACTCGCTCAGCAGGGTCCCCGAGGAGGCGCGCTACTCGTGGATCTCGGTGGCGGTGCAGCGGTTCGGGCAGGTCTCCTCCTTCCAGCAGTTCATGGTGGGCGCGGTCCTGGGCTACGGGATGACGTTCACCGACGCGGTGATCGCCATCACCGTCGGCTCGGTGATGCTGGAGGCCGTCACGATCCTGCTGGGCGTCGCCGGGGTGAAGGAGGGGCTGTCGACCTCGGTGCTCGCCCGCTGGTCGGGATTCGGCCGCAAGGGCTCCGCGGCGGTGGGCATGCTCGTGGCGTTCAGCCTCGCCGGCTGGTTCGGCGTACAGAACGGTGTGTTCGCACAGGGGATGCACAACCTCGCGGGCGGGGTGCCCCCGTGGGCCTGGGCGCTGGCGGGCGGCGCGGCGGTCACGGCCATCTCGGTGTTCGGCTTCAACACCATGGCGTGGACGGCGTACCTGACCGTCCCCGCGTTCCTCCTGCTGGCCGGCTGGTCGGTGGTGGACACCCTGGCCGACCACTCGCTGGGCCACCTGGTGACCGCGGCCCCGCCGGGGCCGGCGCTGTCCCTGGCCGAGGGCACGACGCTGGTGGCCGGGGCGTTCATCCTGGGGGCGCTGATGACCCCGGACATGACGCGCTTCAACCGCAGGCCGTCCGACGTGGTCAAGCAGACGCTCCTGGGCGTGACGCTGGGGGAGTACCTGATCGGGCTCACCGCGGTGCTGCTCGGCCACGCGGCCCGCACCGCCGACATCGTCGGCATCATCACCACCTCCTCCGGCGTGCTGGGCACGCTGATCCTGGCGACGGCGATCCTGAAGATCAACGACTGGAACCTGTACTCGTCCGCGCTGGCCACCGTCAACAGCATCGATGTGATCTTCGGCAGACGCGTCGGCCGACGGACGGTGACGCTGGCGATCGGAGCGGTGGGCACGGCCCTGTCCGCCGCGGGCCTCATGGACGACTTCACCGGCTTCCTGGAGACCATCGGGGTGCTCGCCCCGCCGGTGGCCGGGATCATCATCGCCGAGTACTACGTGGTGCGGCGGTTCCGCGCGGACCTGGACCGGGCCCGCTCGCACGGCGGGCTGCCCGGCGGGATCGCCGACTGGATGCCCCTGTCCCTGGTGTGCTGGGCCGCCGGCGCGCTGGCCGGCGAGTACGCGGGCATCGGCATCCCCGCCGTCAACGCCGTCGTGGCCGCCTTCGCGCTCTACGCGGTGGCGGGCCGGGTGGCGGTCCGCGGGCGGCCGCGGCCCTCCCGCGCCCCCGGGGTCCCTCCTTTGGGCGTCCCCGACCACCCCGACCTTCCCGAAAGCGGCATGACGAAGGCAGGAGGCTGACGTGCTACCCCTGGTGAAGAGGGACGAACTGAAGGCCGAGATGGACGCCGGGAAGACCGTCGTGGTCGACACGATGCCGGTGGCCTACTACGAACGCGAGCATCTGCCCGGCGCGGTGAACATCCCCGGGTTCCCCTACGAGGACGCGCAGCGGTTCACCGACGAACTCGCGCCCGCCGTACTGCCGGACCGCACCGTCCCCATAGTCGTGTACTGCGCGAACGTGCCGTGCCGCAACAGCGAACTCGTCGGCGTCCGGCTGGTGGAGCTCGGCTACACGGACGTGCGCAAGTACCGCGAGGGGATCGAGGACTGGGTCGCCCACGGCCTGCCCACGGAGACCTCCGCGGCCTGAGCGCCGGCCCGGGACCCGCCCTCCCCAACCAGGACCCCCGCACCGGGGCCCGTTCCCCCATCTGTGCGGCGGCTTCCCGTCGCCGTGCACGTCCCACCCTGCTCCACCCCACGAAAGGAGAAGGATCATGATCCGCAGACTGGCCGTCGCGGCGACCGCCGCCGCGCTGCTGTTCACGGGCGCGGCCGCGCAGGCCGCCGCGGCTCCCGCCGCCCCGGAGGCTACGGCGGCCCGGGCATCCGCCGACAGCGTCCCCAACGCCATCGACGTGACCCCGGCCAACTACGCCCAGCTCATGGAGTGGTCGTACACCAAGCCCGTGGTGCTCGACTTCACCGCTTCCTGGTGCTACTGGTGCCAGAAGCAGAAGCCGTACCTCCAGAAGTACAACGCCGAGGACGACGGCGCCTGGATCTGGGCGCGCGTCGACGTCGACCGCAACCCCGACCTGTCGCGCAGGTACGGAGTCCGCGGCATCCCGGCCCTGCTCAACATCCAAAGCGGCCGGGAGGCCGGCAGCCGCATGGTCGGCTACGACGGGCCGACCTCGCTGCGCGTCTGGCTGAACAACCTGTGACACCCCGCGTGCCGGCCGCCGCACCCCGGGCGGCCGGCACGCCCCCTCCCCTCCGGCGGCGCGGCGGACCCGCCCGCCCTCCCACCACCGCAAGCGATCCCACCGCGACCGTGAGCGAAAGGCCCGACCTCCATGAAGAAGCCCCTCCCGAGAGCCGCCCTGGCGGCGGCCGCCGCGGCAGGTGCGGCCCTGCCCCTCCTGTTCGCCGGCCCGGCGGCCTCCGTGGCCCCGGACCCGGCGAGCCGGTCCTCCTCCGCAGCCTCCACTTCCTCCCCGTCCTCCGCGCCGGCCGTCCACATCGTCCAGGTCCACGACACGGAGGCGACACGGGAGGCGGTCACCGAACGGGCCCGGCGGCTGACCGCCGACCACGGGGGCGAACTGCGCCGGGTGTACTACGCGGCCTCGCAGGCGTTCTCCGTCTCGCTGACCGAGGAGCAACTGGCCGGCTACTACAGGGACACCCGCGTCAGCTCCATCACCCCCGACCGCGTCTACCGGGTTGCCGGACGGCAGCACGGAGGTGCGGTGTCCGCCGCGGGCGGCGGCGTCCAGATATGGCCTCCCTCCTGGGGCCTGGACCGCATAGACCAGCGGGACCTGCCGCTGAACGGCGTCCATGCCTTCCACGGCACCGGAGCCGGAGCGCACGTGTACGTCGTCGACACCGGAGTCCGCACCGGCCACGGGGAGTTCGCGGGCCGGGCGCGCGGCGCGTACGACGCGATCACCCTGGGGCCCGGCGGCGGCGGCGACTGCCACGGACACGGCACCGCGACGGCGGCCATCGCGGCCGGACGGTGGACCGGTGTCGCCAAGGGCGCCACGGTGGAGTCGGTGCGCGCCCTCGGCTGCGACGGCACCGGGACGATGGAGCACATCATGTCCGCCGTCGACTGGATCACCGCCAATGCCCGGCGGCCCGCGGTGGTCAATCTGGGCTTCTCCGGCGAGCCCGGATCGGTGCTCGACCTCCAGCTCTACGAGATGACGCGGAAGGGGATCGCGTACACCGCCGCCGCCGGAAACGGCGACGGGGCCGGAAACGGGATCGAGTCCTGCGAGACCACCCCGGGCCGGCAGACCACCGCCATCACCGTGGCCGCCACCGACCGCGACGACAGCCGTCCCGCCTGGTCCAACCACGGCTACTGCGTACACCTGTTCGCGCCCGGAACCGGCATCACCACGGCCGGCTCCCGGGGTGACCGCCACTACACCGGACTCTCCGGCACCTCCGCCGCCGCCGCCCATGTGACCGGCGCCGCGGCGGTCCACCTGGCCGAGCACCCCGGGGCGACACCCGAGGAGCTGGACGAGGCGCTCGCCGACGCCGCGACCGAGGACCGGGTGCGCGACGCGGGACCGGACTCCCGCAACCTGCTGCTGTACACGGGCCGGCCCGTGCACACGCACGGACGGGGCGACCGGTGAGCGGCGGGATCCGGGAGGTCGTCGTCATCGGCTCCGGCCCCGCCGGCTACACCGCGGCCCTCTACACCGCCCGCGCCGCGCTGCGCCCGCTGGTCTTCTGCGGCCGCGCCCTCATCGGCGGCTCGCTGGCCACCACCACCGAGGTGGAGAACTACCCGGGCTTCCCCGAGGGAGTGCAGGGACCGGACCTGATGGACGCCATGCGCGCACAGGCCGGACGGTTCGGCGCCGAGCTGGTCGACGAGGACGTCACCGCCGTCGACCTGGCGGGGGAGGTCAAGCAGATCACCGACGGCGCGGGCCGGCGGCACTGGGCGCGGACGGTGATCGTCGCCACCGGGTCGGGCTACCGCAAACTCGGCCTGGAGCGCGAGGACGAGCTGTCCGGACGGGGGGTGTCCTGGTGCGCCACCTGCGACGGATTCTTCTTCCGCGGCCACGACGTCGCCGTGGTCGGCGGCGGCGACACCGCCCTGGAGGAGGCCACCTTCCTGAGCCGGTACGCCCGCTCGGTCACCGTCGTCCACCGCCGCGGCACCCTGCGCGCCTCCAAGGCGATGCAGCGGCGGGCCTTCGCCGACCCCAAGATCGCCTTCGCCTTCGAAAGGGAGGTGACGGCCCTGCACGGCGACACCGGCCTGACCGGCGTCACACTGCGGGACACGGTCACCGGGGCCACGGAGGAGACGGCGGTGACGGGGCTGTTCGTCGCGATCGGCCACGATCCGCGCAGCGAGCTGTTCACCGGGCAACTCGCCCTCGACGAGGCCGGTTACGTGCTGGTGGACGCCCCGTCCACCCGTACCGGAGTGCCGGGGGTGTTCGCGGCCGGCGACGTGGTCGACCACACCTACCGCCAAGCCGTCACGGCGGCCGGCAGCGGATGCGCGGCCGCCCTGGACGCCGAGCGGTACCTGGCGGCGCTCCACGACGAGATCGCCGGCCGCGCCCGGCAGCGGTCCGGGACGACCGCCGTGCCCTGAGACGGCGTCCCGTGCCCGTGACCGGGCGCGGGGCGATTCCGGCCGGGGGCCGCGCGCGCTAAAATCCCCGGCCCAGTGCGCGGGAGGCGGGGGCGCACACCGCCCCCGCCTCCCCCCTCCCCGCAGCGCCCAGGAGGCCCGGTGGACGACGGCGAGACACCGAAGCGCACACCCCCGTCCCGCGCGCCGGAGCCGTGGGCCGAGTTCGGCGGCAGGCTGCGCCACTGGCGGCGGAGTCTGGGACTGACGCAGGCCCAGCTCGGCGCCCGGGTCGGCTACGACCACAGCGCGATCAGCAAACTGGAGAGCGGCGTACGCCAGCCGCTGCCCCCACTGGTGCGCCGCCTGGACGAGGTTCTGGGAGCGGGCGGGGAACTGGTGGCCGTCTGGACGGCGGTGGCCGAGGCGCGCTCCTGCGCCCCGGCCGCCGGTGTGCTCCGGGCGGCCCCGCTGCCCGGGGAGGGCGCGGCGCGCGGCGCCGGACTGGCGGTGCCGGAGGGGCTGGTGTGGCCCTCGCGCCTGCCCGGCTACGCCATGACGTGCCCGCTGCACGGCGGGGAGGGCTGCGCGGTGCCGCCCCTAGAGGAGGCGTCCGCGCTCTACGGCGCCTTCCGTGCCTCCGGATCCCCGCCGGGCGCCGGCGCCGACACCGTGCACGTCCTGGCCGGCCTGCTGGCGGTGTACGAGCGGGCCGGCGACGAGCGGCCCTCGCCCGCACTGGCCGCGGAGGTCGAGCACACCCTGCACGCGATCGTGCGGCGGCTGGAGACGGCCGGCTGCCGGGAACCGGCCCGGCGGGCACTGCTCCGCCTCGCCGCGGCCCACGCGGAACTCGCGGGCGAGCTGCGGATGCTGCACGGTCAGAACGGGCTGGCGATGGCCTGGTTCGACAAGGGGGTCCGCTGGGCGACCGCATGCGGGGACAGCGCGATGCGGGTTGCCCTGCTCATCGACATGAGCACGCTGGCGAAGCTGGAGAACGACGCCCCCTCGGCGCTGGCCTACGCGCGTGCGATCAGGGAGGCGGCCCCCGGCCGCCACTGGGCGGCCACCATGGCCCATCTGTGCGAGGCCCGTGGCCACACGCTCGGCGGCGACATACGGCAGTGCCTGCGGCACATCGCCCTCGCCCGGGACGGCCTGGACCACTTCGGGGAGCGGGACGAGGCGGAGGTGCCCTGGCTGGCGACCTTCCCCGGGCCGGTGCGGGTGGAGTCCGGCGCCGCCGGGGCGCTGCGCGACATCGCCGCCATGACCTCGGACAGGTCGGTCGCCCGTCTCGCCGTCGAGGCGGCGCGGACGTCGCTGGACCACCTGGGACCGCGTACGCGCCCCACGCGGCTGCTGTTCACACTGCGGCTGGCCGACGGACACGCCTGTGCCGGAGACCTCGAGGCCGCGATGGCCGTGGCCGGGCCGGTACTGGCGGAGGCCTCCGCCGAGTCCAGCGTGATGGTCGGCCGGGAACTGCGGGGGCTGCGGGACAGGCTGGCGGCCCGGTGGAGCGGCCGGCCCGAGGTGGACGATCTGATCGCCCGTCTCGCGGACGGCCCCCCGTGACGGCGGGCGGGCAGGCGAACGGTCCGGGGGGCGGCCCGGGGAGGCGCGGCCGACCCTGCGGTCACCGGCCGGTGGTGACGCCAGGGCGCCTGCCGTCCGTCCGCCCGCCGGCCCGTGTCGCCCCGCCCGGCCTCAGCTCACCTCCGCCCGCGCCTCCCCGGAGCTCTGGGCGACGACGCCGCCCCGGCGCGGGGCGCCCAGCACCCCGGCGGCCAGGACGAGGACGGCGGTGGCGGCGGTGACCAGGGCGAACGAGGCCCGTAGCGAGACCAGTTCGGCGAGGAGGCCGATGACGGTCGGCGCGGCCAGTCCGGTGGTGTAGGTGATGGTGGCGACACCGGCGATGGCCTGCCCGGGAGCCGGACCGCTGTGCCCGGCGGCGGCGAAGGCCAGCGGCACCACCACGGCGATCCCGACGCCCAGCAGGGCGAACCCGGCGACGCCCGCCACCGGGCCGGGCGCGGTCACCACCAGCGCGCCGCCCGCGGTGGCCAGAACGCCGCTGATCCGCACCGTGCGCACCGGGCCGATGCGGCGCACGGCGGCGTCCCCGGCCAGGCGGGCGGCGGCCATGGTGCAGGCGAACGCGGTGTAGCTCGCGGCCGCGACCGTCGCCGACGCGCCGGTGACGTCCCGGAGGTAGACGCCGGACCAGTCCATCGAAGCGCCCTCGGCGAGCACCGCGCACATGCCCACCGCGCCGATCAGCAGGGCCGAACGCGGCGGCAGCGCGAAGCGCGGCGGCGCCTCCTGCCCCGGCGCGGGGCGTACGTCCAGCAGTCCGCGGCAGGCCGCCGGAACGGCCGCGGTCAGGACGGCGGCTGCCAGCGCGAGGTGGATCCGGGCGTCCATACCGAGGTGGACGGCGCCCACGCCGGCGGCCGAGCCCAGCAGCGCGCCCACACTCCACATGCCGTGCAGCCCGGACATGATCGAGCGGCCGTAGCGCTGTTCCACCTCCACCCCCTGGGCGTTCATGGCCACATCCGCCATTCCGGCGGCGGCGCCCAGGAGGAGGAACGCGGCGCAGAGCACGGCCAGGTGGGGCGAGAGGGCGGGCAGGGCGAGACAGGCGCACCACAGGGCGAGCAGGGCGCGTACGGCCGCCCGTCCGCCGTAGCGGTGCACGATGCGCCCGGCCAGCGGCATGGCGAGCGAGGCGCCGATCGCGGGGAAGGCCAGAGCCAGTCCCAACTGACCATTGCTCAGATCGAGTTGGTCCCGGAGCCAGGGGATGCGGGTGGTGAAACCGCCGGAGACCGCGCCGTGCAGGGCGAAGACCAGGGCGACCGAGCGGCGGGCCCGGCCGATGGGGGAGGAGGGCATGCGCGTAAACTATCAGGAAGGCTTCCTGAATGAAAAAGGAAATCTGCGAGGATTCCCGCATGACCACGCTCCCATCGGCCGGGCCCGCCGCCCCCACCCCTTCGGCCCGCCCCGCGCGCACCGCCTCGCCCCGCACGGCCCGCGCCATCAACGACCGGATCGCGCTGGAACTGCTGGTGGAGCACGGCCCCCTGACGGCCGGCCGGCTCAAGGAGCTGACCGGGCTGTCCCGCCCCAGCGTCGCCGACCTGCTGCGGCGCCTGGCCGAGGACGGGCTGGTCCGGGACGCCGGCGAGGCGGGGGAGAGCCGCCGCGGACCCAACGCCCGGCTGTACGGCCTCGTCGCCGACCGCGCCCACGTCGCGGCCGTCGACGTCCGCACCACAGGCGTCTCCTTCGCCCTGGCCGACCTCGCCGGCGGCGCGGCGGGCGGTGCGGAACTGCCCATGGAGGGCGCCGGGGACGGCGGGGGCGGTACGGGCAGCGGGGACGGCCCCGTGGAGCGGACGGTGACCGCCCTGCGGGAGGCACTGCGCGAGGCGGGCGTCACCACGCTGCACACCGTCACCGTCGGCGCCCCCGGCATGATCGACCCGGCCACCGGAGCCCTCGGCCGCAGCAGCACGCTGCCGGCCTGGCACGCCCGCGTTCCGGCCGCGATCCGCGAACGGCTCGGCGTACCGGTGGTGCTGGAGAACGAGGTGAACCTCGCGGGCATCGCCGAGCACCGCCTCGGCGCGGCGCGCGGCCGCGACACCTTCGTCCTGCTCTGGCTGGGGCACGGGGTGGGGGCCGCCGTGATCCTGGACGGCGCACTGCGCCGCGGCGCCTCCGGCGGCACCGGCGAGGTCGGTTTCCTGCCGGTGCCCGGCACCGCCGGACCGCCGTCGGCGACGGTCTGCGACGGCGGATTCCACTCCCTGGCCGGCGCCGCGGCGGTGTGCGCGCTGGCGCGCGGGCACGGCCTGCGGCCGCCGCGGCACGCCACCGGGGACGGAGTCCGCGCAGCGGAGGCGGTGGTCCGCGCCGCGGTGGCGGGCGGGGCGGGAGCCGGCGCCGAGGCGTTCCTGGAGGCGCTGGCCGAACGGATCGCGGTCGGCGCCGCCGCCGTCGCCTCGGTCCTCGACCCCGGCTGCGTGGTACTCGGCGGCGAGGTGGGACGGGCCGGGGGAGGGCCACTGGCGGAACGGGTGGCCGGCCGCCTGGCCGGGATGTCCCCGCTGGCCACCGAGGTGCTGTGCGGCACGGTCGAGGGCAGCCCGGTGCTCGGCGGCGGCCTGGTGACGGCCCTGGACGCGGCGCGGCGGACCGGCCGGCCCGCTGAACGGGCGGGCCCCGCCTGCCGCTGTGAGCCGTCCCACAGGGCCTCTCTGGTGCCGCTCGAGCCGGACGTGGCACACTGGCCGCGTACCAACGTCAAGCGCACTCCGGGGTCGGTGAAATTCCGAACCGGCGGTTACAGTCCGCGACCCGGCCGCTGCCAGCGGCCGGTTGACCAGGTGAAATTCCTGGACCGACGGTCAAAGTCCGGATGGGAGGCAGTGCGCGGCGGGCCGCGAGACGGCCGGTACGCCGCCGCAGGCGGATCCTCGGGCGCCCCGCCGGGCCCGGAGAATCCGGCCCGCGCCCCGGCGTCCCGTCCATCCCGCGAGACCGCTCGTTTCCCGTACCGCCCCGGAGTCCGTGCCCGAAGAGGCAGGAGGACCCGGTGGCCACCGAAGCCGCAGCGCCCACCGCGCGGGAGCGCGAACGAGAGGCCATGCGCCGCGCCGTCGCCCTCTCCGCCCGGGGCCTCGGCTCCACAAGCCCCAACCCCGTCGTCGGCTGCGTCGTCCTCGACGCCGCAGGGCACGTCGCCGGCGAGGGCTGGCACCGGCGCGCCGGCGGCCCCCACGCCGAGGTCCACGCCCTCGCCGAGGCCGGCGAGGCGGCCCGCGGCGGCACAGCCGTCGTCACCCTGGAGCCCTGCGACCACACCGGCCGCACCGGACCGTGCAGCCGAGCCCTGATCGACGCCGGCATCACCCGGGTGGTCTATGCCGTCGCCGACCCCACCCCCGACGCCCGCGGCGGCGCGGGGACCCTGGCCGCCGCCGGGATCGACACCGAGAGCGGCCTCCTGGCCGAGGAGGCCGCCGAGGTCAACGCCCCCTGGCTGACCTCGGTGCGCCTGGGCCGCCCGTACGTGCGCTGGAAGTACGCCGCCACCCTCGACGGCCGTACCGCCGCGGCCGACGGCACCAGCCGCTGGATCACCTCCGGCGCCGCCCGCGCCGACGTCCACCGGTTGCGCGCCGAGGCCGACGCCGTGCTCGTCGGCTCCGGCACCGCCCGCGCCGACGACCCCCACCTCGCGGTGCGCGGCGTCCCCGGCGCCGTCCAGCCGCTGCGCGTCGTCGCCGACACCGAGGCCCGCGCCGTCCGGCCCGGCGCCCGTGTCCTGGACGGCGCCGCCCCCACCCTGATCGCCGTCGCCGACGACCTGCCGGACACCGCCACCGCCCACCTCGACGGACACGCCGAAGTGGTACGGCTGCCGCGCGCCGCCGGAACGGGCGGACCCTCCGGGCACGGCGGCGGGCACGGCGGCGGCCTGGACGTCGCCGCGCTGCTCACGGCCCTCCACGACCGCGGTGTGCGGTCCGTCCTGCTGGAGGGCGGTGCCACCCTGGCCGGTGCCTTCGTCGCGGCCCGCGCCGTGGACCGGGTCACCGCCTACCTCGCCCCCGCCCTCCTGGGCGCCGGGCCCGCCGCCCTCGCCGACGCCGGAATCGCCACCATCGCCGATGCGTTGCGCCTGAGGGTGACCGCGGTCGAGCGGATCGGGCCCGATCTGCGCGTCGACGCCGCACCGGCCCCGCCCGCCGAACCCGCCTCCGTCCCCGCCGTCCACATGTCCAAGGAGTCCTGAGTGTTCACCGGAATCGTCGAAGAGCTGGGCGAGGTCGTCGCCGTCGAGAAGCTGGAGGACAGCTCCCGCTTCCGGCTGCGGGGCCCACTGGTGACCGAGGGGGCAGGGCACGGCGACTCGATCGCGGTCAACGGCGTCTGCCTGACCGTCGTGGACACCGCCGACGGCGAGTTCACCGCCGACGTCATGGCCGAGACCCTCAAGCGCTCCGGCCTCGGCGCCCTGTCCGCCGGCGACCGCGTCAACCTGGAGCGCCCCATGACGCTGGGCGGACGGCTGGGCGGCCACATCGTCCAGGGCCATGTGGACGGCACCGGCACCATCACCGAGCGCGTCCCCGGCGAGAACTGGGAGATCGTCAGGATCGCCGCCCCGGACGGACTCACCCGCTACATCGTCGAGAAGGGCTCGATCACCGTGGACGGTGTCAGCCTCACCGTCGTCGAGGCGGGCGAGGCGGACTTCACCGTCAGTCTCATCCCCACCACCCTCGCCCTGACCACCCTGGGCGTGAAGGGCGTCGGCGACCCGGTCAACCTGGAGGTCGACGTCCTGGCCAAGTACGTCGAGCGGCTGCTCGGCCACCGCGCCGCAGCCGGAACCGCCGGCACCGCCGAGCCCGCCGAGGCCCTGCGATGAGCGCGCTGGAGTGGCTCGACGGGACCCTCAACGGCACCGCCTTCGAGGCGTTCGGCCAGAGCGTGAAGTGGTCCGACATGGTCGGCAACGTCATG
Organism: Streptomyces sp. SS8; assembly: GCF_054072955.1. Lineage (NCBI taxonomy): Bacteria > Bacillati > Actinomycetota > Actinomycetes > Kitasatosporales > Streptomycetaceae > Streptomyces > Streptomyces sp. SS8. The sequence goes on from NZ_JBSVCZ010000015.1 coordinate 42,398, forward strand.
GGCCTGATCGCCCTCGCCCTCGGCTGGCGCCGCTCCATCTGGACCTGGCCCGCGCAGTTCCTGGCCGGGCTCATCCTGATCGCCGCTTACGCCTCCGCCCAGCTCTCGGGCGGGGTCGGCAAGCAGCTGCTGGTCATCGGCGTCGCCGTGTGGGGCTGGTACCAGTGGCGGCGCGGCGCCTCGGCTTCCGCGGAGGAGCGCGGCAGCGCCGACGGCAGGATCACCGTACGGTTCGCCACCTGGCGCGAACGCGGATGGCTGCTGGCCGGGACGGCCGCCGGCACCCTCGCCGTCGGCGGACTGTTCACCCTCTACCCGCAGCTTTCCTGGAGCCCGTGGGCCGACGCCTACATCTTCGTCGGCACCCTGGCGGCGATGGTCGCCCAGGCCCGCGGCTGGGTGGAGTTCTGGTTCGCCTGGCTGCTGGTGGACCTGGTCGGCGTCCCGCTCGCCTTCGGCAGCGGCCTGGCCTTCTCCGGCCTGGTCTACGTCATCTACTTCGTCCTCGTCCTGTGGGGCCTGCGCGACTGGTGGCTGCGCTCCCGAGCGAAGGCGGCGAACGACCCCGCTCTGGAAGGAGCCCCGGCATGACCGTGCTGCACACCTGGAACCCGCGCGCCGCCGACCCCGCGGCAGCGGCCGACGCGTTCGGCGGCGAGGCCGCCGACGTTCTGGAGCTGGACCCGGTCGAGCGCGCGATCGCCGACATCGCCGCCGGACGCCCGGTGGTCGTCGTCGACGACGAGGACCGCGAGAACGAGGGCGACCTCATCGTCGCGGCCGAGCTGATCACGCCCGAGATCGTCGCCTTCATGATGAGCGAGTGCCGCGGCCTGATCTGCACTCCGATGGAGGCCTGCGAGCTGGAGCGGCTGGAGCTGCCGCAGATGGTCGGCGAGAACACCGAGTCGATGGGCACCGCCTTCACCGTCTCCGTGGACGCCTCCGCCGCCCACGGTGTGACCACCGGCATCTCCGCCGCCGACCGCGCCACCACCATCCGGCTGCTGGCCGACCCGGACCGCGAGGCCGGCGACTTCGTACGCCCCGGCCACGTCTTCCCGCTGCGCGCCCGCCCCGGCGGCGTGCTGGAGCGCCCCGGCCACACCGAGGCCGGGGTCGACCTCGCCAGGCTGGCCGGACTGCGCCCCGCCGCCGCCATCGTGGAGATCGCCGGCGAGGACGGCACCATGCTGCGCCTGCCCGAGCTGGTGCCCTTCGCCCGCAAGCACGGCCTGGCGATCGTCTCCATCGAGGCGCTGATCGCCTACCGCCGCTCCCGCGAGCGGGCCGCTCCCTCCGTTCCCGCGCCCGCCGCCGCCCCCGTGCCCACCCCCGCCACCCCCGCCGTCCGCCGCGAGGCCGTCACCTCCCTGCCCACCGCCCACGGTGACTTCCGCGCCCACGGCTACCGCTCCACCGCCGACGGCGTGGAGCACATCGCCCTGGTCGCCGGGGACGTCGAGGGCGCCGAGAACGTACTGGTGCGGGTGCACTCCGAGTGCCTGACCGGCGACGTGTTCGGCTCGCTGCGCTGCGACTGCGGCCCCCAGCTCCAGGACTCCCTGCGCCGCGTGGCCGCCGAGGGCCGCGGCGTGGTGGTCTACCTGCGCGGACACGAGGGCCGGGGCATCGGCCTGCTGTCCAAGCTGCGCGCCTACCAGCTCCAGGAGGCGGGTCGAGACACCCTCGACGCCAACCTGGAGCTCGGCCTGCCCGCCGACGCCCGCGACTACGCCGCCGCCGCGCAGATGCTCACCGACCTCGGCGTGCGCTCCCTGCGGCTGATGACCAACAACCCCGACAAGACCGGTGCCCTCGCCCGGTACGGTCTGCGCGTCACCGGCCGCGAGCCGATGCCCGTCCAGGCGGGCGAGCACAACCTGCGCTACCTGCGCACCAAGCGGGACCGCATGGGCCATGACCTGCCCTGGCTGGAGGGGGAGCCGGTCCCCGTCTGCGGCGGCCAGTGACACCGGCCCCGCCGCAACACCCCACCCGCACATCCCCACCTGTACACCCACCCACCCACCGAACGACCCGTCGACGAGGAGCAACGTGAGCGGCAAGGGCGCCCCCGAACTGACCGTCAAGAACTGCGGCGACCTGCGCGTGGCGGTGATCGCCGCGCAGTGGCACGAGAAGGTGATGGGCGGCCTGCTCGACGGTGCGCTGCGCGCCCTGGGCGAGCTGGGCATCGACGAGCCCACCGTGCTGCGCGTCCCCGGCAGCTTCGAGCTGCCCGTCGCGGCCAAGGTGCTGGCCGCCCGCGGCTACGACGCGGTCGTCGCCCTCGGCGTCGTCATCCGCGGCGGCACCCCGCACTTCGACTACGTCTGCCAAGGCGTCACCACCGGCCTCACCCAGGTCTCCGTGGAGACCGGCGTACCCGTCGGTTTCGGCGTGCTGACCTGCGACACCGAGGAGCAGGCCCTGGACCGCGCCGGGCTGGAGGGCTCCAGCGAGGACAAGGGCCACGAGGCGGTCACCGCCGCCGTCGCCACGGCCGCCGTCCTGCGCACCGTCGCCGAACCCTGGCGGTGAACGGGCCCGCGACCGGCGTAGGGTAGGGGGCACCATGGCGAACAAGACATTCGAGGAGCTCTTCGGCGAGCTCCAGCAGAAGGCCGCCACCGGCGACCCCGCCACCTCCCGCACCGCCGAACTGGTGGCCGCGGGCGTCCACACCATCGGCAAGAAGGTCGTCGAGGAGGCCGCCGAGGTGTGGATGGCCGCGGAGCACGAGGGAGCCGAGCGCACCGCCGAGGAGATCTCCCAACTGCTGTACCACCTTCAGGTGATGATGGTCGCCCGGGGCATCGGCCTCGACGACGTATACGCTCACCTGTAGGAAACGCCCCGGATCCCCCCGGCGCCGTCACCGCCGACCGCGCCCCGCCCGTACTCCGCACCACTCCACCCGCACGACCCCACTCCGCGCCGCCCGCACCAGCCCGAAGAAGCGAAGGAAGACCACCCCATGCTGCGCATCGCCGTCCCCAACAAGGGTTCACTGTCCGAGCCTGCGTCGGCGATGCTCCATGAGGCCGGCTACAAGCAGCGCAAGGACCGCCGCGAGCTGGTCCTGGTGGACAGCGACAACGAGGTCGAGTTCTTCTTCCTCCGCCCCCGTGACATCGCCGTCTACGTGGGCTCCGGCAAGCTCGACATCGGCATCACCGGCCGCGACCTGCTGCTGGACTCCGGGGCCGCCGCCGAGGAGATCCTCCAGCTCGGCTTCGCCGGCTCCACCTTCCGCTACGCCACCCGCCCCGGCACGGCGGGCGACGTCGGCGACTTCGGCGGCATGACCATCGCCACCTCCTTCCCCGGCCTGGTCGCCAAGCACCTGGCCGACAACGGGGTGGACGCCTCCGTCGTCCGCCTCGACGGCGCGGTGGAGACCGCCATCCAGCTCGGCGTCGCCGAGATCATCGCCGACGTCGTCGAGACCGGCACCACGCTGCGCAACGCCGGACTGGAGATCATCGGCGAACCCATCCTGGAGTCCGAGGCAGTCGTCATCCGGCGCACCGGAGCCCCCGCCGACGACCCCAAGGTGCGGCAGTTCCTCCGCCGCATGCAGGGCGTCCTGGTGGCCCGGCGCTACGTGATGATGGACTACGACATCCGCGCCGAGAAGGTCGAGCAGGCCGTGGCCCTCACCCCGGGTCTGGAGTCGCCCACCATCTCGCCGCTGCACCACGAGGGCTGGGTCGCGGTCCGCTCCATGGTGCCCGCCGGGGAGGCCCAGCGGATCATGGACGACCTGTACGACCTGGGCGCCCGCGCGATCCTCACCACCGGCATCCACGCCTGCCGACTCTGAGGCCGCCGGCACCCACCGAGGCATCGAGACGACCAAGCACCGACCCATCGAAAGAGCGACGCACGTGCCCGCCCCCGCCCCCGAGCCCGGCACAGACCCCGGCTCCGGCCCCGGACTGCCGGTGACCTTCCGGCCCGCCCGCACCCGCATCGTCCTGCTGTCGGTCGGTGTCGCGATCCTGGCCACCCTCACCACGGTCGCGGTGATGCTGGAGAGCCTCGGCCCGGGGGAGCGGGCCTCCTTCGTCCTCACCGGCCTGCTGTTCCTCGGCGTCCTCGCCCTGCTCAGCCGTCCGAAGGTGGTCGCGCAGGAGAGCGGCGTCACGGTCGTCAACCTCACCACCGTCCGTCACCTGGAGTGGGCGGAGATCATCAAGGTGAACCTCCGCCCCGGCGACCCATGGGTCCTGCTCGACCTCGCCGACGGCACGACCCTGCCCGCCATGGGCATCCAGCCCGGCGTCGCGAAACAGCAGGCCATCCGGGACGCGAAGGCGCTGCGCGCGCTGGCCGAGCACCACGGCGCGGGGCCGTCCTCCGGCTGACCCGCCGGACCGCCGGACCGCCGACCCGCCGACCCGCCGACCCGCCGACCCGTCGGACCGGACCGGCCCCGCGTCCCGCACCGCCTCGCTTCGCAGCGGAGGTCAGGCGAACGAGGGCGGCTCGCGCCGGGGCCCCTCGGGGCCCCGGCCGGACAGCACCTCACCGTAGGCCTGCATCAGATCCGGCAGCCGCAGCGTCGCCAGCTCCTCCCGGGAGAGGGTGCCCGGACAGTCCGACAGCCGCAGATCGCGGTAGGCACAGGACTTCTCGTACAGGGTTCGCAGGAAGCGGCCGTTGCCCAGCTCGTCGATCCAGCCCTGGCCCACCACATGGCCGCTGATGCTGCGCAGCTCCTCCAGCGCCTCCTCGTCCCACACATCGCCGTTCTCGGCCGCCAGCACCTCGCCGATGGCCGTCAGTTCCGGCGGGCGGTAGCTGGGGAAGTCCACCCGGGTGGTGAAACGCGAGCCCAGGCCCGGGTTGGCGGCCAGCAGCCGGTCCATGCCCTCCGGATAGCCCGCCAGGATCACCACCAGCCGGTCCCGGTTGTCCTCGGCGCGCTTGAGCAGCACCTGAAGCGCCTCGTCGCCGTACGCGTCGCCCTTGCCGTAACCGGTGTTGGACAGGCTGTACGCCTCGTCCACGAAGAGCACCCCGCCCAGCGCGGAGTCGATCAGCTCGTTCGCCTTGACCGCCGTCTGGCCCAGGTACTCGCCCACCAGATCGGAGCGCTGCGCCTCCACCAGATGGTCGCCGCCCAGCAGGCCCAGCGCGCAGAAGACCCGCCCCAGGATCCGCGCCACCGTCGTCTTCCCCGTCCCCGAGGGACCGGAGAAGACGAAGTGCCGCTTGGGCGGCTGGACGGGCAGCCCCTGCTCGGCGCGGAGCCGCGCCATGTGCAGCTGCGCCGACAGCGCCCGCACCTGGCGCTTGACCGGCTCCAGGCCGACCATGCGCTCCAGCTCCCCCATCGCGCGGGCCAGCAGCACCGGATCGGACGGCCCCGCCGGGAAGCGCCCGGCCGTCCCCCGGCGGCCGGAGGACCGCTCCCGGGCCCGGTCCGTCTCCACCGGCACGGGCCCGCTCACACCGCCGCCCGCGGCGCTCCCGCCGACCAGGCCTCCGGCGGCCGGGTCGGCGAGGTCCGCACCGTCGGCGGGCCACCCGCCACCGGCCGGCGGATCATCCGGAAGACCGCCGAACGGCACGTCCCCCGCCCCGCCGGCACCGTCCACGACCGTCACGGCCGCCGCCTCCGCCACCTCCGGCGCGTCGTCCAGCCCGTCGCCCTCGGCGATGGCGGTGAGCCGGGCGGCGGTGTCCATGAACGCCGGGTCCACCCGGTACACCGCCCGGTACAGCGGCAGCGCCGCCGCACTGCGCCCGGTGCCCTCCCGGGCCCGGGCCAGCCAGTAGCGCAGCTCCTTGCGCTGCGGCTGCTCGCTGCGGCAGCGCATCAGGGCGGCGGCCAGCAGCGGCTCGGCCTGCCCGTACATCTCCAGCCGCACCCGGGCCATGCCCGCGAACAGGCTCGCCTCCACGCCCAGCAGCGGATCGCCCACCAGCGGCTCGGTGTGCCGGACCAGCAGCTCCCAGTCCTTGGTGAGATAGGCGCGGCAGGCGTGCAGGAACCGCACCTGCGGGTCGGCCTCCACCGGCGGGCACTCGGCCAGCGCCCGGTCCAGATCCGCCACACGCCGGCCGTCCAGCCAGTGCGAGGCGTGCGCCAGCAGCAGGTCGCGCTCGGTCTCCAGCACCGGCTGCACCCACCAGCCCAGCCAGTACCAGGAGTTGAGGGCGCGGTCGTGCCGGGCGCGCTGCTCGCCGAAGCGGTGGCGGTGCTCGTGCATCCGCAGCAGCGCGGTGGCGGTGTCCACCCGCAGGGCGTGCAGCCCGAGCCAGGCGTCGGCCATGCCCGGGTCGATGCGCACGGCGGCGCGGAACTCCTCCTCGGCGTGGGTGTAGGAGCCCACGGTGTACGCGTCGACGCCGCGCAGCCAGGCGAGATCGGCGGGGGCCTGCGGACCGTGGACGTCCTGCGTGCCGTAGTCCCTCACATCCCCCACGAAACGTCCCCCGAAGGTATGCGCCGGGTGGTCACCCGACGGCGGCGGTGGTTCTCAACGGCGTTCAACGACCATGCTGTGAAAGGGAGTTGCCGCAGGCAGCAGGGCAGGGCCCAAGCCGTCCGCGGCCTTTGGCATGGTACCCGCGCCCCGGTTTCGGGCGTAGACGGCGTATGAGCGGGCACGGGGCGGTCCGGGGGCGAGGCGGCCGGGCGCCGGCGAGCCGGTGGCAGGGGTTCGGTGACGGACGGTGAGAACGCGCCTGGGCCCTCCGGGCGGGACCCTGACAGGCACCGGGCAGGACGAAGCCCCCGATCACGGGGGAACAACCGGGGGCTTCGTGTGGGAACGGCCTGTGCAGGCCGTTCAGGGAGAACGTAGAACCGGGGACCGGGGCCGGTCAAGCCGGTGCGGGAAGGAACATACGGCCCGGTACGGCCGGAGCGCGCAGCGCTGATACAGCGTCACCCACCGTGGTCCCCGGCGGACTTGTCCCGCCCGCCCCGCGGCCCCGGGAGCACCAGATATCCCCGCGCGCACCGCCGTACCAGGAGGTCGGCGTGGGGGAGGGTGGGATCGGCGGCGAAGTGCCGGTCCTCCGCGCGCTCCCAGCCGTCCCAGAAGCCCGCGAGCTCCGGCCCGTCCCTGCGCCGCCCCCGGGCCCAGGCCTCCTCGCGCGGCACCTCCAGCCACACGACACAGGCCAGCCGGGGGCGCAGGGCGCTACGGCCCGCGCCGACCCCCTCCACCAGCACCACCGGCGCGGGCGGCAGCATACGCGCCCCGCCGAACACCCGGCGCTCCCAGTCGTACACCTCGTACCGGGCCGGCTCCCCGCGCGAGAGGGGGGCGGCCACCTGCTCAAGAAAACGGCCGGTCCACCCGAACAGGGCGTCATGGCTCGCCAGATCGTCCAGATGGAGCACCGGCGCCCCGTCCAGCCGAGCCGCCAGGTGCCCGGCCAGCGTGCTCTTGCCCGACCCGGCGTGCCCGTCGACCGCCACCAGCCGCACCGGCCCGCACGACGGCGGCAGGGCGCGCAGCCGCCGGGCGAGGCCTGCCAGGCCGAGCGGTCCGGCCGGACTGTTCGAACCGTCCGGACCGGCCGGATCGGAGCGGGCACCGGGAATCACCGTCCCAGCCTACGGCCGGCCCGACAACGCCACTGGCCGAGACCAATGTTTTCGGGTGTATGGGGGCCCGCAGCACTGGCCCCGGAGATACGGCGGCGGGAAGATGTGGACACTCCGCGGTGCGTCCGCGGCGCCACCGCCGCCGCCGCCGTATCGGCGCAGCACCCACGCGCGACTCCGCACGCGCACCGACTCACGGAAGGACCGGGGTACCCACCGCCATGACCGACAGCAGACCGGCCACCCGCCGCACCGTACTCGCCGCCGCCGTCGCCACCGCCGCAGCGGCCGTCGCCTCCCAGACCGCCCTCTCCCCGGCCGCCGCCTCCCCGCTCCCGGCCTCCCCTTCAGCCCCCGGCGCGGGCCGGGGCGGTACGGAGAGCGGCCCTCGGTCCGGCTCCACGGTGGACTACCGCGCCTGGACCTCCGGCGCCGACTGGCGCTCCGGCGCCGGGCGGGGCACCCGCGTGGCGGCCGGCCGCCGCCCCGGCATCGCCATCGCCGCCCCCGCGGGCACCGCCGACTACACCGACCCGCACACCGGGCGAACCGCCGCCTGGGAGTACGCGGTGTGGACCTCGCCCGTCCACCGCCTGCCGGTGCCCGTGAGCGAACTCGTCGCCTCCTGGAACGCCCACACCCCGGCCGGCACCTGGATCCGGATCGAGATGCGGGGCACCTACACCGACGGCACCGACACCCCCTGGTACACCCTGGGCGTCTGGGCCGCCGGCGACGAGGACATCCGCCGCACCTCCGTGGACGACCAGGGCGACGGCAAATCCAGCATCTGGACCGACACCTTCGCCGTCGACGACACCTCCACCGGTCTGCGCCTGGCCTCCTACCGGCTGCGCGCCACCCTCCACCGTGCCCTGGGCACCGACGCGACCCCGGTGGTCTGGCGTCTGGGCGCCATGGGCTCCGACGTCCCCGCCCGCTTCGAGGTCCCGGCCTCCGCGCCGGGCGTGGCCGCAGGCGTCGAACTGGACGTCCCGCGCTACTCGCAGAACACCCACATCGGCCAGTACCCGGAGTACGACAACGGCGGCGAGGCGTGGTGCAGCCCGACCTCCTCGCAGATGATCATCGAGTACTGGGGCCGCAGGCCCACCGCCGAGGACCTGTCCTGGGTCAACCCCGACTACGCCGACCCCCAGGTCTGCCACGCCGCCCGCTTCACCTACGACTACCAGTACTCCGGCTGCGGCAACTGGCCGTTCAACACCGCCTACGCGGCCACCTACCGCGACATGCAGGGCATCGTCACCCGCCTGGACTCCCTCGCGGACGCCGAACTCCTGATCCGCGCCGGCATCCCCCTGATCACCTCCCAGTCCTTCATGGCCTCCGAACTCGACGGCGCGGGCTACGGCACCGCGGGCCACCTGATGACCGTCATCGGCTTCACGGAGGACGGCGACGTCATCGCCAACGACCCGGCCAGCGACAGCAACGAGGCCGTCCGCCGTGTCTACAAGCGCCGGCAGTTCGAGAACATCTGGCTGCGCACCAAGCGCTACGACGCGAACGGCCGGGTCAGAAGCGGTACGGGAGGCATCTGCTACATCCTCTTCCCGGCGAAGCCCTCCCCGGCGCAGCGCCGCGCCCTACGGAGCCTCGGTATCCGCTGACCCGGCGCCCTGGCAGTCCGCCGTGACCTTGATGGACCGGTGCCCCATCCACCGCGACGCTTCGTGCGGGGGAGCGCTGATCCTCAGGGGCGCGGCGGACTTTTCATGTCTCAAGCCGTGAGGTTGTACTTCCAGGCGCAGCGCGCCTGAGACCTGTCACGACCAGCACGGCGCGTGACGCACGTCACGTAGCCCTCTGTGTTCGGTGTCTCATTGAGAGCTAGATGTCCGCTTGGTGGGGCTGGTCGGTCCGTGGTGGAGCGTTTACGGTCTCCTCCGGACCTTTACGTGATCTTCATGTCTTCTCTGGGGGGTCGGGGGATGTTTCGTCGTGCCCGCACGCGCGGCTTCGGTGGCCCGGTGGCCATCGCACTGGGGGCTGTGCTGGTCGCGGGGCTGACACCCGGCCTCGCCGAGGAGGCGTCGGCTCAGCCCCGGCCGCAGCGCGTGCTCACCGAGGACGGGGATCCGAAGCAGCCGTCGGCGTTCTCCGAGGATGAGGCGCTGGCGGAGGCGAAACGTTCCGGTGAGAGCGTGGAAGTGCTGTCGCTGCGCGGTGAGAGCAGCGACGTCTACGCCACTCCGGACGGGCAGTTGGAGGCGCGCGAGTATCTGCGTCCGGTCCGCACCCGGGTAAAGGGGGAGTGGCAGCCGGTCGACACCGGTCTGGCCGCGACCTCCGACGGGGCGGTGGCGCCGAAGGCGACCACGGTGGGGATGGAGTTCTCCGGCGGCGGCGACGCCCCGCTGGTGCGGATGGAGAAGGCCGGACGCGAGCTGGCCCTGACCTGGCCGGGGGAGCTCCCGGAGCCGCGGCTGGACGGTGACACGGCCACCTATCCGGAGGTCCTGCCCGGGGTGGACCTGCGCATGGGGGCCCAGGAGGACGGCTTCACCCAGCTGCTGGTGGTCAAGTCGGCGCAGGCGGCCGCCAGCCCCGAGCTGGCCGAGCTGCGCCTGAGCCTGGCGGCCGACGGAATGGACGTCCGCGAGACCGCCCAGGGCGGACTGGAGGCGATCGACGACGGCGCCAAGGGCGTGGTCTTCGAGGCGCCGACACCGCTGATGTGGGACTCCAGCGCTGGTGGGACCGGTGAGGAGGCGGCGCAGAAGGCCCCGGCCCAGGAGACAGCCGCCAAAACCGGGGAGGCCGACGGTGAGCCCGGCGCGGGCGAGTCGGGCAAGCTGGCACCGCTGGACGTGGAGGTCCCCGAGGACGGGAGCGAGCTGGTCCTCACCCCCGACCAGGAGGTGCTGCGAGGAGCGGACACGGTCTACCCGGTGTTCATCGACCCGCAGTGGTACTCGCCGCGCGCCTCGGCGTGGACGATGGTGTCGAAGTACTGGGCCTCCTCGCCGCAGTGGAAGTTCAACGGCGAGTCGGATGCCGGTATGGGCTACTGCGGCTGGAACTACTGCAAGCCGTATGACACCAAGCGGCTGTTCTACCGGATACCGGTCTCCAAGTTCGCGGGCAAGTCGATCCTGTCGGCGGAGTTCGTCGTCCGCAACGTCCACTCGGCGTCGTGTACGGCGCGCGGAGTGCAGCTGTGGCGCACCAAGGGCATCTCCTCCTCCACGACCTGGAACACTCAGAACAACTCCGACTTCTGGATCGACCACCTCAAGACGGAGTCCTTCGCTCACGGCCACGACGGTTGCGCGGCCAAGGACGCCGAGTTCAACGTGAAGTCAGCAGTCCAGCAGGCCGCGAACGGCAAGTGGTCGACGATGACGTTCGGACTGCAGGCCTCCAGCGAGACCGACCGCTACGGATGGAAGCGGTTCTCGGACAAGGCGTTCCTGCGGGTGAAGTACAACCGTCCGCCTTACCAGCTGAAGATGTCGCAGCTGACGATGCAGTATGGCGGCACCTGCAAGCGGCCGGCGGACGCGGCACGGGTGCGCACCCTGGGCACGATCCGTGCCAGCGATGTCACCGACCCCGACGGCGACAACGTCGCGGTGCAGTTCCAGGCCAAGTGGGACGCCGGGGACGGCAAGGGCCTGATCGCGCGGTGGAAACCGTCGCTGTCCACTTACAAGAAGTCCGGCTCCAGCTTCTCCATCAAACTGCCGACGACGATTCCGGAGAACACGCAGATTCACTGGTACGCGCGGGTGCGGGACACGGACTCGACCGGGTACGGGAACTACTCGCCGTGGTCCTACGCGGGCGACCCGACCGGCTGCTACTTCGTCTACGACACCAGTGTGCCCAAGGCCCCGGCGGTCTCCTCGGCTGAGTATCCGGCCTCGGACCCGGAGAACCCGGACGACCCCTGGTACGACGGGGTGGGCCAGTACGGCACCTTCACGGTGGACTCGTCCTCGACGGATGTGACCCGCTACCGGTACGGCATCAATGGTGATCCCGTGGCAGCGAACCAGATCAGCACCTCCGGTGGAGGGGCGAAGGTCTTCAGGATGCTGCCGGCGAAGCCGGGGCTGAACTTCGTCACCGCTCAGGCGTTCGACGCGGCGGGCAACGGGTCGGAGATCCGCACCTACCAGTTCCGGGTCAAGGCCGGGCAGCCCGAGCGGGCCACCTGGCAGATGGACGAGGAGGCCGGCGCCACCCAGGCCGAAGGCTCCACCCCGGCCCGCACCGCGACCCTGCACGGCGGCGCCACCCCCGGGGCGGCGGGCAAGAAGGGCACCGCCGTGGAGTTCGACGGCACCGACGACTACGCGGCCACCGGCATCCCGGTGGTCGACACCAGCCGCGGATTCGCCGTCTCCGCCTGGGTCAAGCTCGCCGCGATGCCCAGCCGTGCGGCGGTCATCGCCGCCCAGCCGGGCAACCACCGCCCCGGATTCGAGCTGTACTACTCCCAGGCCTATGACCGGTGGGTGTTCAACCAGTACGCCGCCGACCAGGCCGGCGCGGGCATCGTCCGCGCGATGGCCGACACCCCCGGCGGGGTGAGCGCCGGCACCTGGACCCACCTGGTGGGCTCCTACGACTCCGCCCGGGACATGCTGGAACTGTTCGTCGACGGCACCCTGGTCGGCCAGACCCCGTACGCCACCCCGTGGAACGCCCGCCGCGGCCTGAGCATCGGAGCCGGCTCCTACAGCGGCGTCATGGGCAACTTCTTCCCCGGCGCCATCGACGACCTCCAACTCTTCGACAAGCCGCTCACCGCCAACGAGGTCGGCAAGCTCGGCGCCCACCAGCAGGTCGGCGACCCCGGACGCCCCGCCCTGGCGGTCTTCCCCCTCGACGAGGAGGCGGACGCCACCGAGATCACCGGGCACGGCGATGTGCTGCCCGCCCGCTTCCACGGTGGCGTCACCCCCGGCGAGCCCGGCGTGGCGGGCAAGGCCGCCCACTTCAACGGCACCGACGCCTACGCCAGGATCGGGCAGACCAGCGGCCCGCACGTGAACACCGCACGCAGCTTCACCATCTCCGCCTGGGCCAAACTGGACGACAAGCCCGACCGTGCGGCGATCATCGCCGCCCAGGCGGGCCGGGCACGCCCCGGCTTCGAGCTGTACTACTCGGCCGCCAACGACCGGTGGGCGGTCAACCAGTACGCCTCCGACAGCGCGGGTTCCGGCCTCATCCGCGCCATGCAGCCGGAGGGCACCACCGCCCACGCCGGGCAGTGGACCCACCTGGCCGGCGTCCACGACACCGTCGCCGACACCCTGACCCTGTACGTCAACGGCGCCAAGGCCGGATCCACCACACTGGAAGGCGCCTTCTACGCCAACCAGTCCATGTACCTCGGCGCCGGCTCCTACAGCGGCGTCATGGGCAACTTCTTCCCCGGCGCCATCGACGACGTCCGCCTCTTCGACCGCCCCGCCTCGGCAGCCGAGGTCCAGCAGCTGTTCAAGCAGCGCCCGCTGGTCAAGGGCCGCTGGAACTTCGAGTCCACCGACGGGACCTCCCCGGTCACCACCCCGGACTCCTCCCCGGAGGGCCGCCCCATGACCCTCCACGGCGGCGCGACCGGCGGCATGGATTCATGGATCGACTTCGGCTCCCTGGAACTGGACGGTGTGGACGACTACGCCGCCACCGACGTTGTGCCGGTGGACACCAGCGCCAGCTTCACCGCGACGGCCTGGGCCAAGGCCGCCGCGATCCCCGAGGCCCCGGTGACCCTGCTCAGTGCGGAAGGCTCTGGCCCTCGGGGAGTATCGGAACGGAATCTAGCGGTAGAGCCTGATCACTCAGTGGGCGTCGCAGGACCAGGCAGTTCAGCGGCTGGGGCCTCGGCGAGTGCGAGGCGGCCGCCCTTCAGTTCGGGCACGTAGTTGTAGATCGTGTTTCTGGAGACGCCGAGGAGCTTCGCGATCGAGGTGACGGTGTTCTCCGGGCGGGCGAGCAGGTCCCGGGCGTGACGTACCTGCTCGTCGGTCATCGCCGGCGGGCGGCCGAGTCGGACACCTCGGGCGCGGGCGGCGTCCAGGCCCTCGTTAGTGCCCTGGACAATGAGTTCGCGGATGAACTCCGCCAGGGCCGCGAAGACGTGGAAGACCAGGCGCCCGCCGGGCGTGGTGGTGTCGAGCGCCTCGTGCAGCGAGGTGAAGCCGATGCCGCGCTTGCGCAGGCCGGACACGATGGCGATGAGGTCCTGGATAGAACGGCCGAGCCGGTCCAGCGACGGGACGACGAGCGTGTCGCCCTCGCGCAGATAGTCGAGGGCCTTCCACAGCTCCTCACGTTCGGCGTTCTTGCCGGACTTCTTGTCAGCGAAGATCCGGATGCACCCTGCTTCGGTGAGTGCATGGATCTGCCGGTCGAGCAACTGCCCCTTGGTGGACACTCGTGCGTATCCCACGAGGCTGCCGGTCCGTATGGCCGGAACGGGGGCGAGGAGATCGGCGGTGTCATCGTCCTGGGGTGGCTGCACCCGCCAGATTGTACAGAAAACGGTGCTCCCCGAGTTCTTGAGCACATCGACTTTCTGACACCGTTTTATGGGCGTGATCCGGCGCTGATCCGGCCGCGCGACCCCACTTATTGATCTTGTTCAGGAATCGGTCGATTCGTCAACGTTCGCTTTAATCCGCCAGTGGGCGAGGTTGTTGCGGGTGGTCAAGGTGTGGGGGTGGTCGGGGCCCAGTACCCGCACCATGTTGGTAAGCAGCTGTTCGTAGGCGGCTGCGGCGCCCACCGCATCCCCCGCCGCACCCCGCCAGTGGGCGAGGTTGTTGCGGGCGGTCAGGGTGTGGGGGTGGTCGGGGCCCAGCACCCGCACCAGATCGGCCAGCAGCTGTTCGTAGGCGGTCGTGGCACCTGCTACGTCCCCCGCCGCACCCCGCCAGTGGGCGAGGTCGCCTCGGGCAGTCAGGGTGAGGGGGTGGTCGGGGCCCAACACCCGCACCAGGCCGGTCAGCAGCTGTTCGTAGGCGGCTGCGGCACCCGCCGCATCCCCCGCCATACCCCGCAACCGGGCGAGGTCGTTGCGGGCGGCCAGAGTGTGGGGGTGGTCGGGGCCCAGCACCCGCACCCGGTCAGCCAGCAGCTGTTCGTAGGCGGTCGTGGCACCTGCTACGCCCCCCGCCTCACCCCGCAACCGGGCGAGGTTGCCGCGGGCGGCCAGGGAGTCAGGGTGGTCGGGGCCCAGCACCCGCACCCGGTCAGCCAGCAGCTGTTCGTAGGCGGCTGCGGCACCTGCTACGTCCCCCGCCTCACCTCGCATGTGGGCGAGGTTGCCGCGAGTGGTCAGGGTGTGGGGGTGGTCAGGGCCGAGGACCCGCACCATGTTGGCAAGCAGTTCCTCGTACGCGGCTGCGGCACCCGCCGCATCCCCCGCCTCACCCCGCCACCCGGCAAGGTTGCCGCCGGCGGCCAGGGTGTGGGGATGGTCGGGACCCAGCACCCGCATCAGATCGGCCAGCAGCTGTTCGTACGCGGCTGCGGCACCCGCCGCATCCCCCGCCCCACCCCGCCACCAGGCGAGGTTGCTGCGGGTGGTCAGGGTGTGGGGGTGGTCAGGGCCTAGCACCCGCACCTGGTCGGTCAGCAGCTGTTCGTAGGCGGCCGTGGCACCTGCTGCGTCTCCCGCCTCACCCCTCGCCCCGGCAAGGTCGCTGCGGGTGGTCAGGGTGTGGGGGTGGTCAGGGCCTAGCACCCGCACCATGTTGGTAAGCAGCTGTTCGTAGGCGGCCGTGGCACCTGCTGCGTCTCCCGCCTCACCCCTCGCCCCGGCAAGGTTGTTGCGGGCGGCCAGGGTGTGGGGATGGTCAGGGCCCAACACCCGCACCAGATCGGCCAGCAGCTGTTCGTACGCGGCTGCGGCACCTGCTGCGTCTCCCGCCTCACCCCGCCACCGGGCGAGGTTGCCGCGGGTGGTCAGGGTGTGGGGGTGGTCGGGGCCCAGCACCCGCACCAGATCGGCCAGCAGCTGTTCGTACGCGGCTGCGGCACCCGCCGCATCCCCCGCCATACCCCGCCACCGGGCGAGGTTGCCGCGGGCGGCCAGGGTGTGGAGGGGGTCGGGACCGAGGTGGTGGTGGGTGGTTTCGGTCAGACGGTGGAAGTGGGTGATGGCGGCGGTGACCTGGCCGGCTTCGCCGAGGCTCTCGCCGGTACGGAGGAGCACGGTGTGGGGGGTGGGCCGGTACAGGGCGTCTTCGGCGGTGTGGGTGAGGGCGGTGGTGTTGGCGCGCAGGGCCTGGGCGAGGTCGGTGTCGCGTTCGATGTCGGGCCAGGCGGCGGTCAGGGCGTCGGCGGCGGTGCGGGCGCAGCGGTCTCGGTAGTCGCTGGGGAGGGGTTCGTGGACGGCGCGCTGGATGAGCTGGTGGATGCGTACCGCTTGGTGGGGGGTGTCGGGGGTGTGGGTGAGGAGGCTGAACTGTTCCAGGTTCGCCAGCGCGTCGGCGGCGTCGTCGGGATCGATGGCGGCGCTGTCTTCCGGCATCGGGGTGTGTGTGGTGGGGGTGTGGTGGGTGGTGAGGTGGGCCAGGATGGGGGCGTTGTTCAGCACGGGGGCGGGGATGCCGTTGGGGTCCAGCAGTGCGATCAGGTGCAGCAGGGGCCGGGCCAGTCCTTGTGGGGGCTGCTGGTCGGCCAGTTCGATGGACATCTCCCACGCGGCGGCGACCGTTCTGCTCTGCTCGTCGGGCAGTCCTCCCACGGGTGGCAGTACGTGGGTGAGGGTCTTGGCCCGGTCGGCGAGGCGGCGGCGGTAGGCGGCGCAGTCCAGCTTCCGGTTGATCATGAAGGGGATGGCCTGGGACAAGGCCAGCGGCAGGTACCCGAAGTCGCTGGCCAGGCCCGCGATCTGGCCACGATCATCGACGCGGCCGTGTTGGGCGAGTTTGGCTGTCAGGTAGGCGCTGGCCTGCTCGGGGGTGTACAGCCCGATATCGATGCGGCGCCGGCCGGAGGTGTGGAAGGCGGCGTCCTGGTTGCGGGTGGTGACCACGGTCTGCCCGTGCGCCACGTCCGGTGGCCACAGCCCGCGGACTGCCCCGGGGTCAGGTACGTCATCGAGCACGATCAGCCACCGGGCCCCCGGTGCCGACCCGCCGCCGCGTTCGCCGGGCGGCAGTCTCAGCCAGTCGCGGAACAGTCCGGCGGCCTGCGGGTCGGCGGGGTCGGTGCCCAGGATCTGGGCCGCGGCGCCGGCATAGGCGGCGGTGATCGCCTGCTGGGACGCGGCGGTGATCCACACCAGCACCTCCACCCGGCGTTCATCAAAGGCGGTGCGGGCGTAGCGGGCGGCGAGCTGGGTCTTGCCGACTCCGCCCATCCCGACCAGTAACTGGCCCAGCACCGCCGTCCCGCCGTCCGCGGCGGCTTCCAGCTGCGCGGTTTCGGGCCGGTCCTGGTAGCAGTCCGCCACCGCAGGCACCGGACCCAGCATCCGACGCACCGGGCGACGGCCGCCCTTGCCGGACCTTCTGCTCTTGGCCGCCGCCGCGCGCAGCGTCTCCCACCCGCCCACCGGGTCCCGCGGACACCCGGCGCTGGCCATGCCCTTCAGCACGCCCACCACAGTCGCCAGGGTCTTCCCGTTGGAGGGGACGGCCTTGCCGGTCAGCCAGTCGTTGAGCGTGGAGTCGTCCACCTGGGTGCGCCGGGCAAGTAGGTCGTGTGTCGGCTTGCCCGCAGCCCGGTAGAGCGCGGACAGCTTGAGGTGGAACTCCTGCACCGGATCGCGCGCTTCCGCCACCGCGTACTCCTCCCCTCCGGACGGCCAATGTCCGTCCGGAGTCCATCCGGACCGGATGAACTCCGGAAAACACCCCCGCCCGGACTGACCAGGATAGACAGGCTCGTTGTGCCGTGCGGGCGTTTCCGGCCCACCGGTACGCGATGCGCTCATGGGAAGCACCACCCCAGCGCCCCGCCTCGCGGGCCTGCCTCGGAAGGTGCCCGCCCATGTCCGCCCTGCCCCAGCTCCTCGACGGCGCCCTGCTGCCCGCCGGCGCGGCCGCCGCGGTCTACACCGGCACCATCGCCGCGGTCGCGCTGACCGCAGCCCTGGCCCGCGACCCCCTCCGCCGCCGGGACGCCCGCGAAACCCTCAAGGTCCTCCTCCGCAAGACCCGCGGCCGGTGACCACCCACACGCGCAAGCCGCGACCTCCCGCCGCCGGCCGACGCGGGCCACCGGCGTTCCAGGCCGCGACGTCCCGGCGGGTGCTCATCTCCAGCGGTCGGTGCCGTACGGCCTGAGGCAGAGCCAGGACAAGGCGGTCAGCCCTGAAGCCGGCCTTGCTCAGTCCTCCCGGTTTGCGCAGGGCTCCGGACCGCCCTCGGTTCCGTGCCGTGCCTGCGCACCCTGCCCACGGCTGAGCATTCCGCACAAGGCGGTCCGGCCCGCAGCCAAAGGTGGTGACTCCGGGCCGGACAGCTTTCGACGGTCGGGCCTGCCGTTATGTGTCCTCGCCCTCGTCACTGTGTGGGTCGCGCAGCTGGCGCAGGCCCGGCGCCGGCGGGCGGGTGAAGGCGTAGCGGCCGAGGAAGTTGATGTGGTCGTACTGGAGCGGGGAGAGGCGGGCGAGTAGTTCGTCGGTGACGGGGAAGCCGTCGGCGGCCAGCTGTTTGACGGCGGCGTCGATGTAGAGGCTGTTGAACAGGACCACGGAGTTCAGGGCCAGGCCCAGGGCCCCGAGCTGGTCTTCCATGCCTTCGCGGTAGTGCTGGCGCAGTTCGCCGCGCTGGCCGAAGAAGATTTTCCGGGCGAGGCGGTGGCGGGCTTCGGTGACGTTGAGCTGGGCGCCGATCATGCGGCGGTAGCCCTCGTCGGAGACGAACTGGAGCAGGTGCAGGGTCTTGAAGATCCTTCCGTAGTGGGCGAACGCGTCGCCGAGCCCGGTCGGTCTGCCGTCGCGGGAGAGCATGCGGATCAGGTCGTGGCCGCGGACCTCGCCCAGGGTCAGGGAGCCGGCGACGCGGAGCATGTCGGCCCAGTGGGCGCGGATGCGGTCCAGGCGGATGGTGTGGTTCGAGGCTGGCTGGAGCGGCCCGTAGTCGGCCGCGGTGTTCGTGCGCCACAGCCGGGCGTCGGAGATGTCGGCGATCCGCGGGGAGAACTGGTAGCCGCAGATCGCGAACAGGCCGAAGACGATGTCGGAGTACGAGGCGGTGTCGGTGATGACGGTCTCGGGCTTCGGCCCGCCGTCGCGGGCGTGGATGGCGTCCAGGATGAACAGCGAGTCGCGCAGCGTGCCCGGCACGACCACCCCGCCCAGCCCCATCACCTGGTCGTTGACCACGTTCAGCCAGGTGGCGCCCTTGTGCCGCAGGCCGAAGTACCGGGGGTTCGAGCCCGCGTACAGGGTCTGCACGGGCACGGTGAAGCGGACCCCGTCGGCGGAGGCGACCAGGCCGCCGCCCCAGGCCCGCACGACGTCGATCTTCGCCTGGGCCTCGATGAACAGTCCGTTCGCCACCGAGATGTTCTCGGCCCGGAAGTAACCCTGGTCGATCTGGACCAGACGGCCCCGGGTGAGCGCCGGGACGCCCGGCTTGATGACCGGCGTCAGGCCCACGTTGCACGCCTCGCTCAGCAGCACCGCGCACAAGCTGGTGGTGAAGCCCTCCATGTGGGAGTCGGCGCCGGAGATGTGCGTGAACGCGTCCGCCATCCCGGTCAGCTCGGCGACCTCCAGCAGTAGCTCGGGGAAGTCGACCTTCGGCAGCATGCCGTTGACCAGCTGCCGAAACGGCGGCATGAGCCTGGGCTCCTCCGCCTTGCCGAGCTTGGCCAGCTTCAGCTTCCCGTCCACCACCTCCAGCGCCGTGTTGCCGGGCAGCCCGGCGGCGACCTGGACGTACGCGGCGTGCAGGGCGGAGGCGAGTTCGGCGAGGTGTCCGGCCGGCTCGCTCTCCAGACCGAGCGCGGTGAGCACCCTCGGCTCGGCCGTCCTCCACTTCTCCCCGGCCAGCAGCTTCGCCCGGGGATCGCCCCAGCGGTCACCGCCGGTGGCGAACACGTCCCGCCGGCGCAGCGAGCGGTGCAGGTGCTCCAGGACGCAGAAGGAGTACGCGGCCTTGTCGACCAGGCCATGCGGCACGTTGGGACCCTCGAACACCAGCCGCCGCCACGAGCCCGTCACCAGCTCCGTGGAGACCTCCTCGGCGCCGACCTTCTTCCGGCCGATCAGCTCCGGCAGCCGCTTGAGGGCCCGCACCACGGGGGCGCCAGCCTCGACCGCACCGAAGTCGATGACCTCGACCAGGAGCCGGATGAAACCGCGCACCGTGCCGTAGCGGGCGACCAGCTCGGCCCGCCACTCCGCATCGTCGTCCCCATCGGTGTCCGGGACGACCGCGGCGATCGTGGCGAGCGCGGCGGCCAGCTGCTCGCGCGGCACAACCTGCTCGATCGCCGACCACGCGTCGACCACGGAGACAACTTCGCCGGTGTCGGTCGCGGGCGGCGTCGTCATCAGCACATCGACCGCCGCGGCGACCTTCTTCGCCGCCCGGCGCAGCTGCGGAAGAGCCTTGAGCTTGGCGTCGTTGCCCATCCGCTCGGCCTTCGCCAGCAGCCTGGTGGCCATCAGCGCGTGCAGCAGATCCAGCGCGTCGTCCACCGTCGCGGTCTCCAGGTGCCGCACCGTGGCCAGCAGCGTCGCGGTCTGCCTCGTGACCTCCAGCCGCCTCAGCGTCGGCGCCTTCGACGTCAGCCCGTACCGGGCCAGCCCCGTCATCCGCGCGGCCGGCACCCGCCCGGCGTCCACCGCGCCGGCGCCCAGGCCCCGCACCTCACGGGCACGGTCCAAAGCCAGTTCCATGGCCTTGCCCGACACCCGCACCGGACCCAGCCGCAGCCGCTCCAGCTCCGAGACCCGCTTCTTCTCCGGCACCTCCAGCAGCCGGACCATCTCGATGCGCAGGCCGTCCGGCACCGCCTCGTACAGCGCGGCGTGCAGCCGGTCGTTCTCCTCCTGGCGGACCGCGGCCACCATCCGGGCCAGCGTCGTGACCCCGGGCAGCAGCACCCGGTTGCTCACCAGCCACACCACCGCCCGATCGAACAACGCCCGCGGCCCCTCCAGCGACGACCACACCCGCGCCGCCAGGAACTCCCGCAGCTCCGCCTCACCTGCAGCGAAGTCCCGGTAGCCGTAGGCGTCCCGGATCTCCCACGCATGCTCGTACGCCGTCTGCGAGCGCGCCCCGTACCCGGCGAAGTGCTCGTCATCGACGGACAGCTGCTCGGCGACGAACCGCACCACGGAAGCCGGCACCGCCGTGGGGTCCTCGGTCAGGAACGTGCCGAGCATCCGCACCGTGCCCCACTGCACCGCCCACCCCAGCCTCGTCGCCGGACGACGCTTCGCCCCCGCCAGCTCCAGGGCCCGGGTGTCCAGGCGGAAGAACTGTTCCAGCTCACCGGGCGACGGCTCCGTGGCGAACCGCCCATAGCGGGCCTCTTGCTCAGCAGACAGGTACTCAACAGGCATGACCAGGAACGTAGAGCCCGCTGACCAGGCAAAACAGACACGTCACCGAACCGGAATCAAGATCGTCCCGCTACCGCTAAATCCCGTTCGGATACTCCCCGAGGGCCGCTCTCACCAAAGCGCCTTCGCCGTGCGCTACGCACCAGGCAGCAACGCTGAAGTCCCAGGACACTGGCAGCTGGCCATGCCGGGTGAGGATTCGACCACCTCCGATGTGACCAGTGTGGACAACGCGGCCGCTCTTGACAGCGTGAGCGACTGGACCCATCTGGCACTGGTCTATGACGGCTTCTCCAAGGAAGTGCGCCTGTATGTGAACGGAGTCCTGGACGAAGTCCTCTGCGCCGATGAAGACGGAAACGGCGACGCGGACGACGCCTCATGCACGGACCGCATTCCGTGGGCGGAAAACGTACTGCCTTTCAAAGCCACTGGTTCCCTGCAGGTCGGCAGGCTGACGACAGCGGGCACAGGCAGTGAGCACTGGCCTGGTCTGGCGGATGACGTATGGATCTTCCAAGGCGCACTGAGTGATGAGCAGGTGTCTTACCTGGCAGGGCAGTTCTACGGAACTCCGACCGAGATACCGGATCCGAACTGACCACGGAGCCGGTGCGCCACGGCTGCCCTTGGCGGTGCACCGGAAGCTACTCCTGGCAGCATCCGGCTTTCTGTTGCTTCGCCAATCTGGGCTGTCCCTCGCCCGGGTGCGGCTCTCGTGATGAGGAGTAAAGACGGAGATGAGTTTCAGATCGGTGATCCGAGCTGGATCGAAGTTGCGACGCCGCACGGCGCTGGCCGTCTCGGCAGTGATGGTGGGAACGCTGCTGCAGGCGGTCTCCGCACCCGCAGTCGTGGCCGATGACGGGAACCCTTCTCAGTCGCTCGACCTGGGCACGCCGGTAACAGGAAAAGAGGGCATCAAGGTCAGGCCGCGTGATACTCACAAAGGCCCGAAGACCCCGGCAGAGAAGCCCAAGGCGGCCTGGCCCAAGGCCGGCGCAGCCGTAGTGAAACTTCCCGAGGTCGCAGCGAGAAGTTCCGAAGATCCTCCTCCCAGAAAAGCGAAGGGGCTGCCGGTCGCTCTCGGAGTACCGGCGGAGGCGAAGACCGGACACCCTGGAGTACGGGCCAAGGCTGCCGAGGCAGCAGCTGCAGGGAATGTCGAGGCACGGGTACTGGGGCGCGAACAGACTGCCAAGGCAGGAGTGGAGGGCCTGCTTCTCACCCTTGAGCTGCAGATTGACGGCGAATCCGGCAAGATCGGTGTAACAGTCGACTATTCGGCCTTCGCGCAGTCATACGGTGGCGGCTACGCCTCCCGGCTGACCCTGGTGGAACTGCCCGAGTGCGCGCTGACAACCCCGGAGAAGAAAACATGCTCAACACGCCGGGCTGTCCCCACCACCAATGACACTGAGCAGCAGAAGCTCACCTCTGACAGCGTAACCCTACGCTCGGACGCACCGACCGTGCTGGCCGCAGTCGCCGATGACCAGGGTGCGAAAGGCGACTACAAGGCCACCCAGCTCTCCCCGTCGGCCACCTGGAACACCAATCTCAACACCGGCGACTTCACTTGGTCCTACGACATGCCAGTGCCCGAGGTCCCCGGAGGCATGAAGCCGAGCGTCGGCCTATCTTACTCCTCCGGAGCCATCGACGGCCGGACGGGAACGACGAACAATCAGTCGTCCTGGGTGGGCGACGGCTTCGAACTGTGGCCCGGCTACATCGAGCGCCGCTACAAGCCCTGCGCCGACGACGGAGTGAAGAACGCGGACGGAAACAAACCCGGAGACCAGTGCTGGGGTTATGACAATGCCTTCATATCCTTCAACGGAAAGAGCGGCGAACTGGTACCGGTCGGTGAAGACAACTGGAAGCTCAAGCGGGACGACGGCACCAGAATCACAAGGCTCACTTCCACCAACCGGGGCAACGGCGACGACAACGGCGAGTACTGGCGGCTGACAGACCCGCAGGGCAATCGCTACTACTTCGGCTACAACCGCCTCCCGGGCTGGGCGTCGGGCAAGGAGACCACCGCCTCTACCTGGACCGTTCCCGTCTTCGGCGACGATGCGGGCGAGCCCTGTCACGCCTCCGCCTTCGCCGACTCCTGGTGCCGGCAGGCATGGCGCTGGAACCTGGACTACGTCGTCGACCGGCACGGCAATGCGGTCGCCTATTACTACGACAAGGAGACTAACTCCTACGGGCGCAACCTGAAGGCGGCGGACGACACCCGCTACGACCGTGGCGGCCACCTGGACCGCATCGAGTACGGGCTGAAGTCCTCCAGCATGTACGCGGCCAAGCCGCTGGCCAAGGTCGACTTCACCAGCTCGGAGCGCTGTCTGCCCAAGAGCGGAGTGACCTGCGCCGCGGACACCATCGACGAGCAGGCATTCCACTGGTACGACACCCCTTGGGACCTCAACTGCGAGGCCGGCGAGGACTGCGATCAGCGCCTGTCACCTACGTTCTGGACCCGCAAGCGGTTGACTGAGGTCTCCACCCACGTCCTCAAGCCCGACGGCTCCTACGGCAAGGTCGACTCCTGGAAACTCGGCCACCGCTGGGGCATGGCCGACATCGACTACCAGCTCCTGCTGGACAGCATCCAGCGCACCGGGCACACGGCCAGCCCGACGGTGACCCTGCCGAAGACCACGCTCGACTACACCCAGATGGAGAACCGGCTGGACGAGACCGGAGACGGGTACGCGCCGTTCGTCAAGGAGCGCCTGTCCACGGTGGCCGACGAGTCCGGCGGCCAGATTGAAGTCAACTACTCGACCTCGGCCTGCGACTCCGCCTCCCTGCCCGCCCCGCAGACCAACACCACCCGCTGCTTCCCGCAGTACATCGGCGGATCGGCGGAGGAGGACCCGGAGCTGCACTGGTTCAACAAGTACGTCGTCACCTCCGTCAGCGCCACCGACCGCACCGGAGGGGCACCGAACCAAGTCACTCGCTACAGCTACCTGGGCGGAGCCGCCTGGCACTACGACGATGACGACGGCCTGACCAAGGAGAAGCACAAGACCTGGTCCCAGTGGCGCGGTTACGGGCGCGTGCGGGTGCAGACCGGCGGACATGACACCGGCAGCATGGAGACTCAGCAGGACACCTACTTCCTGCGCGGCATGCACGGCGACCGCAAAGACACCTCCGGGGACACCACCAAGACCGTCACCCTCTCCCTCGGCGAGGGAGAGGGCAACCCCATCACCGACCACGAGTCAGCCAGCGGGTTCGCCTACAAGACCGTTACCTACTCCGCGCCCGGCGGAAAGGTCCTGACCAAGACGGTCAAGAGACCATGGCACCACGAGACCGCGAAGAAAGTCCGTGACTGGGGTACGGTGACCGCCAACTTCACCGGCACATCCCACACCAGGACCTGGACCTCCCTGGACGACGGCGCCGGCAGTCAGTGGCGCATCACATCCTCGTCGAAGACATACGACACCGTCGCCGGACGCATCACCGAAGTGGACGACCGGGCCGACAACTCCACCGCCGCCGACAACCGGTGCACCCGCACCACCTACGCCACCAACACCGAGAAGAACATCCTCACCCTGCCCTCCCGGGTGGAGACCGTCGCTGTGGCCTGTGACGCAGCCCCGGACCGCTCCAAGGACGTCATCTCCGATGTCCGCACCGCCTACGACGGTGGTGGCTACGGCGACGCCCCCACCAAGGGCGACGCCACCGCGAGCGCGGTGTTGAAGAAGCACGACGGCACCACGGCCACCTACCTGGAATCCGGCGCGACCTTCGACTCCTACGGCCGCTCCCTGACCTCCACCGACCTGACCGCCACCGTCACAGTTTCCGGCGACGGCATGCTGATCCGCGCGCCGCGCACCGACGGCCGCACCACAACCACCACCTACAGCCCGACGACCGGCTCTCCCACGGAAATCACAGAGACAGGCCCGCCAGCCGTCGAGGGAGACAGCACCTCGGCACTGACCACCATCACGGAACTGGATCCGCTACGCGGCCAGCCGAAGGCCACATACGACGCCAACAACGTCCGGACGGCTTTCGCCTACGACGCGCTGGGCCGCTCCAGCAAGGTCTGGCTCGCCGGTCGCCTCACGGGCACCCCCCCGGACTACGAGTTCACCTACTACGTCAACGAGAACCAGCCGGTTGCGGTCGCCACCAAGACCCGTAACAACGGCACCGGCCAGTACACGACCTACACGATCTACGACGGCTTCCTCCGCGAACGCCAGACCCAGGCCCCCGGTCCCGATGGGGGCCGACTCATCGCGGACGTCTTCTACGACGAACGCGGTCTGAAAACCAAGACCTTCTCCTCGTACTACAGCGCAGGCGACCCCGGAACCGCGATCTTCGCCCCTGACAACGCCTGGTCGGTACAGACTCAGACCCACTACACCTATGACGGCCTCGGCCGGGAGACCGAGGTCCGGCAGATCGCCGGAAGCGGCACCGGCGGAACCGTTCTGGGCACCACCGAGAAGCTCTACGGCGGCGACCGCACAACTGTGATTCCGCCAGAGGGCGGAATGGCCACCACCACCCTCACCGACGCCCGCGGACAGAGCACTGAGCTGCGTCGGCACCACCTCCGCGCGGCCGACGCTCCCTACGACACCATTGCCTACCGCTACACCTCACGAGGCGAACTGTCGAAGGTCATCGATGCCGCAGGCAACACCTGGGAGTACACCTACGACCAACTCGGCCGGCAGATCACGGCCAAGGACCCCGACAAGGGCACCACGACAAGCCGCTACGACGACCGCAACCTGCTGACATCGGCCACCGACGCCCGCGGCGCCACTCTCGCTCACGTCTACGACGGCTTGGGCCGCCAGACCGAACTGCGCGAGGGTTCGGCGACGGGAGCACTGCGTGCCAAGTGGGTCTACGACACCATCAGCGGCGCCAAGGGGCACCTGGCCGAGGCCGTCCGCTACCACGACGGGAACGCGTACACCTCCAAGGTGACGGCATATGACCGGTACTACCGGCCGATCAGAACCGCCGTCGAAATCCCCTCCGCCGAAGGAGCCCTGGCGGGCACCTACTACACCGCCACCTCCTACAAGTCTTCCGGTCTGATCGGAAGCCTCAACTACTCGGCCGCCGGATCCCTGCCCGGGGGTGGCGCCACCTACGTCTACGACGACCGCACCCTGCGCACGACCTCGGTGTTCGGGCGCGACTACGACGCCGACGTCACCTACAACCACGTTGGCCTGCCGCTGGTGTACTCGCTCGGATCCTCCGGCAGCAGCCCGAGAACCAAGATCACCAATACCTACGAGCAGGGCACCCAGCGCCTGGCCACCTCCCGTGTGGACCGGCAGGACATCAACGGCGTCGACCGGCACAACACATACCGCTACGACGAGGCCGGCAACGTCCTGTCCATCACCGACGTCTCCCGCTCCGGCACCGACAACCAGTGCTTCACCTACGACCACCTGCGCCGCCTCACCCAAGCGTGGGCACAGCCCACCCAGACCTGCGCCGACGCCCCGAGCGCCGGAGTGCTCGGGGGCCCGGCCCCTTACTGGCACTCCTACACCTACGACAAGACCGGTAACCGGCTGACCGAAACCCAGCACGACACCACCGGCGACACCGCCAAGGACATCGAGCGGGCCTACGACTACCCCGCGCCCGGCAGTCCGCAGCCGCACACACTGGCCTCGGTGACCACCACCGGACCGACCGGCACGGCCCGCGACAGCTACGGCTATGACGAGTCCGGCAACACCACCGCCCGCACCCTCGGCGGCGACACCCAGCGGCTGACCTGGGACCCCGAGGGACACCTGGCCAAGGTCACAGAGCCCGTCGAGGGCGAGGACGACCAGGTCACCGAGTACCTCTACGACGCCGACGGCAACCGGCTCATCGGTCGGACCCCGACCGAGACCACCCTCTACCTCGGCCACACCGAGGTCACCCTCGCCAAGGGCACCACGGAGCCGAAGGCCACCCGCTACGTCGGCCTCCCCGGCGGCCACCAGGCCGTCATCGAGGACGACGGCACGGTCTCCTTCACCATCGCCGACCACCACGGCACCGGCCACCTCGCCATCGACGCGAGCGACCTGTCGATGACCCAGCGCCGCAGCCTTCCCTTCGGCGGCCCGCGCGGCGAGCAACCGGAGGTCTGGCCCGGTACCAAGGGCTTCGTCGGAGGCACCACCGACACCGCCACCGGCCTGACCCACCTCGGCGCCCGCGAGTACGACCCCGTGATCGGCCGCTTCATCTCCGTCGACCCCATTATGAACTTGGCCGACACGGAGTCCTTCCACGGCTACGCCTACGCGGGAAACAGCCCGATCACCTACTCCGATCCCACCGGCCTCGTCCGACCGGCAGAAGAAGGCGGAGAAGGATGCGACCCGATTACCTGTCCATACCTCGACTGGGGAAGCAATGAGGATCGCAGTGAGCTCCTGAACGCGCTGGCGAAGGAAGACCCGATCAGGTGGGGGCACTACGCGCCCATCGCCGACGTTCTGGGTAACACGGGCGGAAGCGGCGGAGGAAAGGGATGGTTCGAGACTTTCCTCAGCCATGGAAAAGATCGTGCGGCCGAGTTTCTCTACGGAGGAATTGAATTCATCCAGAGTAACATCTCTGATGGCTGGAACTGCGTAAGTGCATTGGAGTGCGAAGCAGCTTGGGAAAAATTCCTTAAGTATCATCCGCTAAACGGGGAGAACCTGGTAGAGCAGATCACTGCCATGTGGGGCAGTGGAGAAGAAATAGCCTCCGGGTTCTTCAACGGGAGAAGTGCACAGTCCAGCGCGGACCTCGCCATCATTGCCGCCTCACTCCTCACCGCCAAGAAGGGACTCAGTAAGTCCTCCTGTCACAGCTTCCTTCCAGGCGCCACGGTCCTCCTCGCTGACGGCACCACCAAGAGCATCGAGGACGTCGAGATAGGTGACAAGGTCGTCGTCACCGATCCCGAGACCGGTGAGACAACCACCCGTGAGGTCGTCGCCACCATCGTCACCGAGGACGACAAGCACTTCGTCGACCTCACCATCACCACCGAAGACGGCCCCGCCTCCCTCGTCTCCACCACCACCCACCCCTTCTGGGTGGAGAGCGAAGAGAAGTGGCTGGACGCCGGCAAACTCACCCCCGGCATGTCCCTGCGCGCTCCCGACGGGGCCACTGTCACCGTCGACGAGGTCCGCTCCTTCACCAAGCGTCAGCGCACCCACGACCTCACCGTCCAGGGCATCCACACGTACTATGTCCTGGCGGGCGAGACGCCGGTACTCGTTCACAACAGCAACTGCGACGTCGCCCGTAACGAGAAGGGGCAGTTCACGTCTGGGGAGAATGCGGACGCGGCCCGTGGCCGTCAGACACACTTGAACTACAAGAATGCCCTGGGGGCTGGGTACGACTTCGAAGTCAGGCTTCCGAGCGGGCTCCGGCCCGATGCGGTCGACTGGAAGAACCGTGTCGTGCGTGAGTTGAAGTCAGATGCGGCGAGCAGCCAGGCGACGGGACGGCGACAGTTGCAGAAGTACGTCGCCGAGTTGGAGGATATGACCGGTCAGAGCTGGACTGGCCATCTCGACACGTATAAGAGGTTCGGCTGATGGTTAACTCGATTCTCCTGAAGGCTCTCAATGAGGTCTTCAAGCCGCTGGGTTTTCGAAAGAAGTCGGCGAGCTGGTACAGAGTGTCTGGCGATCTCTACTGTGTAGTTTCCGTCCAGGAGTCCAGCTGGGATGAGTCGTGCTACGTAAACGTCGGATTCGCGCCAGCGGTCAATGTTAAGGCGGGGTGGCTCCCGGAGGCGAAATGTCTCGTCAGGTTCAGGGCGGACGCAATCACCTCCATTTCTCGCGAAGATCTCGACCTCCTATCTGGACAAGCAGCGGAGGCGCGTGGTGAGGATTCCCTTCGAATGGACCTTGTTGAAAAGATTGCAACTCCAGTAGCGCGGGCGGTCAATCCGATTGAGAGCGCTCAGGGCTTGAAGTCGCTGCTGCGTACGAGCGTTAGCGACCAGGTGTTCATTCATCGTGAAATCAGGGGTGAATTGCTTGAAGAGGGGTGACGCAGCGTCCTTGATTCCGAGCCGACAGCTTCACTTCCGCGAATTCGGACTTCTCGGAGTGTCGGTTTTGTCGGGATTGATCGGCGCTGACGGCAGTAATTGACGGCAACGGCGGCGAACACCAGGGGTGTTCGCCGCCGTTGCCGTCCGTGGTCAGGGACGGTCGAGGGAGTTGCCGAGTGCGGTCAGGGCGTCGCGTTGGAGGCGGAGTCGGACGTGGGCGTAGACAGTTGCGGTGACGCCGATGTGGGCGTGGCCGAGGAGTTCCTTGATCACGACGAGTTCGACGCCCTGTTCCAGGAGCAGGGTCGCAGTCGAATGGCGGAGGTCGTGAAAGCGGATGCGGCGGAGGCCGCCCTGACAGAGGAGCGTGGTGAAGGCGCGGCTGAGGTTGGTCGGGTCGATCGGTCGACCCTGCGCTGTGGTGAACACGTACCCGCTGTGCTGCCACGCGGCGCCCGCGGCCTCCCGCTCACGCTGCTGCTGCTCACGGTGGAGATTCAGAGACCGGACGCAGCGGGCGGGGAGGGCGATGCGGCGCTCGGCGGCCCGCGTCTTGGTGGGCAGCGTGGTGAGACCGCCGGTGCCGGTGCGCTGGAGTGTGCGGCGGATGGCGGCGGTGCCGGCGTCGAGGTCGAGGTCTTCCCAGCGCAGGCCGAGAAGTTCGCCCTTGCGGAGTCCGGTGTGAAGAGCGAGTTCGAACAGGGCGTGCAGCCGGTGACCTTGCGCGGCGGTGAGGAGCTGACGGGCTTCGTCGGCGGTGAGGGGTTCGAAGCGTCGGGGCCGTGGGGTGCCGGTGCGGACGTTGCGGGCGACGTTGCGCGGGATCTCCTCCTCGCGCACTCCGTGCTCCAGGGCGGACTTGAGCACGGAGTGGATGTAGGTCAGCGTCAGCGGAGAGAGCAGCTTGCGGCAGCACTGGCCGACGGCGCAGCAACGGGGCTGGTCGCGCCGGGTGTCGATGCCGCGCGCGCAGCACTGGCAGGTAGTGCGGAGCTGGTTGAGCCAGGTCCGGACGTCCCTGGCAGTGAGCCTGGCGAGCTTCTTCTTGCCCAGGCCGGGGATCAGGTACCGGTCGACGCAGGCGGTGTACCGGGTGTGGGTGTTCTCGCGGAGGTGGTGGACGGCGACGTTCTCCAGCCAGTACGTCAGGTACGCGCCGACGGTGCCCTGCGCGGAGGGAACGGGGAGACCGCGGTTGCTGACGGCGATCTTCTCGGTGAGCTTGGTCAGAGCCTCGGTACGGGTGGTGCCGTAGACGCGCACGCGCTTGCGGGTGTTGCCAGGGGCGAGAACGTATCCGGCGGCTTCCCAGCGGCCGTCCTTGCGCTGGTAGACGGTTCCGTCACCGTTCGCCCGGGTCTTTCTCTTCGAAGTAGCCATCAGGCGGCCTCCGCCAGTCGGTGGGAGATGAACTCCCGCAGCGCCGAGGCGGGGATGCGCCGGGACCGGCCGATGGTGACGGAGGGCAGGCGGCGCGAGCGGATCAGGTCGTAGACCGTGGACCGGCCGAGCCGGAGCCGGGCCATCACCTCCGGCACGGTCAGCAGTTCCTCGTCAGGCATGGGCGTTCTCTCCTTCCGTGCTGGCGGTGTTGGGGGTGAGGGCGTCGGTCAGCCATTGCTCGCCCGCTGTGAGGCCGGTGCCGGCGAAGGCCCAGTGCGCGAGGACGAGGGTGGTCTCCTTCGGTGCGGCGGCCGGGTCGTGGGGTGTCTCGCCGCGTGCGATGGCGGCTTGGAGGCGTTGCCACTCGGCGCGGGCGGTGCGGAGTGCGCCGAGGGTGGTGGAGTAGCGGCGGGTCTTGGTGGAGAAGTGGCCGCGGAAGCCGAGCATGTGGGCCCAGGCCCGCAGCCGCAGGTGTTCGAGGTCCTTGCGGGTGCCGAGGGTCCAGGCGGTGCGGATCATGCGCCGGGCGTGTTCGGTGAGGTCGAGGGCGGCCAGCTCGGCGAGGAACTTCAGCGGCCGGTCGAGGGTGCCGGTGGCGGTCTCGGCGCCCTTGGTGGCGTACTTGGCGATGTAGGCCGCGACGGCCCGGTCGGTCAGCTCGGTGCCGCCGTCGAGGTCGGCCGAGCGGATCGGGCGGATGTCGAGCTGGCGGCCGAAGGCGAAGGTGTGCTCGCGTCCGTCGAGGGTCGGACCGGTGATCCGGGCGGCGGAGGCGGCGGCGCGGATGGCGTCGGTCAGCAGCTCGGCGCTGGCCCAGGACGGGGGCGGGGCGTCGCCGCCGGTCGGGCCGTCGAGGCGGATGACGGCGTGGAAGTGGACCGCGCCGCGCTTTTGGTACTCGGCGACCTTGGCGAAGGACACCCGCGCGTACTGGCGGAAGGCGCGTTGGGTGAGCCCGGCGCGCTTGGCGATCTCCCGGCGCAGGTAGATCGAGAAGCGCCGCCAGATCGCCCCGGCGTGCGCGTTCCACAGCACGGCCGCTTCGTAGTCGTAGGTGTCGGGGTCGAGCGGGGTGCCGAGGGCGGGATCGTCGGCCGGGTGGCGGGTGCCGCAGCGGCAGCGGCCGGAGTCGGGGCGGTTGTGGACCGGGCCGAAGCCGGGCGCGGTGAAGGTGGCGAAGACCCGCGGGTGCGCGGCGACCTGCTCCGGGGTGCCCTTGCCGCCGCGCAGCCCGGCGGTGATCAGGTGGTAGGTGTCGCGGCGGTAGGTCTCGGCGCAGGTGGCGCACCGGGTGGTGCGGCGGTTGTTGCAGCGCACCAGCAGGTGCCCGGCCGGGAGCTGCGCCGAGTCCAGGCGGTGCAGTTCGGGGCCGATCTCCCCGGTGGCGGTGTTGAGGGCGTGTTCGGCGCGGTAGCCGGACAGCCGGATGGGGCGCGCGCAGCCGCCCAGGCCGGTCAGTTGCCGGACCAGGCCGGGCAGGCTGCCCCAGGAGGCCAGCATGCCGAGTTCTTTCGGCGGCGGCGGGGTGGTGCGGGGGATGATGGGCTTCTCCTTGTCTGGCTTGCGGGTCGGATGAGGGGTTGAGGCCGGTCGGGGCGGCGGGATGCTTGGCGGTATCGAGGCCGCCTCGACCGGCCGTTCAGCGGTGGTGCCCGCCGGTGAGCAGGGACCGCAGGACGAGGGCCGCGGCGGCCACGGATATGGCCGTGACGGCGACGGCGGCCAGGAGCGCGGTCAGCACCACGCCGCCGACGAGCACGGCGGCCACCGCGCCGGTCGTGGCCGGGGGCAGCACGGGCCGCCGGGCCGGGGCGGGGTGGCAGGAGCAGGCCGGCGGCTGGCCGTGCTCGGCGGCGGCCGGGAGGTGCGGTGTGGTGGGGAGCTGCGGGCGCAGGAACATGGCGGGTTCTCCTTGGTCAGTCGGTGGTGCCGTTGACGACCTCGACCCCGGTGCGGGTGCCGGTGTCGATGGCGGGGGCGAGGAAGGTCTGGGAGAGGTAGAAGCCGAAGAGGGCGATCACGACGACGACCCACAGGCGGATGCCGAGGAACTTGATCGCGGCCCAGGCGATGACGCCCAGGACGGCCACCAGGGGCAGGGAGACGGTCACGGGACCTCCGGTCAGCGGACGGGGCAGCGGTGGGTACGGGCGGCCAGCTCGGCGGCAGCCCGGCTGTCGTAGTCGGCGGAGAAGCCGCAGCGCGGCGCGGTGCAGGCGGCGGTGTGCTTCTCGCGGCCCCGGCCGTCGTAGGCGGTGCCGACCTGGACGGGGCCGATGCGGACGACGCGGCGGAAGCGGCGGCGGGCGGGCATGAGGCTCAGTCCTCTCCGGTGAAGTCGCTGGTGTGGTCGATGAGCCACTGTTCGATCTCGGGGTGTTCGTCCGCGGTGGCCCGCCGGAACGCTCCTTCGGCAACGGCCATGGCTTCGTCGAGGCGGTTTTGGCGGGTGAGCCGGGCGGAGCACTCCAGGGCGAGGCGGATGATCGGGCGCATGAGCAGCCCTCCTTGTCAGGTGAGTTGGGCGGCGATCTGGTCGGCCAGGGCGGGCGGGACGCCGAGGCGGGTGCGCAGGGTGTCGGTGTCGATGGGCGTACCGGTCCGGGCGCGGTGGGCGTCGGCGACCTTCCGGGCGTGCTCGACGAGCGCGGCCGGGATGGCGGGTGCCGCCGGGAGCGCCGGGGCAGGAGCGGCAGGCCGGGCCGGTTCGGGTGTGGGTTCCGGCGCAGGGTCGGCGGCCGCGGGCAGCTCGGCGGCGTCCTCCTTCGGCTCATCCGGTGCCGCCATGCCCGGTGAGTGGGCGAGGAGCGTTCCGCCGAGGAAGGCGACGGCGGGCCAGCCGGCGACGAGGATGCGCAGCCAGGCGGGCACGTTGCCGAGGTCGAGGAGTCCGGCGGTGGCGACGTTCGCGCCGAGCGAGGCGGCCAGGGCGATGACGAACCAGCACCATCCAGCCGTGGTGGCGTGGCCGGAGCGCAGGCGCCGCCAGGCCGCGACCATCAGCAGGTCGACGCTGACCGGGTACGCCCAGGCTTTCCAGCCGTGCTGTCCGGCCGCTGCGGCCAGGTCGTGCAGGTGCGCGAAGGACAGGGCACCGGCGATGACGGCCTGGACCAGCACGGCGTCAACGCGGGCCAGGTAGCGGCGCATGGGTGGCACCTCCTTTCGGTTTTCGGCATGGCAGGGGTAGGGACGTGGCGCGAGGGCGGTCGCGCCGACCGTGGTGCGGGGTGGTTCAGTCGGTCACGGGCCGCGACGTGACCAGCGGAGCCGGATGCTCGACCGGGGCCGGCGGAATGTGCGGCCGGAACGGGTCGAGGGCGGGCACGTCGGGTGCGAGGTGTGCCGTCTGTCGGCAGACGGCGGCGGCGTCGGTGAGGGAGAGGTAGGGGGTGCGGATGCGGGACCAGCCGCCGGAGGTGTCACCGGCCACGGCCAGGCCCGGCCGTTCCGGGGCGATGGAGCAGGCCGCTTCCACCGCTTCGGGGGCGATGTCGCCGAGCGCCATCTTGGCCGACGCCTCGTCGTTCACCCGGTGGCAGATGCGGCCGGAGAGCTGGGCGCGGAGCATGGTGGCGCCCTTGCCCAGCTCGGCGCCGAAGCGCTGCCCGCAGACCTCCAGATAGATTCCGGCGGCCCGGCCGAGTTGGGCGAGGCGGATGAGGTGGGTGACCATCGCGTCGCGCCGCTCCTCGTCCTTCTTCGAGGCCGTGAGGAAGAGTTCGGCCACCTCGTCGACGACCAGCACGATCGGCACGGGCCGCTCGTCGTCGGGCAGGCCCCAGACGTCGGAGGTGATCTCCTCGTCCGGGGTGGTGGGGGCGATGCCCTGCCGGGCCTTGATCAGGTCGTATCGGTCCTCCATCTCTCCCACGAGCACCGGCAGCAGTTCGGCCGCCTCCGCCGGTTCGGT
Organism: Streptomyces sp. SS8; assembly: GCF_054072955.1. NCBI lineage: Bacteria > Bacillati > Actinomycetota > Actinomycetes > Kitasatosporales > Streptomycetaceae > Streptomyces > Streptomyces sp. SS8. Next base: position 76,887 of record NZ_JBSVCZ010000015.1, read on the forward strand.
GGCCAGGGCGGACAGGCGCGGGGCGAACGGGGCCAGCTCCACCCCGCGCTTGCAGTCGATCCCGGCCAGCGCGACCGGCTGCCGGGCAAGTCCCGCGACGAGGTTGCGCAGGTACATGGACTTGCCCGACAGCGTGGCGCCGAGGGTGAGTTGGTGCGGGATGGCGCGGTAGTCGCGGACGAAGGCGGTCGCGTCCTCCCGCAGCGCCACCGGCACCTTGAGGAGACCGCACTCGACACCGCGCGGCATCCGCACCCGGTCGAGGACATCGAAGCCGACGAGCCGCAGCTCGACCACGCCCGGCTTGACCTCCGCCACGTAGACGGCGTGGACGCCCCAGGCGTGGCGGAGCCGTTCGGCCGAGGCGGCCACGTCGGCTGGTTCCTGCCCCGGCGCCAGCCGCAGCCGCAGCCGCAGGCCGGTCGAGGTGGGGCGGATCAGGCCCCGGCGCGGTGGCACCGGCCTCACCTCCCGGCGGCTGGTCGCCCAGGTGGCCAGCGCCCGCAGTCGGGAGGGTGGCACGGTCAGCCCGCAGGAGTCCATGACTGCTCCGTACGAGGTGACCAGCCGGGCCACCGACACCGGCAGGCCCACCACGGGCCACCAGGCCGCCGGGTGCCGGGACTTGGCCCAGGCGGCGGCCCCGCCACCGGCTATGGCGACGGGACCGCCCACCTCCAGCCACGTCATCAGGTCCGACACGGCTCAGGCCCCCACCGCGGCCGGGACGGCACCGGGGGTGACGGCGGCGGCCCGGTAGGCGATGCCGTGGCGCTGCTGGCCGTTGAAGACGTTCTCCCACGGCTTGGCGACCAGGCTCGGCAGGGACACCGGAGCGCCCAGGGCCAGGCCCTCGGCGACGCCGCTTTCCGGGACGGTGACCCGGATCAGCGCGGACTCGCCGTCGTCGATGTAGACGACGCCGATCGTCATCAGCGTCTCGCCGCTCACGGCGTCCTTGGCCACCTCGCCGGTCTGCCGGTCGCGGACCTTGGGCTCAGGTGCTTCGGTCAGCAGGATCGTGGCGGTCGAGGTCTCCACACGGATGGTGCGCAACGTCTTGTCTCTCCTTGGATCGCACCGGAACCACTGACGCTTACTCGTCTAGACAAGATGCGGCGACGTGATCCCGAGTCGGTTCGGAACGCGGACCACTGTGCCACACAGCTTGCCCACTCGTCTATACGAGTATGCGTCTGGGTGTGTACGAGTCGAAACCAGCCGCGCACCGGACTGCATCGCACCCCACCCATCCCCGGCGTCAGGTGGCCGGCAGCCGGTACGCCAGGACGTAGGCGTCGGCGGCCATCACCGTGTCGCAGACCTCCACCGCGCGCCCCTCGGTGTCGTACGCGGTGCGGATCAGGTGGATGACCGGCACGCCGGAGGCCAGCCGCAGTGTCCGCACCTCCTGCGGGGTGGGCATCCGGGCCTTGATCTCCTCGTCGAAGTGGTCCAGGCGGTGCCCCAGCTCCTCCAGCCGGGCATAGATGCCGCCCGGCCCGGGGTTCGGCTGGGCGATCGGGGTGTTCCGCGCCAGGTCGAGCGGGAGGTAGGAGGTGGCGAACTCCACCGGCCGCCCGTCCAGCAGATACCGGCGACGACGGGCCAGCACCCGCCGCGGGGAGCCCAGGCGCGCGGCGATGTCCTGGCTGGGCCGTTCCTCCCCGACCTCCAGACTGTCCACCTCCGGCCGGCTACCGGCCGCCTCCGCCTCCACGATGAACGCGGACTTCCCCTGCTCGCGGTGGCGCCGGGCGAAGCGGTCGGAGGCCAGACGCCGCACCGGCGGACGTGGCCGGACGTAGACGCCCCTGCCGTGCTCGGAGACCACCAGGCCCTCGGTCTGGAGAATGGACAGCGAGTTGCGAACGGTCATCCGGGAGACGCCGTAGTGCTCGACCAGTTCGGCTTCGGACGGCAGCTTGTCGCCCTCCTTGAACCGGCCCTTGTCGATGGCTTCGCGGATCTGGTCGGCGATCTGCCTAAACACCGCGCGGTCACTGGTCGGGTCCAGCGCTCCGAGAGCACTGGAAGGGGAGGCCGCCATCTTTACTCCTTTGGATATCTAGACGAGAGGCTGAGTGTCGTTGCTACGGTGGAGAGCCTAGCCAGCTTCAGGAAGCCGAGGACCGTGAGTACTGCCGAACGCCCCCACTCCGTGAGCGTCGCCGGAGTCATCGTTGACGACCGCGGCCGGGCCCTGCTGATCAAGCGCAGGGACAACGGGCACTGGGAGCCGCCCGGCGGCGTTCTCGAACCGGGCGAGACCATCCCCGAGGCCCTCCAGCGCGAGGTCCTCGAAGAGACCGGCATCAAGATCGCGCTTCCGGCGACCCTGACCGGCGTCTACAAGAACATGACCGGCCTGATCGTCTCCCTCGTCTTCCGCTGCGAGGCGATCGACGGTTCCCCCACCACCGGCGACGAGACGTACGCGCTGCGCTGGGCCACCCGCGAGGACGTCACCGAACTCGCCGACGAGGCATACGCCGTGCGCGTCCTGGACGCCCTTAACGCGGCAGCCCCGCCGGCCGTCCGGGCGCACGACGGCGTGAAACTCGTCTAGCCCGAACCCACTGTCCATGGCCGCCTACCAGCACGAAGGAACTTGTATGGACGAGTATACGAGTACGGTGCGAGTCTGGGAACTCTCCTGCCCGAGACTCCCGGCCGAGGTCGGCCGCGCCCGCCGCTGGACCCGCGACATCCTCCACGACAGCCCATGCGCCGACGACGCCGCGCTGATCGTCACCGAGCTGGGCGCCAACGCCGTCACCCACACCACCGGGCCCGCCTTCCGCGTCACCATCACCCGCACCCCCGAGGCCGTCACGCTCACTGTCACCGACACCGGCGCCAGCACTACGCACCCGCAGATCACTCACCCCCACCAGGACGCCACCCACGGCCGAGGACTGGCCATCGTCACCGTCCTCGCCGCAGCGCTGGAGATCCACCACGACGGCCACGGCCACACGGTGACCGCTCACCTCCCCGCCTCCGCACCGCAGCCGACCACGCGGGAAGCCCAGCCATGCTGACCCGCACCTACTGGTGCGAGGCGATCGCCCACACCCTCGATGACGGCCGCACCTTCTGGCTCGGCGCCCACCCCACCAGCTCACCCCGCCTCGCCCTGCGCTGGCTCCAGCAACGGGCCCGCCACATCAGCGACCAGCTCGACCCACCAGCCGCAAGGCCGGTCCTCCACTGGCTTGACGACGCCCAGGCCCATGAACACGCGCTGGCCGATCTCGCCTCCGGCACGCCCTACAGCCACACGATCTTCGACGACGCCGTGCGCTACCTGCTCACCGCCCGACCCACTACAAGGCCCCGCCCATGAACCACGACCGCGCCGCCCGGAACGAGCAGCTGTACCGCTACGAGATCACCGCCGCCCTGAACGCCGTCGTCCGCGCCTGCCAGGACATCGTCACCGAACACAGCCACCGCGGCTTCTGGACACCCCACACCAGCACCGAGCCGACACCCAATCACCAAGACCTGATCGAGGCCGCCCGCCGCGACGTCCTCAACCGCCTCCAGATGGTCATCCACTGCGCCGAGACGGTCGCCTACACCATCGAGCACGACCGCCAACGCCAGCCCAACCAGCCGACCGAGTAACAACCTTCTCTACGAGTTCAAGGCGGCTCGCTCCGCTCGCCGCACGCGGCCCGGCTCCCCGCCGGGCCTGCGCTTCAGTCTCCGCCCCGCTCCGCCCCGGCGTCCGCCGGCCGCGCACCAGCAGCGAGCCCCCGGGTTGCTGACCAGGCGCCGTCGTGGCTGGGGCCGGTCGGCTCCACGGCTTTACGCACCTACCCGGTCCGGGACCCGCGTCGAGCAAGCCCAGGGGGCCACTCGGACACATTGCGGGCAGGTCCACAGCCTGCCCGAGTTGCCAACCAGCGTACGGCCCCCTGGTCCTGCCCGACCCCAGACCGGGCAGGACACCGCCCAAACCCGCTCCGCCGACCTTGCCGAAGGCCGACGCATGGTCTCCAGCCCATGCACGGTTCTGACGCTGAGGTTGAAAGGGTGGGGTGACAGAGCTACGGAGGCTCCAACACGAGTCCGGTCTCGGCGATGCAGCCGTCGAGGATCTCGGGTCGGCGTTGGATGCCGCGTAGCCGGTTCTTCACGAGTGGGGTGAGGCCGTCGATCGTGCGGGGCGCGAGGTTGGCCAGGGACTTCTTCAGGTGGGCCCACACGCCTTCGACGGGGTTGAGGTCGGGCGCATAGGGCGGGAGCTTGACGATGGTCAGCCAATCGCTGTCACGTTCGCAGAACTCCCGCAAGGACTTGGCATGATGGATGCTGGCGTTGTCCCACACCACGATCAGTGGGGCACCGCCGAGCTGCCGACGGGCAGAGGTCAGCAGGTCCGCGAACTCACGCGCCCGGAAGCCCTTCTTCTCGCCGGTCCGGCCCCGGTACGTTCGGGTCCGGTAGATCAGACGGGTCTCGCAGCCCGGTCTGACGCAGACCATCCCCGCCATCAGGACCCGGCCGGAACCCTTGCCCGTCACCCTGACCAGCGGTGTCCGCCCGCGTCGTGACCAGGTTCGGCCCTTACCGGGTTTCAGGTCCTGTCCGGCCTCGTCCTCGAACACTATCCACGCGCCCAGGAGTTGGGCCGTCCTCTTACCCGTGACCACTGCTCCGTCCGCCACGCGGCGACGGCCTGTTCGTCCCGCTCGACGGCCCGGTGCACGGGAACCTGTGGTGACCGGCCCAGCCGGTGCAGCAGATACGACACCCCCCGCGGGGTGTACCGGTGACCGAACAGGCGGTGGATCAGCTCCGCGACCCTGGCCAGGGTCCACCGCTGGTCCTCGCTCCAGCCGTGCGCGGCCGGCCCGGCCTCCAGCTCTGCCTGCAACCACTCGGCCTGGGCATCGCCCAGGCGGCACGGAAAGCCGCCGGCCCCCTTGGAGGCCAGGGCCGCGCTGCCGCCCTCACCCCAGGCAGCGTGCCAGGCGTACGCCGACTTCCGCGACACCCGTAACCTGCGGGCCACCTCCGGCGGCCGCACTCCCTGCTCGAACATCTCCGCGGCATCGAAACGCACCTTCTCACGCTTCGCCCGCCCCACAGCGGTCAGACCGCCGCCATCCGCATACCTCATGACGAGGATGTAGCACCGCCAACACCCGCTGTCACCCCACCCTTTCAACCTCAGCGGCAACGATGACGGCAACCGAGACGCACCCCAGCACACTTCTACGGACGCCAGCGGACCAGCAAACTTTCGCTGACCTGCAAAAACGCAGGTGACGTCTACCCAGTGCGCACACGTACTATGTGCTGGCGGGGCAGACACCGGTACTCGTTCACAACAGCAACTGTGGCGTCCGTCAGCACGACAAAGCCAGGGGTGCCGCCGGTGTTGATGAAATGACGGCGACGTTTGAGAAGTTCTACAAGAAGTCCGATATATACAGCGAGAGCTACGGGAACGGGCTCGAACTCTGGACTCCCCACGGCGTTCGTCAAGTGGATATCGCGGTCAGGCAGCCAAACGGCAATCTTCACCTTTACGAGGTGAAGGTGAATAAATCGAACTACACAAGGGGCCAGCGAAGGAAGGATGAATGGCTAGCGAAGACGTACGGGTTTGAAACCTCGGTAGTCCGTCGCAGTACAGAGTGTCCGATCTGCAACCCCTAACCTGAGAGGATGACCAGTGAGTAGCGACTTCGGCTTCTGGAAGCGTTGCGTCGGGGACCCCGAGGAAGTCTTTGACGCCCTCGCTGAAGGTGACACTAGCGCCCTCGCCGTAAGCCCCGACGTGTTGCGGTTTCGGGAGGAATTGCTGGCTAGGTGGCCGGACGTGAACGACGTTCTGGAGCCGTCTCAGTTTGACCTGGAGGAGGAGCCTGACGATGCAGGCAAGTACGTCCTCCTGACCCTTTCGGTCCGCCAACTTGACTATCTCCCGGAGATTCTCAACATGGCGAAGAGGAACGGACTCGTTGGATTTAGCGGAGTGGCGGGCGAGCCAATCGTCTGATCATCCACAGGGGTGGCCCCGCCTCTTCGCTCAGGCGAAGAGGCGGGGCCGCTTCATGACCGTTATGGGGCGTTACGTCCTGCCCTGACGGCAGTAGTTGACGGCAACGGCGGCGAACATCAGCAGTGTTCCCCGCCGTTTCCGTGCGTGGGTCAGGGGCGGTTGAGAGCGTTGCCGAGGGCAGTCATGGCTTCGCGTTGGAGGCGGAGGCGTACGTGGGCGTAGACGGTGGCGGTGACGCCGATGTGGGCGTGGCCGAGGAGTTCCTTGATGACGACGAGTTCGACGCCCTGTTCAAGGCGACCCGCTGACGCGGATCGCGCGCGGCACGGCCGCCCACCCGGCCCGCTCTCGGCTCCGCCACCGCGGGCCGGCCAGCGACCAGGCCGCGCAAAGACAGCACAGCGGACGACCGGAAGCGCGGAGAGAGCCGGACGCGCCCGCACGGCGAACGCCAGGCCGACGGCAAGGCGATGGCGGGGAGTTGGCTGAGCCGAAGGTCCGGACGTGGGGGCGGTCGGCTCCGTGGGCTTTACCCCAAGACTGGGAAGTTAGGGTGGTTCGGTGGTGGGGTGGCAGGTCAGAGTGACGGTGACCGTCACGGCGGCCTTGCGTCCGACGCTGCCCTTGGTCTTGTTGTAGGCATACGGCTACAGGGTGCGTTTGACGCAGCGGGGGCTGGTGCGGGAGCGGCGTCGGGCCGGGGCCAGGTTGCGGGGGTGGACCAGGGCCGCGGTCAAAACCGAGGAAGCACCGATGGTGGCGTTGGCCACGGTGAGCCGGATGGTGTGCAGCGCGACGGTCAGCGACAACCGGTCGGGATCGAGACCGGCAACGGTGGCGGCCTCGGTGATGGCCCGCCGGGTGGCCTGGTAGACGGCCAGCAGGGCGTAGAGCTCCTGCTCGACGCCGTCGACGGTGCGGGAGCGCAGGACGCGGTCGGCGCCGCGCAGGGTGACCTTCAGCCCGAAATAGGCGGTCTCGATCTCCCAGCACTGGTGGTAGAGCGCGGCCAGCTCGGCGGCCGGATAACGCTGGGCATCGAGCAGGGTGGTGACCAGGCGCACGGTGCTCGTGCGGCAGGCGCCGTCCGCTGCAGTGGTGGTGATCTGGTAGCTGATCACCCGCATGGTCAGCGCGGTCAGGCCGGTGGGCATGGGGGCGATGCGGCCGCGGTGCAGCCACCGGGCCAGCCGGTCCCCGGAGCGGCGTTCGGTGATCAGGGTCAGGTAGGTGCCGTCCGGTAGAGGCTCGATCACCGGCAGCAGGCGGCCGCTCTGCACCCGCCACAGCAGGTCGGCGCCGGTGCCCGCGGTATCCCGCAGCGCCTCGTAACCGTCGTAACCCCGGTCGGCCAGCAGCAGCATCCCCGGCCGCAGCGACGGCAACAGGGCCCGAGCCTGCGGCAGCTCGGTGTACTGCTGGGGTCCGAAGACCGCGTCGATCAGCGCGCGGGTACCGCACTCGACCAGCGCGGTCAGCCGCACCTGGGGGTAGCCGGGCGCGTGGTGCGGGAGGCGTGCCGGCGGAAGTGAGTCACGTTGGCTTCGCTGTCGGCCACTTCCAGGCAGGTGCCGTCCCAGGCCACCAGCCGCAGCCCCCGCCAGAACACCCCGGGCGTGGCCGCAGTGCCGACCGCACCGCGCAACCGGTCAAACAGCAGCGCCAGCGGCTCCGGTCCCAGTCTGCGGCGAGCCTGTCGCAGCGCCGCCGTCGAGGGATCGGGGACCGCCGTGTGCGGCCATCGGGCCGTCAGCGCCGCCCACACCCCGCGGTAGCCGCAGTCGCCGAACAACACCATGGCCAGCACGAAGTAGACCACCACCCGGGCCGGTAACAGCCGCACCCGACGCTCGGTGCGACCCGTGACCCGGACCACCTCATCCACCAGTTGCGGCGGCACCCATCGGGTCAACGCCCCCAACTGGCCCGGCAGCCACACCCCAAACCGTCCCCGCGCCTGCGGCGCGGTGGCACACTGGACAGACAACGGAGCTCCCTTGGACCGTGACCTCGACACTCACAGTTCGACAGGGGCTCCGTTGCCGCGTCAACCACCGTCACCGCAGTCTTGACAGACGGCATACCCGCCTAACTTCCCGGTCTTGGGCTTTACCCACCTCCCCGGGCCGGGGCCCGCGTCGGGCAAGGCCAGGGGGCCACTCGTTCAAATTCCGGGCAGGATCACAGCCTGCCCGAGTTGCCGGGCCAGCGTACGGCCCCCTGACCATGCCCGACCCCAACTCGGGCAGGACACCGGCCAAAGCCCACTCCACCGCCCTCACGCGCGCAGCCGTCTGACGGCAACGCCGACGGCAACAGGGGCGCACAGCACGGCACTTCCACGCACACCTACGGACCGGCCGGAATTCGCTGACCAGCGAAAATGCAGGTGACGGCCGCCTGGCGAGCACACGTACTATGTGCTGGCGGGCGAGACGCCGGTCCTCGTTCACAATTCGACACCGTGTCCCCCCGTCATCGGCCCTCAGCGTCCCACTGGCGTGGGTGACGATTGGGTGGCGCGGACTGCTGATAACGGCAAGGGAAGTGTGTGGCAGAAGCCTGGGTCGACCGGAAATGCCGACATGGTTCGCGTGATGAATCCGACCGGCATGTACCCGAATGGCTATGTGCGTTTCCATAACAAGCATGGTCAGCCGATCGGGCTTGACGGAAAACCCGGATCGAAAGCGGCTACGCATATCCCGATGAATCCTGATGGCACTTATCCGCTTCCGGTGGGGTGGTAGGCATGAACCTGAACCTTCAGGGTCAAGCAGTTACCCGTGTCTGCTTCGATGCGGCTCTTACGGTCCTGACCAGCGAGGATTACGAGCTGCGCGTCGAGACCGAGGCGGTTCTTCAGGTCTCGTCCGGGGAACATGTGTCTTTCGATCCAGAATCCCCGGAGGTTGCGGCACTCTATCTCGTTCGACTGGCCCGTGACGTGATTACTGAGGCCGAGGTAGGAAAGGTCGGGGATCTCCTGATCAAATTTGAAAGCGGCACGAAACTGACCGTCCGACCGGATGACGATTATGAGGCCTGGGGGCTTGTCGGGCCGAAGGGGCGGCGAGTGACCTGCATGCCAGGAGGGGAGATTGCAGTGTGGAGTGGGGAGTGATATTCAGCGGTAGCCGGAAATCCTGACCTCCGCATCGCATCTCCTGGTGCGTGCAAGAGCAAATTTGTGGCCCCGCCGGGAAGCTCCCGGCGGGGCCACAGAGGTGTCTGACGGCAGTAGTTGACGGCAACGTCAGTGGACGGTGGCTCCGCACAGCGGCGGGTCGTTGCCGTCGTCGCGGGTCGACTCGTTGTTGGCAGGGCTGTCAAGGGCGGTACTGAGGGTGTCGATGGCGTCGCGCTGGAGGCGGAGCCTTACGTGGGCGTAGACGGTGGCGGTGACGCCGATGTGGGCGTGGCCGAGGAGTTCCTTGATGACGACGAGTTCGACGCCCTGTTCCAGGAGGAGGGTGGCGGTCGAGTGGCGGAGGTCGTGGAAGCGGATGCGGCGGAGGCCGGCCTTGCGGAGGAGCGTGGTGAAGGTGCGGGTGAGGTTGGTCGGGTCGATCGGCCTGCCCTGCGGCGTGATGAACACGTACCCGCTGTGCTGCCACTCGGTGCCTGCCGTGTGACGGTCGCGCTGCTGCTGCTCGTGGTGGTGCTTCAGCGACTGGAGGCAGCGGGCGGGGAGGGCGATGCGGCGCTCGGAGGACCGGGTCTTGGTGGGCAACGTGGTGAGTCCGCCCGTGCTGGTGCGCTGCAAGGTGCGGCGGACGGCAGCCGTGCCCCGGTCGAGGTCGAGGTCTTCCCAGCGGAGGCCGAGGAGTTCGCCCTTGCGGAGTCCGGTGTGCAGGGCGAGTTCGAACAGGGCATGGAGCCGGTGTCCGCGCGCGGCTGTGAGGAACTGGCGGGCTTCGTCGGCGGTGAGGGGTTCGAAGCGTCGGGGCCGGGGTGTGCCGGTGCGGACGTTACGGGCGACGTTGCGCGGGATCTCCTCCTCGCGGACGGCGTGCTCCAGGGCGGACTTGAGCACGGAGTGGATGTAGGTCAGTGTCAGCGGGGAGAGCCGCTTGGAGCAGCACTGGCCGGCGGCGCAGCAACGGGGCTGGTCGCGCCGGGCGTCGATGCCGTGTGCGCAGCACTGGCAGGTGGTGCGGAGCTGGTTGAGCCAGGTGCGGACGTCCTTGGCGGTGAGCTTGGTGAGCTTCTTCTTGCCCAGGCCGGGAATGAGGTAGCGGTTGATGCAGGTGGTGTAGCGGGTGTGGGTGTTCTCACGCAGGTGGTGGACGGCGACATTCTCCAGCCAGTACGTCAGGTACGCGCCGACGGTGCCCTACGCGGAGGGAACGGGGAGACCGCGGTTGCTGACGGCGATCAGGCCAGGGGGTTTGGTGGTGAGGTGTCAGACCGTCTTGGGATGACGACCACCGGCCAAGGCTTTTCCGGCCGGGTGTGCGAAGTGCGGGCAGACTCTTCTACCCAGGCGTCCGTGGATCACCAGCGGTACCCGGATCCCTTTCGGGGCCTTGAATTTGTGGAAGCGGTGGAAGCACACAGCGGGTGTGCGCCGCTGTGCCCATGGGTCCTCCGGTGCTGCACCGGCCGCTCGGCGACATGCACCTCGCGTCCGGTCCCCAAGTCGAGTCCGATCACCAGTAAGTCGTCCTGCATGCTGCCCTCCTGCTGCCTGACCAGCATCCTCTATAAGAACAGCAGTTGTGGCCAGAGCCATATCGAGCCTGTCTGCTGCTGTGGTCCGGTACGGCGTGCTGATGAGGAGGGGCTTCAATTGCAGGGGAGGGAGTCAGGGCCTGAAGTGTGTGTTGCTCATGTCGTTGTGCGGCACTTGCGCTCCATCCATTCCCGGATTTCGGTGGGGGGAAAGCGCAGCTGCCGGCCGATGCGGAAGCTGGGGATGGCTTCCTTGACGTGGTTGTCGTAGACCCAGGCGACGGGTTTCCCGAGGAACTCGGCCAGGGCGGCGACATCCCAGAGTGGCTCGGTCATGATGCCTCCGGATGACTTGATCATCTGGTGAGGACGAAGGTATGGAGGAGGAGCGGCCGCGCCAAAGGCGTTGTCCGTTCCTCTGGTAGACGGTCACCCTCGGTGAGAGGTTGGTCGTCTGGGTGGGGGAGCGTGGTGCGGGGAGGGCGCCGATGTCCCGGGCTGGTGGGCGGAGTCGGCACCGAACCAGCACGACAGACCCGGGCGGACCGGAACGGACGGCAACGGGGGTCAGCGCCGAGTCAGCACGGGGGTGGCGTGGGCCCGTCCGTAGGTGACGGGCCCACGCCGTTGAGCTGGTCTTTTGCCGTGGGGTACCGCTTCTGGTATGGCGCGTTGTAGCAGTTCGAGAACATCTGGCTGCGCACCAAGCGCTACGACGCGAACGGCCGGGTCAGAAGCGGTACGGGGGGCATCTGCTACATCCTCTTCCCGGCAAAGCCAGCACCGAGTCAGCACCGCGCCCTGCGCGCGCTCGGCATCCGCTGACCCGGCGCCGTCGAAGACGGCCCCGATCACCTGCCGGCAGCGCTCGCTGCCGTCGGCGGTGAGGTGGCCGTAGCGGTCCGCCGTGACTCTGATGGAGGCGTGCCCCATCCACCGCGACACCTCGTGAAGGGGAACACCGCCGCCCAGGGGCACGGCGGACCGCTTGTTCCGCAGGTCGTGCGGATTGTTCCCGGTGCAGGGGTCATGCCTGGCCGGAGCCCAGGGCGCTTTCCGTGTCCTGGCCGCCCCAGCTTCCGGGGGTGCGCCAGAGGACCCGGACGCCGAAGACCTCGTGGACGGCGCCGACCGACCACTCCTCGGCGGGCGGCTCCGACAGGACCAGATAGAGGCGGTCGGCGGGGGTGGGCAGGGTGTGGTTGATCTCGAGGAGGCGGGCTGCGCCCGAGCGGAGGTCGGGGTGGGCGGAGAGGCCGGCGCCGAGGACCTCGTAGAGGCTGTGGCCGTCCTCGGTGGCGCAGCTGACGTCGATGACCGGTGAGCTGGTCGGCTGCCGGTCCGCCCGCAGCAGGGCCGCCATCAGCTCCAGACGTACCGCCTCGTGGGTCTTGCAGGTGCGGTCGGCCGCTGCCGAGACCTCCAGGGCTTGAGCGAGAGCGGTGCCCGGGGCTGTCTTCGCGGCAGCGGTGCCTGTCGTGGTGGGCATGTGGGCGGGTTCCTCCGGCTCGGGCTGCTGCGGGGCTGTGGGAGTGTGCTCGTCGTTCCCCATCGGGACGGTCGCGGTGGCCAGGCGTTCCTCGAGGGTGTGTCGTGCGTGGGACAGGGCGTCGGCCCAGCCGCTGCGCTCCAGGTCGGCCCCGATCCGGTTCGGGTCCGCGGCGCCGGAGGCGAGTGCTCGGTCGGTGTTCACGGCGAGGTCGCGCAGCAGGTTCAGGCGGGCCCTGTCCGGGGAGCCGAGCACGCGCCAGACGTCCAGCCAGTCGTGCTGGTCCAGGCGCAGGCAGCGGTTGGCCATGCCCTTGAGTTCCGAGAGCCGGGCGCGGGCATCGCTGGGTACGTCGCCGCCGGCCATTTCCCCGAGGACGCCGAGTGCGTCCGCGTAGCGCTTGGCCATGGTGGGGGAGATGGGCTTGCGGCCGCGCTCGTCGGCCGTGACGAAGCTGACGGTGGAGTCGTGGCGGAGCACCCAGACGTCCAGCTCCGCTCCGATGGCAGGGGGCGTGGAGCCGTGGCGCACGGCCAGGAGCAGCGGGCGGTCGGTGGTGGGTGGGACGGCTTCGACCTTGTAGTTGCCGCCGCTGGTGTGGCCGAGTACGCGGACGCGGAGGTCGGTGCCGACCTCCGGGATGTCGGCCTCCAGGAGGTCGCCCGCCGCCGTGTCCGGTGCGGAAGCGGGGGTCGGCTGTTCGGTGGTGTCGTCGGTGTTCGTGAGGGCCTCGGGGAGTGGGGAGGTGTGCAGGACGGTCAGGCTCTGGGTGCTGCGGGTGAGGGCGATGTAGAGCCGGCGCAGGCCGGCCGGGCCGCGGTCGGCGATGGTGGCGGGTTCGAGGACGAGGACGTGGTCGTACTCCATGCCCTTGGCGTCGGCGGCGGCCAGGACGGACACCGCCTCGCGCTCCTGGCCCGTGACGCCCTCGGCCAGGTCCAGTTGGCGGCTGATCTCACCGAGCCAGCTGGAGTCGTCGGGGACGATGACGGCCACCGAACGCAGGGTGTGCCCGTCGCTGGTGCCGACCAGGCGGGTGACCTGGGCGACGGTGTCGGCGAGGAGCGACCACGGCTCGGTCGCCACCGTCCGCACGGCGTCCCCGCCGGCCTCGCGTACGGCCCGGGGATAGGGCAGGGCGGGAGCGACGGCGCGGGCCAGGGGCGCGACGAACTCCATGATCTCGGACGGCACGCGGTAGCTGGTGTTCAGCTCGGCCACGCGCCAGTCGCCGTGGTCGGACAGCAGGGCGCCCAGGCGGTCCCAGTCGGTGTAGGTGTGGGGGCCGGTGGCCTGGGCGAGGTCCCCCAGGACGGTCATGGAACCGTTCGCGGCGCAGCGGCGGCGCAGGCAGCGGGCCTGCATCGGGGTCAGGTCCTGGGCCTCGTCGATGACGATGTGCCCGTAACGCCGGGGCGTCTCCCCCTCGATGAGGTACCGCAGCTCCTCCAGGCAGACGCGGTCGTCCAGGGTCCACGGCTCGTCGGCGGCCGCGGTGGCCCGGGGCCGGTGCAGGGCGGCCTGCTCCTGTTCGGTGAGGATGCCGTCGGCGCAGGCACGCAGCAGGTCGGCCGAGTCGTACAGGCTGCGGAGCGCCTCCCTGGCACCCGGTGACGGCCAGACGCGCTCGACGAGGCGCTCGACCCGGCGGTTGCGTTCCAGGTCGCGGCGGATGGTGTTGTCGCGGCTGCGGCGCGGGGAGACGGCGATGAGTTCCTGCAGGAGGCGGTCGACGAGCAGGCTGCGGAAGCGGTCGCGGCGTTCGCGGTAGGCGCCGTCGCCATCGCGGGCCCGGTCGAGGACGGCGAGGATCTCCGAGCGGGGAACGCGCAGGATGGTGCTGCCGGCGGTGACGGTGAACGCCGGCTCGTCGCCCTCGAAGGAGGGGGCGGTGGTGAGGCCGTCGAGGGCCTCGGGACGGCACTCGCCCTCCACCCGCCGCCGCAGGACGGCGGCCATGCGCTCGTCGGACTTCACCAGCCGCGCCTGCGGGCTGTCGGAGCCGAGGACCTCGCCGTCCCACAGGCGGGTCAGCTGTACGGCGTTGACGTTGCGGACGCCGAGCGTGGGGAGGACCTGCCCGACGTAGTCCAGGAACCTCTGGTGAGGCCCGATGACCAGGACGTCCTGGGCCTTGAAGTGGTCGTTGTGGACCAGCCAGGTCACACGGTGCAGACCGATCGCGGACTTACCGGTACCCGGACCGCCCTGCACGACGAGGATGTCGGAGGGCGAGCCGGTGACCAGGTCCATCTGGTCGCGGCGGATGGTCTCCACGATGTCCCGCATGCGGCCGCCGCGCGAACGCTGAAGCTCCCGCAGGAGGAAGTCGTCGGGCTGCGGAGGCTTGCGCCGCTGGATGCGCACGACATCGCCCGGGGTGGGTACCTGCGGACGCGGCGCCTGCCGCTCCTGAGGGGCGGCGGCCGGCTCCGCTGCCCGGTCTTCCGGTGCCGCGGGCTCGGCGTCGTCCATGGCCGGCCGGGGCCGGGGGACGGTGCCTGCGACGGCGATCTCGTCGAGGTAGTCCTCGACGATGCGCTGCGCGCAGCGCAACTGCCGCCGCAGGAGCACCTCACCGGGGTCGGAGGGCAGCGCCTCCCCCCACTTCTTGGCCAGCGGGCTGGTCCACAGAAGGACCACCGGATCCCCGGTGGCGGGGTCGCGGACGCCACGGCGGCCGATGTACCAGGTCTCGGGGGCGGCATCGGCCCCCTCCCGCACATCGACCCGGCTGGTGACCAGCGACGCGCTGCCGAGGCCGCCGTACGCCGCGGCCCGCTCCTCTGCCTCGATCCGGTTGGCGACGCCGTCCTTCCCGCTGGCGGAGGCGGTGGCGACCGACTGCCCGGTCATCTCGGCCAGTTGCCTCTCATAGCAGTCGTAGGCGCGGTCCACCGCTTTCTGCTCGATGGCGATGACGGCGTCGCGTGCGGTGGTGCTCATGTACTTCCCCTCCCTTGCAGCACCCCGGGAGGCGCCGCGCCGGGCATACACCCGGGCCCCACGAAAAGAACTATCAGAGACTCCACAGGCGTGGGCAGTCAGGACGCCAGTTCGAGGGCCGGCTCGCCGGCCTCCGCACGCCGGACGCGGACCTGCCCGTACGAGGAAGGTGACGGAGCGGAACCATCGGCGCGGCCGGATCGCGAGAAGGGGCCCAAGGCGATCGCCGGCGAGCGGCTACCGGTCGCCGACGATCCCGTCCTCCAACGGCGCGTCGACGACACCGGTCGGCTGATCGATGTCATGAAGTGCTGCGTGGACAAGGGCGTTCCGCTCGACTTCCGCTGATCACCGGCCCACAGGCGCCCCCGCCCCGGACGGCCGGTGGTTACGGGACGTCCCCCCGGACGGCGTCCCGCGGGCCGCCGGGGCTCGTGGCCGGGCGGGCCGCGTCCGGGATCCACCACGTCCACCACGGACAACGCCCGTGCTCGTGACCGCGCATCATGCGGCCCTCCGCGCAAGTCGCTCCACGGAGGGGGGATACCCGCCTGACGGGGCCGGCTTCCCTGCCCCGATGCCCTCCCGCGGCGGAAGCCGCGCTATTCGCCCGCGGTCACCAGCCCCGATTCGTAGGCGAAGACCACCGCCTGGGCGCGGTCGCGCAGACCGAGCTTGTTCAGAACGCGGCTCACGTGCGTCTTGACCGTCTGTTCGGCCAGTACCAGCGTCTGCGCGATCTCCGCGTTGGACCGGCCGCGGGCCACCAGGGTGAGGACCTCGGTCTCGCGTTCCGTCAGAGCCTTGAGCCGCAGCGCGGGCCTGCCCCGGGCCGCGGGACGCTGCCGGGCGAAGTCAGCGATGAGGCGGCGTGTCACGGAGGGGGCGAGCAGCGCGTCGCCCGAGGCCACGACGCGTACCGCCGCGATGAGGTCGGCCGGGGGCGCATCCTTGAGGAGGAAGCCGCTCGCGCCCGCCCGGAGCGCCTCGTAGACGTAGTCGTCGATGTCGAAGGTGGTGAGCATCAGGACGCGCGGACGGTGTGTCACACCGGGTGCCGGCTCCAGGATGTGGCGTGCTGCCTCCAGCCCGTCCATCTCGGGCATGCGGACGTCCATCAGCACGACGTCGGGGTGGGTGCGCCGGCTCAGCTCGACGCCCTGCGCGCCGTCGGGGGCCTCGCCCACCACGTCGATGTCGCTCTGGGCGGCCAGCAGCGCGGCGAAGCCGGCCCGCACCATGGCCTGGTCGTCGACGATGATGACCCGGATCGTCATGCCGCTCCCTCGCTGTCGTTCTCCGTCACCGGCGGCGTCACCGGCAGCCGCGCCGCCACCCGGAAGCCGCCGTCCGGCAGCGGCCCGGTGTCCAGTTCGCCGCCCAGCAGCCGCACCCGTTCCCGCATGCCGACCAGGCCGTGCCCGGTGCGGTCCTCCTCGAACGGTACGGAGGGCGGGGCGGGCGGCGGTCCGTTGACGACGAGGACGGTGAGCCGCGCGCCGTCCCCCGGAACGGACTTCGACACCGAAACCGAAACCTGTGCCGGAGCGCCCGGCGCGTGCCGCACGACGTTCGCGAGGGCCTCCTGGACGATGCGGTACGCGGCCAGGCCCACCACCTCGGGCACGTCGACGTCGCAGGGGGTGAACTCCACAGGCACGCCCGCCCTCACCGTCGCCTCCACCAGCTGCCCGATCCGCGTCAGGCCCGGCTGGGGCGCGAGTTCGCCGTGCGTCTCCTCGTTCCGCAGCACGCCGAGGAGCCGTCGCATCTCCCCGAGCGACTCGCGCGCGGTCGCCGCTATGGACGTGAACTCCTCCCGCACGTCCGGCGGCAGCCCGCCGAGGCGGTACACCGCGGTGTCCGCCTGCACCGTGATGACGGACATGTGGTGTGCCACCACGTCGTGCAGTTCGCGCGCGATGCGGGCGCGTTCCTCCAGCAGCGTCCGCCGGCCGCGCTCGGCCTCGCTGATCGTCTCCTGCTCGGCCAGCCTGCGCTGCGCCTCGTACCGCTCGCGGAGCGCACCGCAGAGTACGAGCACGGCGCCGCTGAGCACGATGAACAGGGTTGTGTTGCCGCTCGTGCCGTGGGGCGCGGCGAACTCCAGGCCGATGCCCGCGCCCACCGTCGCCAGCCACACCGGCACGAGCGTCCGGCGCGGCTCGCGCAGGCCGAGGGCGATGCAGAGGCCGACGTACCCGACGATCTCCATGGGCGGGAACGGCCACAGGAGCCGCTCTTCGAGGCCGACGGCGAGTATGGCGAGCGCCCCGGCCACGTCCGCGGTGAAGACCACGTACCAGGCCCGCAGCGGACGGACGACGGCGAGCAGCAGCGGTGCCGTCTGCGCGACGGCCAGCATGCTCGCCACGCCGCCATTCAGGCCGTAGTCGGTGCCGAGCACATGGATGGTGGTGGGCAGCAGGGCGACACACAGCACGAACGCCGCGCCCCACGGCAGCAGCCGCACCCACCGGCGCGGCGCGCCGGCGGGCAGCGCACGCGGGCGCTGCCCTCCCCCTGAGCTCATGGGCCCCAGCTTAGGCGCGGCGGCTGTGAGCGGCACAGGCTCATCCGATATCGGCACGGAGCGGCTCTCCCACCTCGTGCAGGTGGCGCAGGACCTGGCGGTAGGAGTCGACGAGGCCGGTCTCCGTGTAGGGGAGGCCGAGGTCGCGGCAGTGGGCCTTCACCATGGGCCGGGCGAGTCTCAGATGGGGGCGGGGCATGCCGGGGAACAGGTGGTGCTCTATCTGGTAGTTGAGGCCTCCGAGGAACCAGTCGGTGAGGACGCCGCCTTCGACGTTGCGGGACGTGAGGACCTGGCGTCGCAGGTGGCCCCGCTTCTCGCCGCCGGGGTCGGGCATGTCCATCCCCTTGTGGTTGGGCGCGAAGGCCATGCCCAGGTGCAGCCCGAACAGGGCCTGGTGGAGGGCGGCGAAGACGAGCGCCCGCGCCGGTGGCATGGTCGTCAGGAGCACCGTGAGGTATCCGGCGGTGTGGGCGGTCAGAAGCGCGCCTTCCACCAGGCGTTCGCGGCCGGTCCGGCGGCGCAGGTCCCGGAAGCCGTAGAACTTCAGAGCGATGCCCTCGAGGAGGGTGAGCGGGAAGAAGAGCCAGGCCTGGTGGCGGGTGAGCCGGCCGCGGAAGCCAGTGCGGGCGGCGGCCTGCCCGCGGGTGAAGACGAGGACGTCGGCGGCGACGTCGGGGTCCTTGTCGATGTGGTTGGGGTTGGCGTGGTGGCGGTTGTGCTTGTCGTTCCACCAGCCGTAGCTCATACCGAGCAGCAGGTTGGCGTGGACGAGCCCGATCCGGCGGTTGGTGGCCCGGTCGCCGCTGATCTGGGCGTGGCCCGCGTCGTGGCCGATGAACGCGGTGCGGGCGCACAGGACGGCGAGGACCGGGGCGAGGGCGAGTACCCACCAGGAGCCGCCGGTGAGCGCCATGCCGGTGACGACGGCGGCCAGGCCGAGGGCGTTGGCCACCACGGTGCGTGCGTACCAGCCGGTGCGCCGGTCGAGCAGCCCCTGTCCCCTGACGTCGCGCAGCAGGGGTGTGAACTCGCTGCCGGTTTCCGGTGGGGACGGTCTCGCGGTGGTCCTCGCGGGGTGCGGCAGGGCGGTTTCGCCGGTTGTGGGCGTGCCGGGTGTGGGCATGGTCGCGCTCCGGTGTTCGGTGGATGGTGTCGTGGTGCTCGGTTCCGTCCGGCTCTCCGAGGTGCTCGGCGTAGCCGGTGGGGAGGGGGCGGGACGCGGCGGCCGCGGTCCGCGGTGATGCGGCGGTACGGACACGCCGTTCACGCCGCGAGAGCGAAGTGGAAGAAGCCCGCCGCCAGCACACCCGCCGCAGCGCGCATGACCGTGCCGGCGCGGTCCCACGGGGCCTCCAGTGGCCGGGCGAGTCTCGCGATCGCCACGAACAGCCCCGCGAAGAGCGGCATCCAGGCCAGCCGCGCCAGGATCCATCCGACCGTGTCCGGCGCGGTGGTCAGACCGGGGACCTCACCGAAGTACGAGGCGGGGACCGCGGCGGCGAGCATCGCCGTCTGGTGCCAGCACAGGATCGTCATCGCCGACAGGTTGACGATCACCACCGGGCCCCACAGGGCGGGGCGCCGGAGCAACCGGGCCAGCCGGTCGCGCAGCACGATCGCCGCACCGCACTGGAGGGCCGCCAGCGCCAGGACCAGCAGGGACGGCGGATGGGAGTTGGTGCGGGACCGGCCGGGCACGCCCACCATCGACGCCGGGTAGTGGAAGGCGAGCAACAGGGTGGCGAACAGGGCCGTGCCGCCCGCGAGCAGCAGCCACGCCTCGCGCCGGCCCAGCCGCCTGTCCGCCCAGGAGACGCCCAGCTGGTAGGCGAACATCCAGCCCGGGAGCAGGTTGAGCAGACTCAGCCAGGGCGGCACGGCGTCCGCGTAAGGCCCGTAGCGGAGGAAGTCGACCACCGCGACGCAGCCGAGCAGCGGGGCCGCGGCCCAGAAGCCCAGACGCCGCGATGCCCGGACGCAGTAGGGGGTGAGGGCGGTGATCACGGCGTAGACGCCGACGAACCACAGGGGCTGGACGACCAGGGTCGACGCGGTGCGCAGCGTGGCGGTCGGAATGCCGAGGCCGTAGTGCAGGGCCGGCAGGAGCAGCGCCCACACGGCGGTGACGCCGAGGACCGGGCGGCCCAGTCGCATGAGGCGGCCGGCGGTCCACTGGCCGGCCGAGCCTGTGCGGCGGTGGAAGGACAGGTACGAGGAGTAGCCGCCGACCAGGAAGAAGACGCCCAGCATCTGGAGGATCCAGCTTGCCGGGGCCAGTGAGCCGAACGCGGACAGCGGGCTGGCGTTGCGCAGACCGCCGCCGCCGTCGAGCGTGAAGCCGCCCAGCAGCCAGTGCCCGGCCGGGACGGCCAGGAGCGCCAGCGCACGCAGGCCGTCGACGGCGCGGTCGCGATGGGCGGGGGTCTGGCCGTCGATCCCGGCGGTGAGCCTCGCGAGCTTCGTGGGGACCTTCACCGCAGGCCTCCGCGGGCGATCGCCGCGAACGCGGTCAGAGTGGAGGTGCCTGGGGTGAGGTACCCGTCGTGTGACGGGACGTCGTCGGCGGGCAGGACGGTCGCGCCGAAGCGGGGCGAGGTGGGGTCCGCGCCGTGGCCCAGGCCCAGGACCTCGACGTTGGGGACACGATTGATCCAGTCCTTCGGGGACTTCGCCGCCCAGACACGGGCACCGGTGCCGAGCGCGGTCACGTCGTCGGCGCGCATGCCGGGCGAGCCCATGACGACGATGTCGCTCGCACCGGTGTCGGAGGCGGCGAGGCCGCAGACCACCGAGCCGTAGCTGTGGCAGAAGAGGGAGGGGGCGGGGAGGCCCACCGCGTCCAGGCCGTCGATGAAACGGGCGAGGCGCTCGGCACCGGTCTCGGCGAGTCGGCCCGTCGCCAGGTCCAGGCCGATACCGGAGGGGGTGGTGTAGCCGGCCCAGGCGATGACGGCCGTGTCGTCGCCCGCCTCCTTCTGGAGGTCGGCGGCCTGCTGCGCCGTGGCGGCGAACGTGGCGAGGTCGGTGTCCGAGCCGGGGACGATCACCGCGATGTGGGCGGCGTTCTCCAGGTCGCCCGCGACCTGCGCGATCAGACCGCGGCCGCGCGGGTCGTACGCCAGGACCTGATCACCCGCGAGGGCGTTGGCCTCGTAACGGAGGCTTACGGGGACCCCGTCGAGGTTGCCCACCACGGCGGGGTGGTCTCTGACGAGTCCGCGCTGCTGAGCGTCGGTCAGACCGGCGAAGAATGCCGCCACCTCCCGGGGGCCGGCCGTGGCGGGGTCCGGTGGCTCCTTGCCCGAGAGGTCGTCCGCCAGCCAGGCGGCGGTGCCGGGGAGCGGACCGCTCGGCGGTCTCTGGGTGCTCGCCGAGGCCGGGCCCGCCGTGCCGCCGGCCAGCAGAGTGGTCAGCAGGGCGGTGACCAGAGTCTTCCTGAAGCGGCGCATCCGTCCATCTCCTTCGTCTCGTCCGTGGTGACGGCGGGAAGGTAGGAAGACGACGGGGGGCGGGGCGTCACCCCGGAGAGCCAAGTCGGCGGTGATACCCGGGTAGGGGGTGGGTCAGCGGCCGTTGTTCCGCCGATCGCGGTGGACATCGGGGGCGGGACCCGGGCGGGCGCGATGCCGACCGACCTTGCGCCGTGAGAGCGGAGTCCGGCGCCCGCCTGACCGGCCACCCGGGTCCTCGACACCACGGCGGCTCCGTCGTCCGGGCACGGAATCGGACACCGGCACTCACAGGGCGATCGGGTCGTAGGCGAGAGCCCGGCCGACTACTTCCTCCGCCGACGGTTCAGGCGCTTCGGAGTGGAAGACCGGGCCGCCGACATGCCCTGCCGGGCACACCAGGGCCTGGTCGAGCCGCTCCAGCCAGTCGTCCAACTCCCCGTCGTCGGCGTAGTCCATGTCGATGATCCGCTGCACGAGCGCGACGGCTTCCGTCCGGCTCATTCCTTCCATGTCCACATGTCCATCAGACCGTGTTCCTCCGCGACCGGGTATCGGGGGTCATGGCGTCGGTGGCACGGGCCGGGCCGGTGGGTGCCGGTGAAACCGGGGTGCTCCGGCGGGCGCCGGCCGGGTAACGTGTGGGCCATGTCGAGTCCTGAGTCGGACAGGGTGGGGGCTTTCGGTCACGCCGTCAGCCCCCTGCACCACTGAGCCCGTAGCTCTCCGCCGTCCCGCCGTGTTCCGCGGCCGGGCGAGCGTGCCCCGGGGGTCGGCCGCGGTGACGAGATGACCTTCTCTCGTGCCTCTCCTCACCCCGGAGCCACTCGATGCCTCTCGCGCTCTATCTGCTCGCCCTGGCCGTCTTCGCCATGGGCACATCCGAATTCATGCTCGCCGGCCTCCTGCCGGATCTCGCCGCCGACCTCGGTGTCACGGTCGGAGCGGCAGGCACGCTCACCTCGGCCTTCGCGGTCGGCATGGCCGCCGGCGCCCCTGTGATGGCCGCCCTGGCCCGCGCCTGGCCCCGACGCGCCGCCCTGCTCGGGTTCACCCTGACCTTCGCGGCGGCCCACGCTGTGGGCGCCGTCACCTCCAGCTTCCCGGTGCTGTTCGCCACCCGGGTCGTCGCCGCGCTGGCGAACGCCGGGTTCCTGGCCGTCGCCCTGACGGCCGCCGCCGCACTCGTCCCGCCCGAGCGGAAGGGGCGTGCGCTGGCCGTGCTGCTGTCCGGCACCACGCTGGCCACGATCGCCGGCGTCCCCGGCGGATCGGCGCTGGGCACGCTGCTGGGTTGGCGGGCCGCGTTCTGGGCCGTCGCCGTGCTCTGCCTGCCCGCGGCCCTCGGCGTCCTCACGGGCGTCCCGGCCGGACGCGGGCGGGAAGAAGCGGCCGGCGGGCCGGCCCTGCGTGCGGAGTTCGCCCAGCTCACCAGGGTGCCGCTGCTGCGGGCGATGCTGCTGGGCGCGCTGGTCAACGCCGCCACGTTCGCCGGCTTCACCTTTCTCGCCCCGGTGGTGACCGGCCCCGCCGGGCTGGGCGCGTGGTGGGTCCCCCTCGCCCTGATGCTCTTCGGCGCCGGTTCCTTCGCCGGGGTCACCGTCGCCGGACGGCTGGCCGACCGGCACCCCGGCCCGGTCCTCGCCGTCGGCGGCCCACTGCTGCTGCTCGGCTGGCCGGCCCTGGCGCTGCTGGCCGAGCGGCCGGCCGTACTGCTCGCCCTGGTGTTCGTGCAGGGCGCGCTGTCGTTCGCGCTGGGCGCCACCTTGATCACCCGGGTCCTGTACGAGGCCGCCGCGGCCCCCACCCTGGCGGGGGCGTACGCCACCGCCGCCCTCAACACCGGCGCCGTCGCCGGCCCCCTGATCGCCGCGGCCACCCTCACCACCGCCGCCGGGGTCCTCGGACCGCTGTGGGCGAGCGGGACCCTGGTCGCGGCCGCACTGCTCATCGCCCTCCCCGCACGGGCCGCGGCCGCGCCCGTCCGAAGCACCGAAGCGGCCCGGTGAGGAAGGAGTTTGGCCGCCGGTCCGCCGGACCCGGATAATCCGACCGGTCGACGGTGGGGGGAGGCGCGGATGGCCGAGGTGTTCGCCTGCCGTGGGTGCGGCGCCGTACTGACCGCCCCCGTGTCGCGGATCGCGCTCCCCGTCCACGCCCACCACAGGTACGGGCACGAACTGCTCCCTCCGCTGATGGAGCCGGGAACGTACGCGGTCGACCCGGAGCCCTCCGGGCCGCCGTGGCGGCCGTGGAGCGGGATCGGGCCGCAGGAGGCCGAGGCGCGCGGGGTGTTCGCGCCGGTCCCCGCCCTGTCCTTCGGGACGCCGGGGGCGATCGTCGTCGCGCCGGGCGACATCCGCCGCACCACCGTGATCCCGGAGCGGTGCGACGGCTACTGCACGGGGCTGGACGGACGGGACGGCCCGAATCTGGCGTGCACAGGGTGCGGGGAGCCGGTGGCGACCCGCATCGACGACTGCTCGCTCTGGCAGGCGGTGTGGCTCGAACCCGGCGCCGTGCACCGTCTGCACGCCGACGGCCCCCGCCCCCGGGCGGTCGGCCGTGAGGAGCCGGCCGGGGCGTGGCAGGGTGTACCGCCCGTCGAGCAGACCGGGGCGTGGAGCCCGCTGTGGGAGGCGGCGGTGGGGGATGCGCTGGCCCGTCTGCTGGCCGCTTCGGCGGGTGAGCCCGTGGCCGTCCCCGACGGCCTCGCGGCGGAGACGTTCGGCCGCGTGCTGGACGCGCTGCTCCCGCCCGGGCCACCGGCCCGCAGAGCGGGCCTGGCCGGGCCCGGCCTGACCGCCCGCGGTCCCGGCCCCGACATCGCGCTGGTCCCACGGCATCCGCGGACGGGGCGGGTATGGCGGCCGCCGGGCGGCGCGCAGAGCCCGCCGGCCGTGCCGCTGACCGCCGGTGTGTGGGCGCGCCTGGCCTTCCACAGCGAACGGTCGCCGCTTCCGGTGACCGGCGGACTGCCCGGCGGCGTCCTCCGCGACGATCCGCCGCCGATGCGTCCGTGGCGGCCGTTCCGGCCCGACCCGGGTGTGTTCCTCCACCGGCTCGCACGGCTGCCCGCCGTCCGCCTGCCGTGGCTGCGCGAGATCTACGACCGCGTGAGCAGCCGCCCGTACGCCCCCCCCGTTCTGACGCCGTATCGGGCAGTTTCCGCGGCAGCCTGCCGAAGAGGGCGATGGGCGTGGCGGTGCTGACCGGGACGACCGGCTGCGACCGGCTCGCAATCGGCGGCGCCCTCCGACGGAGGTACGCGCACGCGGGTTCCGGGAGGCCAGCACGATCCCGGTCAGCACGATGGTGCAGGCCGACGCCGCCGCCGTCTCCCGGACCAGTGCCTGCTCCCCGGGAGGACGACTCCGGCGCACCGGATCAGACAGAAGAGGACCAGTGCGACGGCGGCGAGGAGTACCACCGGTACGAGGAGGATCACAGCGGCCCTTCCAGCGGGAGCGGCGTGGACGGGAAGCGGTTCGCGGGGGCACCGCGGACCGGTGCGGGCGCCGGCCGGTTGCCGGCGGTCAGGAGTCCGGGCGGGTGTCCGGGCCGGAGGCGCGGGTGGCGCGGGTGGCGCCCGCCGACGCGACCACCACGCACAGCACCGCGGCCCACTGCGACCAGTACAGCGACTCCCGCAGCACCACCAGGCCGATGAGGGCCGCCACCGCCGGCTCCAGGCTCATCAGGATGCCGAACACACGCGGCGGCATCCTGCGCAGCGCCTCCAGGTCCAGCGAGTACGGGACCACCGACGACAGCAGCGCCACCCCGAGGCCCGCGGCCAGGACCCACGGCTGGAGCAGCTCCGTTCCGCTGTCGGCCACGCCGAGCGGCACGGCCATCAGCGCCGCGACGGCCATTCCCAGAGCCAGCCCGCTCCCTTCGGAGGTGTGGCGGCCCAGTGCCGCGCCGAGCAGGATGTACAGCCCCCAGCACACCCCCGCGGCCAGCGCGAACAGGCAGCCGACGAGGTCGAGTTCACCGCGTCCCTCCATCAGCAGCACCACGCCGCCTCCTGCGAGCACGGCCCAGAAGGCGTCCAGCCACCGCCTCGCCCCGGCCAGGGCCACACCCAGCGGCCCGAGGAACTCGATGGTCACCGCGATCCCCAGCGGGATCCGGTCCAGCGCCAGGTAGAAACACAGGTTCATCAGGCCCAGGACCGCGCCGTAGCCGAGCACCACCGTCCACGCGCGGCGGTTCATGCGCGGCGACGGCCGCCACAGCAGCATCAGCACCGCCGCCGCGAAGAACAGCCGCAGCGCGACCGTGCCGAAGCTGCCCGCCGCGCTGAAAAGGTTCTTGGCCAGCGCCGCGCCCACCTGGACGCTGACGATGCCGAGCAGTACCAGCACCGTCGGCGGGACCGCGTCGAAGACGCGGCCGGCCGAAGCGGTCAGCGGGGGCCGGGGGGACGGCGCGGGCGCGCCGGTTCCGGTCCCGCCGGCGTTCGAGGTGCTCGGGGTGTTCGAGATGTTCGGGGTGGCCACGCGCGGAGTATCGGTGACCGGGCGCCACGCGTCACATGGTTTTCCCGCCGCCGTCCGCATCCGGGATCATCCCGTGGTGTACCTCCGGCGCGGCGGATCGCCGCAGCCGGCGCGGACCGAGCGCGACGAGGAGGCAGAGTGCTCACGTGGCGGCGGGTGACCGAGGACGACTTCGGGCTGCTGAGGGAGTGGCTCGCGCGGCCGCACGTGGCGCGGTGGTGGCACCACGACACGTCCGCCGAGGCGGTCACGCGGGACTTCGGCCCGGCGGCGCGCGGCGAGGAGCCGTCCGAGGACCTGCTGGTGATGGAGGACGGCACACCGGTCGCCCTGGTGCAGCGGTGCCGCTTCGCGGACTACCCCGACTACCGCGCGGAACTGGCCGACCAGGTCGAGCTGCCCGGCTCGGCGGTCACGATCGACTACCTGATCGGCGACCCCACCCGGGTGGGACGGGGTCTGGGGCCGCGTGTGATCCGGGCGGTCGTGGCGGCCACCTGGACCGGCCACCCGGACGCGTCCGCCGTCGTCGTCCCGGTGAACGCGGCCAACCGCGCGTCGTGGCGGGCCCTGGAGAAGGCCGGGCTGCGCAGGGCCGGTACGGCCGACCTGGACCCGGACAATCCGGCCGACGGCCGCGCCCACCACGTCTACCGCGCCGACCGGCCCACCGGCCGGGCCCCCGGCCCCGCCGCCCCGGCCTGAGCACGGCCGCGTCCGCGGAGGTACGCCTCCGCCCGGCACCGGATGCCGGGCGGGAGTGGACGGAGCACGTCAGAGCGGACTGAGGCGGGCCTTGAGCAGGCAGAACTCGTTGCCCTCCGGGTCGGTCAGGACCTTCCATGGCATATCGCCCTGGCCCACGTCGGCGGGCGTCGCACCGAGAGCTTCGAGGCGTGCGACCAGCTTCGCCTGGTGGGCCTCGGAGGTGGTGGCGAGGTCGAGGTGCACACGGTTCTTCGCCGCCGTCCTGGGCTCGGATACGGGAACGACGTCGATGCCGACGGCGACCGGGTCCGGCCAGACGATGCCGCCCGAGGGCCCGACGTAGGTGGTCGCGCCAGGGCTGTAGGCCTGCCAGCCGAGGGCCTCCGCCCAGAACCGGCCGACCGCCGGGGCGTCGAGAGCCTTGATGTTCACCTGTACGGGACGCAGCGCCATGCCGGCGATCCTACGCACACGCTCCGCGACGGCACCCGCGTTCTCGCCGGTCGGGGGCCGACCCGCGCACCGGCCGAAGCGCTCAGCTCCGAGGGCACTCGTCAGGGCGTCGCCCGGCGGTCCGGAACCGGGCAGACGTGGAAGCCGCCCGGTAGCCCCATGACGTTCAGGAGCGGTTCCGCGCCTTGGGAACCCCGGAAGACGAAGGACGCTCCGCTGGGCAGGGCCGTGAGCACGCACTGGTCGTCGAAGGTGAGAGAGGCGTCGGGTCGCCAGGGGCAGCCGGGGCCCGTGGCGGGCCGCTCCGTGCGGGGCCCAGGGGATCGTCCTGCCGCCGCGGCGAACACGAGGGGGCACCGGGTACAGCTCCGTTCCCGGCCGACGTCACGAGTCGCAGCCGTGCTTTCGAGTCACCGCTTGACGCGGTTGCGGACGGCCAGGACCGCCAGGCCCAGCAGGACGGGCTCGACGAGGCGGGAGGCCATCTCGGTGTAGGTACCGGCGGTGGTCAGGTCCTGTCCGGAGGAGCGGAACACCACCGAGTTGAGCGTGACGTTCAGCGCCTTCTCGAAGCGCTCGCCGGTGAACCTGTCCCCGGTGGGGTTCTGCGGGTCGGCCTTGCCGATGGTGAGGGCGACCGTGCCGCCGCCGGGCGGCACCGTGCCGGTCGCCTCCTGCTTCGGGGAGTCCTCGGGGATCCCGAAGCCCATCAGCAGCACGACGGTGACCAGCATCGTCGCCCCCAGCCAGGTCAGGGCGCGGGCCGCGCGCAGCCCGTACCCGGAGACGGCCCAGTAGGCGGCCAGCAGCGCCCGCTCGCCCCACGGCCGGGTGGTGTCATGGCGACGCATCTCCATCTCGCCGTAGTAGAAGTCGGCCGCTCCAGGTTCGTCCTTGCCGTCCTCGAACGCCTTGCGCAGCGCCCGGTACAGCGTGGCCACCGTCCGGGGTCCGGGGGGGTACTGCGCGTCGGGATGGTGCGGCCCCGGCTGCCACCCTCGGGTGGCCTCTGCAGGGGTGGCTCGGCGCGCGGTGGCGGCACGCCAGTGATGTTCCTCGGCCAGGGTCTGGCGGCGCGACCAGCGCGCCGGCACCAGGCCGCGGCGGTGCCATCCGGCCGGCGGCCGGGCGAAGTCGGCGCGGCCGCCGACGCGGAGCTGGTCCAGGTGGACCGCGCCGGCGAACCGGCATTCGGACAGATCTGCATCTGTCAGCGTCAGGTGCGCGGCGTCCACCCCGCCAAGCGCTACCACCCGCACGCCCGCGTCCCGGCTCGTCAGCACCTCCTCGGACAAAGGAGAACTCAGTGGGATGGTGAAGGGCGCCGGTTCGACTGCCAGGGTGAGTGGATGCTCCAGCACCGCCCCGGTCAGGTCCACCTTGGCGTAGCGCAGCCGCAGTGCGGCCGTCGACGCCCATCGCGTCCGCCATAGCGACAGCCTTTCCGCAGCGATCTCCACTGCCACCGGCGCTCCGAACACCGCGCCACCCAGTTCCACCATGCCGCCGCACACCAGTGGCCCCAATTGCGCTGCTGTCTCGAATCGTGCCTCGTTGAACCAGACGTTGCCTGAGAAGGACGCCCCACCGAACCAGGTGTCGCCGGCAAAGGTCGCCTCGCCGAACCAGGCATGGCCTGCGAAGGTCGCCTCGCCGAACCAGGCATGGCCTGCGAAGGTCGCCTCGCCGAACCAGGCATGGCCTGCGAAGGACGTCATGTTGAACTGGGCCATGTCGGTGAAAGTCGCCTCGTCGAACGAGGCGTGGCCTGCGAAGGATGCCCCGTTGAACTGGGCAACGTCGGTGAAGGTCGCCTTGTTGAACGAGGCGTGGCCTGCGAAGGATGCCCCGGCGAACCAGGCGATGCCGATGAAGATCGCCTGGTCGAACCGGGCAGCGCCGAGACGGGGCCATCCGGTAGCAGGGTCATGTAAGGCTCCTAGGAGCCGAGACAGCAGGTCTGTGGTGAAGGGGGTGCCGCTGTGGTCGAGTTCGGTGCCGGGGGACAGGCCGGCGAGGTAGGCGGCGCGGTCGGCCTCATCCAGGTGGGCCAGGCAGGCGGTGTGTCCGGTGACGCGGATACCGCGGCAACCGATCGGATCGCCGGTGGCGGCGCCGTGGCCGCAGTGTGGCCAGCCGGGCAGATACGGGGGCGGTGCGGGGCTCGGGTGTGTCATGCCCGAAGGACGATCGGGCGGGGGCGGACAGTTGCCCGTTCCGTTTCCGAGGCCGCGCACTGAATTCTCGTTGCGTGCTGAGGGGAGGTCCGGGGCGAGTCGCGCGCTTGCCGTAACCCTCCGTGCGATCCGACGTGTGAGCGGCAGAGAGCATGACCCTTCGAGCGCCTCTGTGGGAAGAGGGCATATGTGGGAGTGTTTGCCGTTTTGATGAGGCATGCCGCTTCTCGTCTGCCCGCGTTGACGGCCGGGGGAGTGCCTACGGGGGCAGGCTGTACGCGTTCCGGCGGCCGTTGTACGCGCTCCGCGCCGTGTCGTGACGCGGCGGAGCCGCGTTGCGCCCGGTGACGGAAGGGGACGGTATGACCGAAGTCGGGACGGACGACGACGCACAGCTCGAGTTCGAACGCGGCACGGGGGTGCTGTACGTGTTCGGCCGCCAGGTGAAGCGGTTCCGGATGCGCCTGGGCATGAACCGTGAGGAACTCGGTCTGGTGACGGGCTACTCGCCCGCGACGATCGCCTCGATCGAACAGGGGCGGCGCATCCCGTCGGACCACTTCATCGACAAGGCCGACGAGATGCTGGACGCGAGCGAAGTCCTCAAGGAGATGAAGGAGGAGATCCGCAAGGCCCGTTATCCCCTGTTCTTCCAGGGGGCGGCGACGCTGGAACGGGAAGCCGTCGAGCTGCACGCTTATGACTCGCAGGTGGTCAACGGCCTGTTGCAGACGGAGGACTACGCGCGGTGCGTCTTCGAGATGCACCGGCCTGCGCTGGACGACGAGACGATCGAACGGCGTCTGGCGGCTCGCATGCTTCGACAGGAGGTCTTCACCAAGGGCTCTGTGTCACTGATGAGTTATGTCATGGAAGAGGTGGTGCTGCGGCGGCCTATCGGTGGCACCTGCGTCATGCGAGGCCAGTTGGAGCGGATCCTCCAGGTCGGGCAGAAGCGGAACGTGGATGTACAGGTGATGCCGACGAATCGTGAGGAACACGCTGGTCTCGCTGGTCCGTTCAAACTGATCGAGACCAGTGAGGGACGACGCATCGCTTATGCCGAGGTACAGAAGAGCAGCACCCTCTACACGGAGCGGAAGTCTGTCCGGGAACTCGAAGCGCAGTATGGGATCATCCGTGCTCAGGCGCTCACTCCGAGTGAGTCGATGGCCTTCATCGAGAGGTTGCTGGGAGAGACATGAGGGATCGAGAGTCGAAGCCGAGCACGGCGGAACCGGCTTGGTTCAAGAGCAGCTACAGCAGTGGTGAGGGCGGCGATTGCGTGGAGGTCGCCACCCGTCCCGGGACCGTCCGCGTACGGGACTCCAAGGACACCGCCCGGCCCGGTCTGGCGGTCGGCCCGGACGCCTGGGCGTCCTTCCTCGGCCTGGCGTCCCGCTCGCACGCCTGACGTTCACGTCGCGCCTGTGCCCTGTGTTCCCAACTCCCCTGGAAACACAGGGCACAGCAATGCCGTCTCCTCTACGATCACCGGTCACGGCCACCCCGATGGCGACCGTCGGGGCATTCGGCCATGGGCCGCCGACGTGTGTCCGTCGCTTCAGGGCGGTGACCCCGACCGGCCGGTGTCGCCCTCCGCGGGATTTCGCCGCCCGGTCAGACGCTGGACGGAAGCGGTTCGAGGTGCCGCGCCACGACCGCCCGGACCCCGTCGATGTTCGCCCCGCCGCGCAGTCCGCGCTTCGGCAGCAGGGCCATTCCGCCCACCGTGTCGTCGACGACCAGTACGAAGAGGTTCGCCGTCTCGATGTAGTGGCGGAACGACGCCCACGGGATCGTGGTCTCCACGAGTGCCGTGGCGGCGTGTACGCCGTTGTCGTCCGCCCGCATGGTGTACTCGCCCTGGGAACGCGCGTACCTGGTCATCTGCCGCACCCGGTGCAGCTCGTTCACCCACCCGCCCACGAGACTCCCCAGAACCGGGCACAGGGCTACGGCCACCAGCACGGTCACCCCCTTGGGCGCCGAGATCGCCAGGAGGGCCACAAGAACGGCCGCCGTGATCAGCCCGGCGATCAGTGGAGGACGCCACCAGTGCGCGGAGGAGCCGGACCGTGCGCGCAGGGCCTCGGCCATGTCGGCCCGCGTCGGCAGATAGGCCAGCTCGACACCGGCCGACACCGGTGCCGCCTCCCGCTCCTCGTCCTCCACGAAGCGGATCGTATCGGCGCCCGGCGGACCGCCTTTACCAGGGCCCCGGCTCCGTGCGTCCCTCTGTCGGTTGTGGCTGACCGGTGCGTTCGGAGGGGAGAACACAGGTATGCGTGATGACGAGGCGGCCGGCATGCAGCAGACACCCGAACCCGCTCCCGACGGAGGGCAGAACGCCACCATCGGCCCGTTGGGCAGGAGGATCATCGGCGTCTGCATGGTGGGC
This sequence comes from Streptomyces sp. SS8, assembly GCF_054072955.1. Classification (NCBI taxonomy): domain Bacteria; kingdom Bacillati; phylum Actinomycetota; class Actinomycetes; order Kitasatosporales; family Streptomycetaceae; genus Streptomyces; species Streptomyces sp. SS8. The sequence goes on from NZ_JBSVCZ010000015.1 coordinate 108,247, forward strand.
ATGGCCGTTGTGGCGCTTCTCGGCCAGACCCTGGGGCTCTGGCAGGGGATCTACGACTTGTTCGGCTCCGAGGGGAACGACGCCGCCCCGTCGGCGGCGGACGGTGTCCGCTCGCCTTCGGCCGAGGTCTCCGGCCGGCCGGGGTCCGAGCCCCGCTGCGAGGCGTCGGACGACCGGCAGGTGCTGATCGAGCTCAAGGGGGAACCGACCCGTTCCGGGGCGCACGCGGTGGCCACGGTGAAGTGCGAGGTCGCTCCGGGGGACCGCCTGTCGTGGGTGGTGCGCAAGGAGACCGGTGATCCGGACCGGCCGCGCGTCCACTACACCCTGAGATACGAGCTGGGGCGGCAGGGGCCGGGGCGTTACACCTACGACGCGGATCTCAGCACCACCGCGCCTGGGTCCGAGCGATCCCTGATCGCCGTCCTGATGGACGACGCCACCTACCGCGAGGTGAAGGCGGGCAGGGATCCCGAGACCGCCTATGTGGACCTGCCCTTGCCCGTCCCCGTCGTGTCCAACTCGCTGCTGATCACTACACCCCGGTAGCGGGCCGACAGGAGAGGGCGGCCGCGGGCCGGAACGCGCTTTACGGGCCGCGCCCTCGACCGGGACACTGGTGCGGGAACGGCGCGGGGCGGTACGGGGGAGAAGCGGGGGCGAACATGGCTGAGGGACAGGGGAGTTGGGGCAGACCGGTGCCGCTGGGGCAGGGCGGCGCGTCCGAGGCGGCCCACTTCGTCGCCGCGCCGCTGCTGGCCGGTGCCTGCATCGCCACCGTCGGCGTGCTGGGCGCGGACGCCGAGAAGTTCCGCTGGCCCGGGCCGGCGATGCTGCTGCTCACCCTCGCCTTCGCCGCGCTCGTCGGCAGCGTGCAGTACGGCTTCCACGCCCGCCGGCACCTGTACTCCCCCGCGGACGTGGAGTCCTGGCACCCGCCGGACTCCTTCAGACCCTCCGCCGAGTTGCTGCGCCGGGAGCAGCGCCGCCACTTCCGGGAGTGGCTGCGGCAGAGCCGCCGGGCGGCCCTGACCTACAACCTGGGGATCGCCCTGCTGGGCGCGGGCGGGGCGCTGGCCCTGGCGGCCCCCGAGGGTGCCTCGTTCTGGCACGCGGCGTGCCGCTGGGCGGCGAGCGCGGTGCTGGCGGCCGGTGCCCTGGCGGAGCTGGAGTGGACGCTGCGGGAGTGGTGGACGCGCAGGGCGCTGCTGCGCGCCGCCCGGGCCGGCGGGGGAGAGGCCCGCCGAGTGGAGGACGGGCGGGGAGAGAACGGGAGGGAGGGGCGCGATGTCTGACTCCGTCGTACGCGCCGTCGGTGGCCCGTGGGAGCCGGAGGTGACGCACTGCTGCGTGTGCGGGGGGCCGCTGCTGCTGCGCGGGCGCCCGCTGACGGTGCGTCCGCGCGTGTGGTCCCTGCGCAGGCGGGACTTCCTGGAGGATTTGGCGTACGACCACGACGGCGGCTGCGCCGCGGCGGCGGTCCCGGCCGCCGTGCTCGTCGGGATGAGCAGGGAGCAGGCCCTGGCGGAGGCGGCCCGCCGTGCCGCCCCGCCGGGGGAGGGCGGGAGCGGCAGGGGGGACGGAGACGGCTGAGTTCACCGGAGCCGAAGTCGGGCATACGGGCAACATCCGTACCCGGCGGGGCGGTTCGCCGCCGGGTACGACGCAGACAGCCGAGCCGAGGAGGACCGTATGGCCGTCACGTTCCGCAAGAGCATCCGGATCCTGCCCGGAGTGCGCCTGAACCGCAACCGCCGCTCCTGGTCGCTCAGCCTGGGCAGGGGGAAGGGCCCCAGGTACACGTTCGGGTCCAGGGGGCGCCGCACCACGTCGATGAATCTTCCCGGCCCGTTCGGATACCGCAGGACGGCGACGAGCCGGAGCCGCCGCGGCGGCCGCTGAGACGGAGGCGGCAGAGGCGGTCGAGCACCGCGCGAGGTGCCCCGGGCCGGCCCCGGAACCCTTCGGAGGGTTCCGGGGCCGGCCCTTTCGCGTACGGCCGCGGAGGGGCCGCCGGATGGCCGCCGAATGGCCGAAAAGGGGCTGCGCGGGACCTTGCCAGTGACCAGTGGCATACCTACAGTCAACCTACTCGCCGGTATTGACATGCTCACTAATACCGGAGGAGCCCCCGTGCGCCCCGGCCGGGCGCGGGGTGGAGCCGCGCCACCGCGGGTGCCGGCCCGTCACCGGGCCGCGTGCACCGGCCCGGTACCCGCACCGGCGAGCACCACCAGCACCGCACCAGCACAGAACCTCGCAATCCGTATGCCACAGGCGCGTCCGCGAGACGTTCGCGGGCTCCGCCGGAAGGGTGTGTCATGAAGGACGAGCAGGGAAGACCCGTGGACGGCCGCGTCAGATGGCGCAGGTTCGCCGCCGTGTGCGTGCCCGGCTTCGCCGTCACCGGCGTACTGGCCGTCGCGTTGGCGGAGGGAGCCCTCGCCGCGTCGTTCGCCGTCTCCGGCCAGCAGTTCAAGGTGTCCGCGGACCGGCTCACCGGCGAAGGCTTCGTGCAGTACGGCAGCGTGGACGTCAACGCCCGCGACCAGCTGCTGCCCGTCGCGGTGACCGGCATCAGGAAGGCCAGGATGGAGAGCCTGTGCCAGTCCGTCGTCACCACCCTGCCCATCCTCGGCGACATCTCGCTCAAGCTCTCCGCCGGCACCGGAGACAAGCCGGTGGAGGCCACCGACCTGTTCGTGGACGCCACCCAGCTCTCCGGTGACGCCTCGTTCAAGAACATCGAGATCGGCCGCGACGCCTCCACGCTGGACAAGGGCCCCGACGGAGCCCAGGGCATGCAGGACGCCTTCTCCCAGCAGGCCGACACCCTGGAGATCAGCGACCTGAAGCAGACCGCGTGGGCGACCAACGCGGGCACGTTCAAACTAGCCGACCTCAGCATGAAGATCACCAAGGGCAAGCGCGAATGCTTCTGAGGTGGCGGCGCTGGCGGCGCGGCCGGCCCTTCTGGGGAGGGCTGGTCACCGTCGCCGCCGGCGTGGAGATCGCGGTCATCCCCCTGGCCCCGATGAAGGTCATGCTGCACCAGGGGGTCGCGGGCGCCATGTCCGTCCTCCTGGGCGCCGTGCTGATCGTGCTGGGCCTGTCGGCCTGGTTCACGCCGCACTACCGCACCCTCACCGGCATCCTCACGGCCATGATCGCCGCGGCCGCGCTGGTCCTCTCCAATCTCGGCGGCTTCCTGATCGGGACGGTCGCCGGACTTATCGGCGGCGGGCTCGTCTTCGGCTGGCAGCCGAGGACGGCGCCCGCGCCGGAATCCCCCCACCCCGAACCCCCCTTAGTCGAGGAGGAAGCGTGACCCCCAACGCATCGCGTTCCCGCACCCCCCTGTCCATCGGCGCCGGTCTGGCCGCCGCGGCCGCCCTGACCCTGGCCGGTGGCGGCACCGCCGCGGCCGAGCCGGCCGCCGTCGCGGGCTCCACGACCGTCACCCCCGCCGGGCACTACTTCGCCGCCGACCTCAACGGCACCGCCACCTTCAAGGCCGGCAGCGTGACGGTGACCTGCACCGCCTCCAGCTCCGCCCCCACGGGCACCGGCGACGCCAACCGCGTCCCCGGCGCCCCGGACAACCACAACGCCGCCGGCCCGGTCGGAGGCCCGCTCAACGCGCCCACCTACAGCTCGTGCCGCACCAGCATGCCGGGCGTCTGGGCCACCGTCACCACCAGCGGCTCCTGGGGCGTCTCGGTCCAGCACGGGGCGCCGTCCACCGCCACCCTGTCCATGCCCAGCGGCGGACTGGTCGTCCAGACCACCGGCCTGGCCAACTGCACCGTGACCGCCGCACCCGACGCCGGCGCCTCGATCCCGGGCACCTGGACCAACGGGGCGCCCTCCAAGCTCACCTTCACGAACGTCTCCGTGCCCGTCGACGTCGTCGGCGGATTCGGCTGCCCGACCAGCGCGAGCAGCTCCGTCTTCAACGCCACCTACGACATCACCGACGCGACCGACCCCGCCTCGCAGATCACCGTGACCGACTGACCGGCCGACCGACCGGGGGAGCGGCGGCTCCCCCTCCCCGAGGGCCCCGGGCGGCGACCAGGCCACCGCCCGGGGCCCGTCGCGCCGCGCGTGCCATGCCGTGGCCCGGGCCGTACGGCGGCCTGTGCGGATCAGCCGGCCGCCGCGCGGCCGCCGGACACCCGCTCCTCGATACGGGAGCGCACCTCATCGGTCAGGCGCGACAGGGCCTGGGAGGCGGCGGGCCGCGGCGGCACCGGATCCACCACGCGCCGCGCCTCCCCGGGCAGCCGCGCCAGATCGGCCTCGAAACGCTCGCGGGCGGCCGCCAGGGTCGCGGGGGCGGCGACGCGCCGGCCGCCGGTCATCACCGTCTCCAGCAGCGGCTCGGCACCGGGCGGCGGCTCCTCCTCCCGCAGGGCGACGACATCGGCGAAGCCGGGGCCGCGGAAGACCTGCTTGGCCCCTGGAGCGGTCACCTTGGCCGCCGACAGCTTCATCACCGGCCGCCCGTCGTAGGACACCAGCTTGTAGGCGGAGTCCAGATAGGGGGCGTCGGCCGAGACCCCGACGCGGGTGCCCACGGCGTAGACGTCGATCGGGGCGCCCGAGCGCACCAGGCGGTCGACGCCGTACTCGTCCAGGCCGCCGCTGGCGGTGATCCGCACCTCCTCCAGCCCGGCCGCGTCCAGGATCCGCCGCGTGCGCACGGCCAGTTCGCCCAGGTCGCCGCTGTCGAGCCGGACGGCGCAGCCGGGCCCGTACCCCAGATCGCGCAGCACCCGCGCCGCCGTCCGCACGCCCTCCTCGGTGTCGTAGGTGTCCACCAGGAAGGTCACCGGGCCCGGATGGACCCGGGCGAAGGCGCGGAAGGCCGCCTCCTCGTCCTCGTACGCCTCGACGAAGGAGTGCGCCATGGTGCCCACCGCCGGGATGCCGTAGGCGGCGGACGCGGCCACGTCGCTGGTGCCGGCGAAACCCACCAGGGAGCCGAGGCGGGCCATGCGCAGGCCCGCCTCGACCCCGTGGGTGCGGCGCAGCGAGAAGTCCACCACCGGGCGGTCGCCGGCGGCCAGGACGCAGCGCGCCGCCTTCGAGGCGATGGCGGTCTGGTGGCTGAGCTGGTTGAGCAGGCAGGTCTCCACCAGCTGCGCCTGCGGCAGCGGGGCGGTCACCTCCAGCAGCGGCTCGCCCGCCAGCACGATCCGGCCCTCGGGCACCGCCCGCACCTCGCCGGTGAACTCCAGGCCCCGCATCGGCTCCAGGTCCTCCACCGGCCGGCGCAGCGCCTCGGCGAAGGCGGCGGCCTCGCTCGCCCCGACCCGCAGCCCCTCCAGGTACGACAGCGCCGACTCCAGCCCCGCCGCGACCAGGAAGCCGCGGTGTGGCGGCAGTTTCCGCACGAACAGGCTGAAGACGGCCTCGCCGGTCATGTCCTCGCGCAGGTAGGCCAGGGCCATGCTCACCTCGTACAGGTCCGTGGTGAGCGCTCCGGGTACGGTCATCTGTCCGGTCATGTCCGCATCCTCCTTCCGCGCGCGGCCCGGCGCACCTCCACACGGCCCGGCCCCTCCGCCCGGGCCCTCAGCCCGTCAGCCCGGCTCCATGTAGGGGCGGCGGAAGGCCGGCGCGGGCCCGGCGTCGTACGGGTACACCGCCGCCAGCGCCTGGTCGGCCGCCGTCCGGAGCGGGCCGGAGGTGTCCACGGTGACGGCCTCCGGCCACGGCGCCTCCCGCCGCGCCATCGCGGCGGCCACCTCCGCCCCGGCGTCGGAGACCCCCGGCCCCCGGCCGGCCAGCCGGGAGTCGGCCACATCGCCCGGCGTCCGGCAGTTCAGGGCGACCAGCTCCGCGCCGGCACGCTCGGCGGTCCGCCGGGCCGCCTCCCGCTGCTCCGGGTCCGTCCAGCTGGCGTCCAGCACCACCGACTCGCCCGAGGCCAGCAGGGCGGCCGCGCGGTCCAGGAGGGCCGCGTAGGTGGCGCGCGTCCGCTCGGGCGTGTACAGGCCCTCGCCGTAGGGGGCGGGAGCCGGCCGCTCGGCCGGGATGCCCGCCAGTTCCTTGCGGACGCGGTCGCTGCTGAGCAGCGTGACGCCCATCCGGTCCGCCAGCGCCCCCGAGAGCGTGGACTTGCCGCGGCCCGGCAGCCCGCCGACCAGCACCAGGCGCACGGCGGAGGCGCGCAGGTGGCGCAGGGCGGCCGCCACCAGCCCCCGCGCCTCCTCCCGCGCCCCTGGCGCGCCCTGGACGGCCTGGATGAGGGAGACCTTGGCGCGGACGAAGGCGCGGTAGGCGACGTAGTGGTGCCACAGGGAGGGCGGCGCGGGGTCCGCGGAGTACTCGCTGTAGCGGGCCAGGAAGAACGCCGCCGCGTCCGGCGCGCCCAGCCGCTCCAGGTCCATCGCGAGGAACGCGGCGTCGTCCAGGCCGTCGACGTGGCGCAGCCGGTCGTCGAACTCCAGGCAGTCCAGGACGCGCGGGCCGTCGTCGAGGCAGAAGATGTCCTCGGCCCGCAGGTCGCCGTGCCCGTCGACGACTCGGTTGCGGCGGATACGCGTCTCGAACAGCACCTCGCGGCCGCCGAGGTAGCGGCGCACCAGCCGCTCGGCCTCGGACACCCCCTCGGGCAGCCCGACCGCGCCCTCCAGGGCGCGGACCTCGGTGAAGTTCGCCTCCCAGCGCCCGGCGAGCGCGTCCCGGGTGCCCTCGCGCACCACCTCCGGGCCGCGCGGGGAGTCCGCGTGCCGCGCCGCCAGCAGCCGTGCCACGGCCCGCAGCGGCTCCCGCACGTCCTCGCCCCGGCGCACCAGGGCGGACAGCCGGCGCCCGGCCGGCATACGGCGCATCACCACGACCGGCTCGGGCCCGCCGTCCCCCTCCCGTCCGGAAGGGGGGTCGAAGGGGCAGTGGACCTCCGCGAGCCCCAGGTAGACGTCGGGCGCGAAACGGCGGTTGAGCTCGACCTCCCGCTCGCACCCCCACCGCCGGGCGGCGAGGGTGGTGAAGTCCACGAACCCCAGGGAGACCGGCTTCTTGAGCTTGTAGACGCGGTCCCCGAGGAAGAACAGCACCGCGGTGTGGGTCTCGCCTGCCTCCGCGCGCGGGGGGTGCGCCGCTCCCGCCCCGGTGCCGGGATCGGCGTCGGGGCGGGGAGCGGGACCGGAGGTCGGGGGTGTGGGCATCCTGTGGCTCCTTGGCTGCCGTCGAGCGTGCCGATGTCGTGCGGGGGCCGTGCGGACGCCGGCCGTCGCCCGGTGGGGAGTACCGGGAAGGCCGCTTCGGAAACCCGCGGCCCCGCCCGGAGCGGGACGCGGGCCGTACGCCGTCCGATGGAAGGCTCACGGCGCCGGGGTTACCGTGGGAGACAGAGGCCGCAGGCGTGTCCACGCCGAGGAGGAGCCGGCGATGCCCGGCGCGGCGACCACCGAGGCCGGCGGGTCCGGTGGGCGGAGTGCGCCGCGGGAGGCGCGGCCACGCCGGGAGGGCCGCGGCAGGCACGTACACACGGACCGGGCCGAACGCATCCGGACCCCATCGGCCCCGCACCACCCCAGGGAGCAGACGATGGCTCACACACAGGACTGGAAGGTCCGCCTCCACCTCTTCGAGGAGGAGGGCACGACGAAGGCCCACGCGGTACTGGACCTCGGGGGCACGGAGATCAGCGGGCAGGGCGTCGCACGGCGCAACCCGCACGACAGGGACGTCCCCGAGATCGGAGACGAACTCGCGGCGGGACGCGCGATGAACGACCTGGCGCAGAAGCTGCTGAGCGTCGCGCGCACCGACATCGAGGGCGTGGCGCACCCCGGGCCCTGAGCTGGTGCCGCGTCGGCCAGGGGCCACCCCGCCCGCCGCCTTCCGGCCTCCGGCCGGGTGCCCCCATGCCGCGTCGACCGGAAGCCCGGGCAGAACGACCACACGCGGCTTCCGGCCGCCTTGAGAACGCGTCCCCCCGGGGCCCGGGGAGGCCCCTGCTGCCGGGCAGGCCCCGGACCGACCGCGCCCCCGGCCCGCGGACGCGCCCTTCGCAGTCCCACACCGGCAGGCCGGCGGACCGTCAGGAGCGGGGAGGCCCGATGAGCACACGGGAGATGTCCGACGAACGGGTGACGGCCGCGGTCCGCGACGCCGCCGCGGCCCCGTCCGTGCACAACACCCAGCCGTGGCGGTTCCGCTATCTGAGGAGCGAGGGTGCCTTCCAGGTGCGCGCGGACTCCGGCCGGGTGCTCCCGCACACCGACCCCGACGGGCGCGCCCTCCACATCAGCTGTGGCGCCGCCCTGTTCAACCTGAGGGTCTCGCTCGCCCACGAGGGACTGCGGCCGGTGACCCGGCTGCTGCCGGACCCGGACGATCCCGCCCTGCTCGCCGTGGTGCGTCCGGCCGGCCCCGGGGACGGCGAGGGACCCGGAGGCGGCGGGGACGGCGAGGACGGGATCGGCGCGCTCCACCCGGCCGTCCACCGCCGCCACACCAGTCGCCGGCCGTTCGCCGAGACCGAGATCCCCCAGGAGTCGCGCACCGCGCTGTCCGACGCCGCCCTGCGGGAGGGCGCCCTGCTGGACTTCCCCGGCCCGGGGCATCTGCGGTGGGTGCTGGAACTGGTGGAGGAGGCCGAGGCCCGCAACCGCGCCGACCGCGGCGAGGCGGAGGACCTGGCGCACTGGACCCGTACCGCGACCGCCGGGGCGGACGCGGCCGGCGGGACGGGCACGGCCGGTGACGGGGTCCCCGAGTACGCCTTCGGGCCGCGCAAGTTCGACGGACGCGCCCCGGTACGGGACTTCGCGGGCACCGGGCGCGTGCCCGGGCGCCGCTCGGAGGACTTCGAGCGGCGCCCGCAGATCGCCCTGATCAGCACGGTGAAGGACCGTCCCGGTGACTGGCTGAGGGCGGGGCAGGCCATGGAGCGCGTCCTGCTGACGGCCACCTTGGAGGGCCTGGTCGGCTCACCGGCCACCCAGCCCGTGGAGTGGCCCGACCTGCGCGGGCCACTGCGCGACCCGGTGTCGGGCCGGGGCCAGGCGCAGATGGTGCTGCGGCTGGGATACGGGCCGCCGGGGCCCGGCACCCCGCGCCGCCCGCCGGGCGAGGTGCTCGACATCGAGCCGTAGCCCGCCGGACCGGGCCCGCCGGGCTACGGCCGGTTCACCCCCGGCCGCCCGCGCCGGGCCTGCCCGGCTCCGCCGGGCCCGCGCCGGGCCTGCCCGGCTCCGCCGGGCCCGGGGCGGTGCCCGGGCCCTCGTGGTGGTGCAGATGCCGGACGTGGGCGTCGGGCCCGGGGAAGACCAGCGAGACCCGGCCGGTGTCCGACCAGCGCACGTCGTACGGCGGTGTCCCGTCGCCGTGGCGCAGCCCGATGATCTCGCCGTCCCGCCGGGCGACGCCCGTGGCCGGGCTCTCGATGATCAGCTCGTCTCCCAGTTCCGCGTGCATGGTCGTCACCGCTCTCCGAAACTCTCCGGCGCCCGCCCTTCGGCGCCTTCCCCCGGCCTCCGTGCGCCCCGGACGCAGGACCGGGGCCCCGCGACGCGGTACCCGCAACCGGCGGGAACAACCCCGCGGGACCTCCGATTGCGGCGCCCGCGGGCCGTGCCCACACTGAGGACATGAGCACCGCCCTCCCCGAGACCCGGCCCTGCGGGGGCGGCGCGGACGGCGGCGGCGCACCCCGATGAGCACCGGGACCGAGCCCCTGGCGGACGCCGCCCTCCCGGCCGGGAACGCGGCGCAGACGGTGCCTGCCGCGCAGGTCCACGCCTTGCTGGGCACCTCCCCGCGCGGCCTGACCGCGGCCGAGGCCGCCGCACGGCGCGGCAGGCACGGGCCCAACCGGCTGCCGCACGCCGCCCGCCGAGGCTCCTGGCGGCTGCTGACCGCCCAGTTCACCGACCTGTTCGCGGTCGTCCTGACCGCCGCCTCGGCGATCACCTTCCTGGCCCACGCCCTCCAGGACCCCCCGCAGGAGGGCACCCTGCAACTGGCCGTCGCCATCCTCTGCGTGGTCGTGCTCAACGCGGTCATCGGCTTCGCCCAGGAGTACTCCGCCGAGCGCACCGCCGAGACGCTCCAGGCGATGGTGCCGCACACCAGCCGGGTGCTGCGCGACGGCGAGCGGCGCGAGGTCCCCGCGGACGAACTGGCGCCCGGCGACGTGGTGGTACTGGAGGCCGGGGACGCGGTGCCGGCCGACTGCCGCCTGGTGGAGGCCCACGAGGTCCCGGTCGACAACGCGCCCCTGACCGGGGAGAGCGCGCCCGTGCGCCGCACCGCCGACGCCGTGGCGCCCGGGCCGCCCCTGGAGGCCCGCAACCGCGTCTTCATGGGCACCGACGTCGTCACCGGAACGGCCAAGGCCGTGGTGTGCGCCACCGGCGCGGCCACGGAGTTCGGGCGGATCTTCCGGCTGGCGTCCGCGGCGCCCCGGCAGCGGACGCCGCTGCAGCGTCAGGTCGCCTCCATGGCACGCCGGGTGGCGGGCACGGCGCTGGCCGTCGGAGCGGCGCTGTTCGCCGTACGCCTGCCCGCCGGCCAGGACCTGGTGGCCGGCTTCGTCTTCGCGCTGGGGGTGATGGTCGCCCTCGTCCCCGAGGGGCTGCCCGCCACCCTGTCGGTGTCCCTGGCGATCGGGGTGCGGCGCATGGCCCGGCGGCACGCGCTGGTCAAGAGGCCGCTGGCGGTGGAGGCGCTGGGCGCCACCACCGTCATCTGCACCGACAAGACCGGCACCCTGACCCGGGCGGAGATGACCGTCACCCGGGTGTGGGCCGGCGGGAGGACCCACCCGGTCTCGGGGGTGGGCTACGAACCGGCCGGGGAGGTGGACGACCCCGCGGCGGTACGTCCGCTGCTGCGCGCGGCGGCCCTGTGCTGCGACGCCCGGCTCCTGCCGCCCGCGGAGGACCGGGGGTGGCGGATCCTGGGCGACACCACCGAGGGGGCGCTGCTGGTGGCCGCGGTCAAGGCCGGAATCGACCCGGCCGCCGAGGAGGCCGCGGCCCCCCGCGTCGCCGAGCACCCCTTCGACCCGGCCCGCAAGCTGATGAGCACCGTCCACCGCGCCCCCGGGGCCCCGGGCGGCGGCGCGGACCGCCCGCCGTACACCGCCTTCGTCAAGGGCGCTCCGCACGAGGTGCTCGCCCGCTGCGGGGCCGTCGACTGGCTCGGCGAGCGCAGGGAGCTGACACCGAAGGTGCGCGCCGCCGTCACCGCCGCGCACGACGAGATGGCCTCCCGGGGCCTGCGCGTCCTGGGCGTGGCCCACCGCCCGCTGCCGGACGGGCCGCGCCCGGGGCGGGAGGAGACCGAGTCGGGCCTGACGCTCCTGGGCCTGGCCGGCATGCTCGACCCGCCGCGCCCGGAGGTCAGCGACGCGGTCGCGGCCTGCCGCCGCGCGGGCGTGCGCATCGTGATGGTCACCGGCGACCACCCGCTGACCGCCGAGGCCGTCGCCCGCCGTGTGGGCATCGTGCGCGGCCCCGGACCGGCGGTGGTGACCGGCGCGCGCCTGGGACAGATGGACGACCGGGCCCTGCTCGCCGGCGAGCGCGAACTGCTGCTGTGCCGGGTCGCACCCGAGCACAAGGCCCGGATCGTGGCCGTCTTCCAGCGGCGCGGCGAGGTCGTCGCCGTCACCGGCGACGGCGCCAACGACGCCCCCGCCCTCAGACACGCCGACATCGGTGTGGCGATGGGCGCCTCCGGCACCGACGTCGCCCGCGAGGCCGCCGTGATGGTGCTGCTGGACGACTCCTTCGCCTCCATCGCCGCCGCCGTCGGGCTCGGCCGCTCCGTCTACCAGAACATCCGCAGGTTCCTCGTCTACGCCTCCAGCAGCAACATCGGCGAACTCGGACCCATCCTGGCGGCGACCGCCGCCGGTTTCCCGCTCGTGCCCATCAGCGCCGTCCTGGAGCGTGCCGGGGCGCTCACCGCGGACGTCCTGATCGCCGCCACGGACCGGGACGAGGAAAATCTCGTCATCGGCCTGCTGGCCAAGCGCCGGTTCGCCGTCCCGCGCGTGGTCGCCCGCGTCAACGACACGGAGAACGCCTGGCTGTTCGACGGCCGCTGGGGCGTCGACGCCGCCATCCCCGCGACCACCCGCTGATCTCCCTGGTGGAGGAGGCGACCGGGGCGGCCGACACGGTGGCGCTGCGGCTGAGCAGGGCGGGCGTGGACGTCATCGAGACCGCGATCACGCCGCACTCCCGCGCCGCCGGCCGGCCGCTGGGGGACATCGGCCTGCCGCCCGGCACCGTGGTGGCCACCGTCGTACGCGACGGCCGGCCCACCGTCCCCGCACCGCAGATGCGGCTGAGGCCCGGCGACGAACTGCTCCTGGTGTCGCACTCCGCCACCGAGGAGGAGATCCGCGCGGCCTTCCGGTGACGGGCGGAGCGGGGCCGGCGGGCCGGCTCGGGGCGGGGTCAGCGGGGGGAGTAGGTCAGGCAGTCGGCCGTGCCGTGCATGGCGCCCACCGAGATGCCGGTGGCCTGGCACTCGAAGTCGGTGTTGTGCCGGCAGTCCGACATCTTGCAGGCGCCGACGTGCGCGGCGGCCTCCGGACTGCCGCCCTTGCGCGGGGCGGTGAAGAACGTGTCGCATTGGGCCTGCTGGGGGTCGCCGACGGTGATGGCGAGCGCGTGGCAGGCGTGCTCCCTGTTGTACGCGCAGGGCTCCACGGCGCATTCGGTCACAGCGGGCATCTCCATGGATCTCTCCAGTGCTCTTCGGGTGTCCTCGGGCGCTTTCCGGTGTTCGGGAACCCGGCCCGGGGCCGGGCTGTCCGAGGTGGAGACTTTCCCGGGCGGGCGGCGGCGCCTGCCTCCAGGGCGCCACAGTTCACCCGATGGGCCGAGCGCGGAGAAGGCCGCCGGATCCCCATCCGTCTGAATAGTGTGCCAAGCAGTTCGTATTGCAAATCGGAGATCGCGATGAGTGGCCTGAACCTGACACCCGGAGGCGGGGCAGCGGCCCGCCCGGGTGAACCGATACCTTTGGTCAAAGGCTCTGGAGCCTGACGGAAGGAGCCGGTGGGCATGGGGAGCGAGAAGGACGCGGGGCGTCTGCCTCGGCTGCAGCTGGACGAGCTGCTGGACGAGTTGCAGGCCCGCGTCGACGCGGTGCGCGGCACCCGGGACCGGGTGCACAGCCTGCTCGAGGCCGTGATGTCGGTGGGGCAGGAGCTGGAGCTGTCCCACGCCCTCCAGCGGATCGTGGAGGCCGCGGTGCTGCTGGTCGACGCCGAGTACGGCGCCCTCGGCGTCATCGGCGAGGACGGCAGGCTCTCCCAGTTCATCCCGGTGGGCATCGACGCGGAGACGGTCGAGGCCATCGGCCCGCTGCCGTCGGGCCACGGGCTGCTGGGCGAGCTGATCCGCCACCCGGAGCCGCTGCGCATCCCGGAACTGGCCGAACACCGCAACTCCTCGGGCTTCCCGCCCAACCACCCACCGATGCACTCCTTCCTGGGCGTGCCGATCCGGGTGCGCGAGGAGGTCTTCGGCAACCTCTATTTGACCGAGAAGCGGAGCGGGGCGGAGTTCGACGCCGAGGACGAGGCGGTGCTGTCCACCCTCGCCGTGGCGGCGGGCGTGGCCATCGAGAACGCCCGCCTCTACGAGCAGGCCCGCAACCGCGAGCGCTGGATGGAGGCCAACGCCGAGATCACCGCCGGACTGCTGTCCGGGGTGGACGAGCAGGAGGTGCTGGCCCTGGTCGTCGGCCACGCGCGCCACATCCTCGCCGCCGACCTGGGCGTACTGACCCTGCCCCTGGAGGACACCGGCAACCTCCAGGTGGTGCTGGCGGAAGGGGAGGGCTGCGAGGCGTTCCGCGGACTGGTGCTGCCCCCGGAAGGATCGTTCGTGGGGGCGGCGCTGGCCGCCGGCGAGGCGGTCACCAGCGCCGACATCGCGGGCGACCCCCGAGTCTCGGCGGGTGCGCAACGCTGGAAGGGCATGGGACCGGCGGTGGCGGTGCCGATGGGCGCCGGCGACGGGGTGCGCGGTGTGCTGCTGCTGGCACGCCGGGAGAGGCGCGCGCCGTTCACGGAGACGGAGACGGCGCCGCTGGCGTCCTTCTCCGGACAGGCCGCGGTGGCCATGGAGCTGGCGGAGCGGCGCCGGGCGGCCGAGCAGGTGGCTCTGCTGGAGGACCGCGACCGCATCGCCCGCGATCTGCACGACCTGGCCATCCAGCGGCTGTTCGCCACGGGCATGACGCTGCAGAGCGCGGTGCGCTTCGTCCAGCACCAGGAGGCGAGCGAGCGGCTGCTGCGGGCCGTGGACGACCTGGACGAGACCATCAAGATCATCAGATCGACGATCTTCGGCCTGCGCAGCCACGGGGACGGCCGGTCCCGGCAGCAGGGGCTGCGGGTGCGGGTGGCCCGGCTGGTGGAGGAGGCCGTGGGGAACCTGGGCTTCACCCCGGCCCTGCGCATGGAGGGGCTGGTGGACACCGACGTTCCGCCCGCCGTGGCCGAGCATGTGGTGGCGGTGCTGGCCGAGGCGCTGTCGAACGTGGCGCGGCACGCGCGGGCCGCGGTGGCCGAGGTGTCGCTGGTGGTGGCGGGCGGCTCCCTGACCGCCACGGTGGCCGACGACGGGGTGGGCATCCCGGAGGGCGGCCGCCGCAGCGGGCTGGTGAACCTGGCGGAGCGGGCCGAGAAGCTCGGCGGCGAGCTGCTGGTGGAGAGGCCGCCGGCCGGCGGCTCCCGCCTGGTGTGGCGGGTGCCGCTGGACGGGGCCTGAGGAACCGGGCCCGCGGGCCGGGGCGGCGCGGTCAGAAGCCCGTCTCCAGCACCTCCCGCACGGGCCGGCGGGGTGTGGCCGGTCCCTCGGGGCCGTAGCCGAGGCGGACGAGCATCTGGACGTACCGCGGGCCCGCGGTGACGCGGTGCAGGGAACTCCGGAGGTCGGGCCACTCCAGGGCCTGGTGCAGCAGTGAGGTCCGCACCGAGTGGGCGGTGGCGACCAGCAGGACGTGTTCCAGCGCCTGCCCGGCGCGGAGCCAGTCCGCGCGCCGGTCGCGGGCCGTGGCCAGGACGGCGACGGTGGGTCCGGTCTCGAACCGGGCCGTGAGGGCGCCGGCCGCCCCGACGCCGGAGAAGTCGCGCAGCGGCAGGCGCCCGGTGGCGTCACGGGCGCCCAGGGCGGGGCCGGGAAGCCCGTCGTGGGCTCCCTCGCGCATCCAGGCGCGGTTCTCGGCGCGGCGCTCGTCGGTCTCGGTGTTGCGGCGTTCGGCCGCGGCGGTCAGGCGCATCATCCGGGCGGTGTCCCGGGCGCCGGGGAACCACAGGGAGGCGCCCTCGGCACGGGCGGCGGCGGCCAACTCGCGCAGGAGCCCGGCGGGCGGGCGGTGGGGCGAGAAGGGGAAGCGGCTGCTGTGCCGGCGCCACAGGGCGGCGTACAGGTCGGGGCGGTGGCGCGGGTCCGGGGCGCCGGCTCCGACCGGGCGCACGGAGGCCAGCAGGTCCGGCTCGCCGGGGCGGGGCAGCAGGCGTACGGACGGCTCCCAGCCGGTGTGGGCCACCGCCACGCGGAGGTTGAACACGGCGGCGCCGACGGAGACGTGCAGGGCCCGGCCGACGGGGTCGGTGTGGCGCAGCCCCCGCCCCGCGGCGGCGCGTACCTCCAGGGTGGAGGTGGAGGTGTCCAGGCGGTAGCGCCAGGGCTGGGTGTTGTGGATCGACGGTGCGGCCACGGCGGCGGAGACGAGGTTCTCCAGGACGACCGCGTCGAGTGTGGTGGATGGCATGGGGTGCTCCTCCCGTTCCGGCCGCCACCAGGCTGCCGGGCCGGCCGTGCGCCGGGGCAGTGCCGTTGGTCCCGTTCCGCGCCGCCGACCGGTCCAGGCGGCCGGGCGGCCCGGGAAGCGGGGCCGTACGGCCCCCCGGCGCGTCCGGTCGGCCCCTGCCGCGGCGGTGCGCGGGTCGGTTGACTGGAGGCGATGTCAAGGAGGTGCGTCATGGAGAAGGTGGCGGTGGCCCTGTCGGGGGGCGATGCCTACCAGATCTCGGTGCGCGGTCACGAGTTCACCGTGGACCAGCCGCCGGAGGCCGGCGGCGAGGGGCTGGGGCCCACACCCGTGGACCTGTTCGTCGCCTCGCTGGCTTCGTGCGTGGGCTTCTACGCGGGCCGCTATCTGGCGCGGCACGGGCTGCCGCGCGAGGGGCTGCGGGTGGAGACGGAGTACGAGATGGCCGCCGACCGGCCGGCGCGGGTGGGGGAGGTGCGGCTGCGCCTGGTGCTGCCGCGGGACATCGGGGAGACGCGCACCCGGGCACTGGCGGCGGTGGTGGACCACTGCACGGTGCACAACTCGCTGCGGCAGCCGCCGCGGGTGGACATCGAGATCGGCTGACCGGCCCAGGAGGGGAGCGGCCCGGCCCGGGAACCGGCCGGGCCGCGGTCTTCGGCCGGGTGCCTTCCGGCCCGGTGTCCTCGGTCCGGCTTCCGGGTTCCGCCCGGAGTCCGGACCTTCGCCGTGTCCTGTGCCGTGTCCCGCCCGGGACACGGCACAGGACACGGCGGCTTTCGGGTGCTCAGGTGTTCTGGGCCGCCCCGGTGAGTTCGGCGGCGACCGAGCGCGCCCACCGGCGGATGTGCTCGCGGTCGCGGAAGTCGCCGCCCTTGCCCTGTTTGACGATCTGCCGGGCGATGAAGCCGCGCGCGTCCTCGCCCAGCCGGCCGCCGAAGGTGGTGTGGCCGCGTGCGTCGATCAGGGCGGCCACACGCGCGGCGCCGGGGGCGGGCGGGATGTCGCGCTCCTCGGCGGAGGCGTCCAGCGGGCCGCTGCTGAACAGCCACACCGGCAGCCGCGCCAGCGCGTGGCGCCTGCGCCGGGCGAAGCGGGTGGCCTCCCCGACCCAGCGGCCCGCGTACAGGCCGGAGCCCAGCAGGACGGCGTCGTAGGCGTCGAGGCCGTCGAGGGCCGCGGCCTCGGCGGCGGGCAGGACGTCGGCGGTCAGGCCGCTGTCCCGCAGGTCCTGGCCGATCCACTGGGCGATTTCCGCGGTGGAGCCGTTCTTCGAGCCGTAGGCGACGAGTACGTGCGGTGGTGTCATCGTGATCGCCTTCCTGTGCCTTGCCGGTCCTCCCGGGTGCCCGGGAGGACCGGTGCCGTACCGGTGGCGTGCCGGCGGGTGGGTCAGTGGTTGCGCAGCCAGCGGTCGGCGAGGCCGTGCAGTGCGGGTTCCTCGGGCCGCAGCCGTGAGTCGTCCAGGCGGTAGGCCAGGTGGCTGACGACGTCGACCACGCCGTCCAGGCGGCGGATGAGGGCGGTGGCGACGGGGATCTCGCTGCGCCGCTCGACCTGTCCGGTGAGGGTGACCACGCCCTCGGCGACGGAGACGGAGACGGTGTCCGGGGACAGCCACAGGGACCGGATAAGGACCTCGTCGACGACCTGGGCGCGGATGTCGGCGTCCGGGCGGAGGAAGACGCCCAGCAGGTCGCGGCGGGTGACGATGCCGACCAGCCGCTCCTCCTCGTCCAGGACCGGCAGCCGCTGGACGCCGTGCGCGACCATGGTGCGGGCCGCGCGTGCCACGGAGTCCAGGGCGTGGACGGTGACGGCGGGAGCGGTCATCAGTTCACCCGCGGTCAGCGGGCGTCCGGCGGCGGCCCGGCGGCGGCCGGGGCGCCCCCTGGGCGGGGCGCCGTCCGAGCCCTGGCGCGCCTGGTGGGCCAGGAGGTCGGTCTCGGAGACGATGCCGAGGACCTTGTCGTCGCCGTCCACGACGGGCAGGCCGCTGATGCCGTGCCGTGCGAGCAGGTGGGCGATCTGCTTGAAGGGTGTCGTCGGGTGGGCCTTGACGACGTCGATCGTCATGACGGCGCCGACCACTTTGTGCTTCATGGCGTCCTCCGTGTTCTCTTTCCGGCGGCCTGTCAGCGCAGCCGGCGCAGGTGGGGGTCGTGGGCGCGCCCGGGCAGCAGGCGCACGCGGACATCGACGGCGGTGGCGCCGTCGGGGCGGGCCAGAACCGGGCCGAGGTGGGCCTCGGTGAGTTCGGGCAGATCGCAGGCCATCCGCGACAGGCGCAGCAGGATCTGCTCCAGGGCCTCCAGGTCCACCGGTGTGCCGCGGCGCCCGAGCAGCAGGGGGGCGCAGCGGGGTGCGGTGATCAGGTCATGGACGTCCCGGTCGGTGAGCGGGGCGAGGCGTGCGGCGTGGTCGGCCAGGAGTTCGGCGGCGGTGCCGCCCGGTCCGAAGAGGACCAGGGGGCCGAAGACCTCGTCCTGGACGACACCGGCGACCAGTTCGGTGCCGCGCCGTGCCATGGGCTGGACGAGTGCGCCGGTCATGGCGCCGTCCAGGCGGGCGGACAGCTCCCGCCAGGCGGCCCGTACGCGGTCCTCGCCCTGGAGGTCGAGGGCGGTCGCCTCCTCCTCGTTCCTGTCCTGCAGGCCGGGCCAGTGGGCCTTGAGGGCCACACGTCCATCGCCCTGTGCGGCCAGGCGGGCGGCGGCCTCGGCGGCGGCGTCCTCGTCCCCGGCCCAGGCCTGGGGGAGGCGGGGGATGCCGTAGTGGTCCAGCAGGCGGGCGCAGTCGCGGGGGCCGAGCAGGCCGCCTCCGGGGTGGTCGGCGAGGAAGGAACCGACCAGAGCGCGGGCGGCCCCGGTGTCCACGCCGGACGGTTCGGGGACCTCGCCGGGCGGACGGCCCAGCCAGCGGGTCCGTTCGGCGGCGTGGGCCAGGGCGCGGGCGGCGTCCTGGGGTTCGGCGTACGCCGGGAGGGCGGTGCCGTCGTCCGAACGGAGCAGGCGGACGCGTTCGGCCTGGCCGGGCAGGACGGCGACGATGGTGCGGGAGGGGTGGGCGGCGGCGGTGCGCAGCAGTTCGCGGACCGTCGTCTCGTGGTCCTCCGCGCTGCCGTCGGCCGGGGCGGTGGGCACCAGGACGGCCAGGACCGCGTCCACGCCTCCGTACCCGGCCAGCCGTCCCGCGCAGTCGGCCGGCCCCGGCCCGTCGGCGGCGCCGGTGTCGACGGGGTTGCCGGCGGAGGCGACGGCGCCAGCGGGCGGGGCGCCGAGCAGTTCGGCGGTGAGGGAGCCGGGCAGCCGGGGCAGGATCAGTCCGGCCTCGGCGCAGGCGTCGGCGGCCAGGACCGCGGCGCCCGTGGCGTTGGAGACCACGGCCACCCGGGTGCCGGTGGGCAGGGGCTGGGAGTGGAGCAGGGCAGCGGTGTCCAGGAGTTCGCCGATGCCGCGGGTGGCGATCACCCCGGCCTGTTCGAACAGGGCGCGCCGGGTCATGGCGGGGGCGGACGCGGCGGCGGTGTGGGCCGCGGCGGCGCGGCGTCCGGCCTCGGAGCGTCCGGCGTCGACGGTGAGCACGGGCATGCGGCGGGCGACGCGGCGGGCGGTGCGGGAGAAGGCGCGCGGGTTGCCGAAGGACTCCAGGTGGAGCAGGGCCAGGCCGGTGCGGCCGTCGCCCTCCCACCACCGGAGCATGTCGTTGCCGCTGACGTCGTACTTGTCGCCCAGGGAGGCGAAGGTGGAGACGCCGATGCCCAGGCGGGCCAGCCCGCCCAGCAGGGCGGTGCCGACCCCGCCGGACTGCACGGCCACCCCGGCGGTGCCGGGGGCGGGGTGTGCGGCGGTGAGGACGGCCGCCAGGCGGACGTCGTCCTCGGTGTTGGCGGCGCCCAGCGAGTGGGGGCCGAGCAGGCGCATGCCGTGGCGGCGGCAGGAGGCCAGCAGGGCGGCGCCCCGGGTGGCGTCGAGGCGGGGGCCGAGGACGGCCAGGGCGCGCACCCCCGTCTTGCCGCACTGCTCGGCGGTCTCGGGGACCTCGTGGGCGGGGAGGGCCAGGACGGCCAGCTCGGGTGCCTTGGGCAGGGCGGTCACCGAGGGGTGGGCGGGGACGCCCTCGACGGACCGTGCGCCGGGGGCGACGGCCAGCAGGCGCCCGGTGAAGCCCGCGCGGCGCAGGCCGCGCAGGACGGTGCGGCCCGCCTCCCCCTCCGGTCCGTCGGCGCCGACCACGACGAGGGAGCGGGGGCGCAGCAGCGGGCGGAGGCTGGCGGCGTCGGCGGTGCGGGCGCGCTCGTCGACGGCGGTCAGGTAGTGCTCGTCGGGGTCCAGCCGGATGGTCCAGCGCACCTCGCCGGCGTCGTAGCGGCGGGTGGTGTGCAGTCCCAGGTCGGCGAAGACCTTCTGCATCGCGTGGTTGTCGGCCAGGGCCCCGGCGGTGAAGGCGGTGACGCCGGCGGCGCGGGCGGCGTGGACGAGGTGTTCGAGCAGCAGGGTGCCCACGCCGCGGTGGTGGAACTCGTCGGTGACCGCCAGGGCGACCTCCGCGGTGCGGCCCGCGCCCCCGTTCCCGTCCCCGCTTCCGTCCTCGCCCTCGTACTCGGCGATCCCCACGGGCCGCCCCTCGTGGAGGGCCAGCAGGGCCAGGCTGCCGGGGCGGGGCGGGGCGCAGACGCGGCGGGCGGCCCGCCGGCCCAGCTCGAGGCCGGAGCCGAAGAACCGCAGGCGCAGGTTCTCGGGCGACATCCGCTCGTACAGCCCCTCGACGCCGGTGCGGTCCTCGGGGCGGGCGGGGCGGATCTCCACGGTCCGGCCGTCGGCCAGCAGCGCGTGGGCCGGCCGTACGGTGGGCGCGGCGCCCGTGGTGTCCGCCGTTCCGGTGGTGCCGGTGGTACCCGTCATGGC
Organism: Streptomyces sp. SS8; assembly: GCF_054072955.1. Taxonomy (NCBI): domain Bacteria; kingdom Bacillati; phylum Actinomycetota; class Actinomycetes; order Kitasatosporales; family Streptomycetaceae; genus Streptomyces; species Streptomyces sp. SS8. Next base: position 128,916 of record NZ_JBSVCZ010000015.1, read on the forward strand.
CGGTCCCCTCTCCTTCTGCCTCGGTTTCCAGGGTGCTGCGGGAGCGGGGCCGCTCCCAGGGCCGGCAGGGGCCCGGCGCAGGGCCGTTCGGCCCGGGCCGGGCGGGGCGGAGGGCCCGGCAGGCCGGTCGGTCCCGTCTGTCGGGACCTGTGTCCCCTCGCGGTGGCGGGTACCCGGCCGCAGCCTGGAGGTGGAGCGGACGACCGCTCCACCGGGAAGGCTTGGAGGTACACACCATGACCCGCACCGTCACCGTGGGCCTGGACGGCTCGCGAGAGAGCCTGGCCGCTGCCGAGTGGGCGGCCCGCGAGGCGCTGCGCCGCACGCTGCCGCTGCGGCTCCTGCACGTGAGGGAGAACGACTCCCACCCGAGGGTGCTGTCCGGGATGGACCCGGAGGCGCGGGAGCGGTGGGAGGCGCTGCCGGACGAGACGGCCGCCGACCTGGCCCGCAGGCACCCCCCGCTGGAGGTCGCCGTGGAGCGGCTGGCCGGCCGCCCGGCCGAGGTGATCAGGGATTCGGTGGGCGAGGCGGAGCTGCTGGTCCTGGGCTCGCGGGGCCGGGGGACGCTGACGGGCTTCCTGGTGGGCTCGGTGGCGCTGTCCACCGTGGCGCACGTGGAGTGCCCGGTGGTGCTGGTGCGGGCCGGGACGGCCGAGCAGGACACCGGTGACGTGGTGGTGGGACTGGACCTGACCAGGCCGCGCGAGGAGCTGCTGGAGTTCGCCTTCGACGCCGCCGCCCGGCGCGGGGTGCCGCTGACGGTCGTTCACGGCTGGGACCCGCCGCCGGTGTACGGCATCAACCCGGTGGCCGTGAACCCCCATCTGATCGACGACCTGGCCGAGGAGAAGTCCGACGCCCTGACCCGGGTGCTGGCCCCCTGGCGGGAGAGGCACCCGGAGGTGGAGGTGCGGCCGCAGGCCGTGGTCGGCAGGGCCGCCCACCACCTGCTGGAGGCCGCCGAGAACGCCTCTTTGCTGGTGGTGGGGCGCCGCAACCGCCGCGCCCGGCTGGGCTTCCACACCGGACCGGTCACCCACGCCCTGATGCACCACTCGCCGGCGCCGGTGGCCGTCGTACCGCACGACTGAGCCGGCCCGGTGCGGCGGGCCGGCCCTCGCGGCAGGCTCCCGCACCGGGGCCGCGACCCCCATCCGCCGAGGTGCTCCGCCGCCGGGCGCAGGCCCGCGCGGGCGCCGAGCCGCTGAGGAGGCACCACAGATGGTCCGCTACGTCCAGGACTTCACCGAGGGGGGCCGGGAGCAGGCCGACCTGCTCGGGGGCAAGGGCGCCAATCTCGCCGAGATGACCCGTATCGGCCTGCCCGTGCCGCCCGGTTTCACCGTCACCACCGAGGCGTGCCGGGCCTATCTGGCCACCGGCGCCGAGCCCGAGGGGCTGTCGGAGGAGGTGGCCGGACACCTGGCGGCGCTGGAGCGGGCCGCCGGGCGGAGGCTGGGCGACCCGGACGACCCGCTGCTGCTGTCGGTGCGCTCGGGCGCCCGCCACTCCATGCCGGGGATGATGGAGACGATCCTCGACATCGGACTGAACGACGCCTCCGTGCACGGGCTGGCCCGCACCTCCGGGCACGAGGACTTCGCCTGGGACTCCTACCGGAGGCTGATCCAGATGTTCGGCACCACGGTGATGGGGATCGACGGGGCCCTGTTCGCCGAGGCGCTGGCCCGCCGGCCCGACCCGGGGCAGCGGCGGCTGCTGGTGGAGGACTTCCGCCGCATCGTGCGCGAGCGCACGGGCGAGGAGTTCCCCCAGGATCCGGCCGAGCAGCTGCGGCGCTCGGTGCGCGCGGTGTTCTCCTCGTGGAACACCGAGCGCGCCCGCGTCTACCGCCGCCGCGAGCGCATTCCCGAGGACCTGGGCACGGCCGTCAACGTTCAGACGATGGTCTTCGGCAACGCCGGCCCGGACTCGGGCACCGGTGTGGCCTTCACCCGCGACCCGGCCACCGGGCTGCAGGGGATCTACGGCGACTACCTGGCCGACGCCCAGGGCGAGGACGTGGTCTCCGGGGCGCGCAACACCGTGCCGCTGGCCGAGCTGGAGCGCATGCACCCCGAGTGCTACGCGCAGCTGTGCGAGTACATGGAGCGGCTGGAACGGCACTACCGGGATCTGTGCGACATCGAGTTCACCATCGAGCGCGGCAGGCTGTGGATGCTCCAGACCCGGGTGGGCAAGCGCACCGCCGAGGCGGCCTTCCGCATCGCCGCCCAGCTCGCGGACGAGGGGACGATCGGCTGGGACGAGGCCCTGGACCGGGTGAGCGGCGAGCAGCTCGCCCGGCTGATGTTCCCGAGCTTCGACACCGCCGGGGCCGGTGAGCCGCTTGCCCGCGGGGTGCCGGCGTCCCCCGGCGCGGCCTTCGGGGCGGTGGTCTTCGACTCGGCCGAGGCCGCCCGCCGGGCGGCGGCCGGGGAGAAGGTGGTGCTGGTGCGCGGCGAGACCACGCCCGACGACCTGCCGGGGATGGTGGCCGCCCAGGCGGTCCTGACCAGCCGGGGCGGCAAGACCAGCCATGCGGCCGTGGTGGCCCGGGGCATGGGCCGGGTGTGCGTGTGCGGCGCGGAGGCCGTGGAGATCGACGCCGCCGCGCGCCGTTTCACCGTGGGCGGCACGGTGGTCGCCGAGGGCGAGACGGTCTCCGTGGACGGGTCGGCCGGCGCCGTCTACCTGGGCGAGCTGCCTCTGGTGGGCTCCCCGGTGATGCGGTACTTCGAGACCGGACAGCGGCTCCCGGGCGTGGTCGACGCGGTGGCCCGGCTGATGGAGCACGCCGACGCCACGCGCCGTCTGGGAGTGCGGGCCAACGCCGACACGCCCGAGGACGCCGCCCGCGCCCGCCGCTTCGGCGCGCGGGGCATCGGCCTGTGCCGCACCGAGCACATGTTCCTGGGCGAGCGGCGGCGGCTGGTGGAGGCGATGATCCTGGCCGAGGACGACGCCGGGCGCGAGAAGGCGCTGGCGGCGCTGCTGCCGCCGCAGCGCGAGGACTTCACCGCCATGCTGGAGGCGATGGACGGCCTGCCGGTCACCATCCGCCTGCTGGACCCGCCGCTGCACGAGTTCCTGCCCGACCACACCGAGCTGGCGGTGCGGGTGGCGTCCGCCGGGGCGGCCGGGAGCGAGCCCGACCCGCACGACGTGCGGCTGCTGGGCGTGGTGGAGCGCATGCACGAGCACAACCCGATGCTGGGGCTGCGCGGGGTGCGGCTGGGCCTGGTGGTGCCGGGGCTGATCGCGCTGCAGGTGCGGGCGGTGGGCGAGGCCGTGGCGCGGCGGCTGCGCGACGGCGGCGACCCGCGGGCGGAGATCATGGTGCCGCTGGTGGACACCTCCGACGAGCTGCGGCTGGTGCGCGAGGAGGTGGACGCCGTACTGGCCGAGGTCTCCCGGGAGACGGGAGTGGAGGTCACCTGCCCGGTCGGCACGATGATCGAGCTGCCCAGGGCGGCGCTGACCGCGGACCGGATCGCGGCCGAGGCCGAGTTCTTCTCCCTGGGCACCAACGACCTGACCCAGACCACCTGGGGGCTGTCGCGCGACGACGTGGAGGGGTCGTTCTTCTCCGCCTATCTGGAGCGGGGCATCCTGCGGGACTCGCCGTTCGAGACGCTCGACCGGCAGGGTGTGGGCCGGCTGGTGCGGATCGCCGTGGAGGAGGGGCGGGCCGCCCGGCCGGGGCTGAAGGTGGGGGTGTGCGGCGAGCACGGCGGCGATCCCGACTCCGTGCACTTCTTCCACCAGGCGGGTCTGGACTACGTCTCCTGCTCGCCCTTCCGGGTGCCGGTCGCCCGTCTGGAGGCGGCCCGCGCGGCTCTGGCTCCCGGCCGTGCGCGGTCGACGACCGCATGACCTCCGCCCGCTCCCGCCCGGTGCCCGCACGGGCGCCGGGCGGGAGCGGCCCCGGACGGGTGTACGGCGCCCGGGGCCGATCGGCCCACCGGAAGGGCGGCCGACCCCAGGCGGAAAAGGACTTTTCCGGTAAGGGTGGAACGAGGCGGGCGAGGTGCCCGCGCCGTGCGGCGGAACGGGAGGAGCGACCATGGACTCCAACACAGCCGGACCCCGGGGCCATGTGGCCGTCGGGGTGGACGGCTCCCGGCACGCCGAGATGGCGCTGGAGCAGGCGGCGGCCGAGGCGCGGCGCCGCGGGGTGCCGCTGGAGGTCGTGCACGGCCGCCCCTGGGCCGCGCTCCCGCAGACCGGGGCGGAACCGGCGGCGCACACCCCCTCCCGCGAGGACGCCCGGGCGCTGGCGGAGTCGGCCGCCGGGCACGCCCGGCGCCTGGCCCCGGGGCTGGAGGTGGTGGCCTCGGCCGTGGACGAGGACGCCCCGGGCGCCCTGGTGCGCCTGAGCCACCGGGCCGCTCTCACGGTGATCGGCTCCCGGGGGCTGGGCGGCTTCACCGGCCTGCTGCTGGGATCGGTGGGCCTGCGTGTCGCCGCGCACACCGCCGGCCCGCTGCTGGTGGTGCGCGGCGACCTGCCGCCGGAGCACGGCCGCGTCCCCCACGACACCGTGCTGCTGGGCGTGGAGGACGAGGCCGACACCGACGCGGTCGATCTGGCCTTCCGCGAGGCCGCCGCCCGGCAGGCGCGCCTGGTGGCGCTGCACGCCTGGGTCTACCGGCACCTCGCACCGCCCGGGGAGCCGCTGGTGCCCACCAGCCCGCGGCGCGAGGACATCGCCCGGGTCGCGCGCGCCGAGACGACCGCGGCCGAAGGGGTGCTGGGTCCGTTCCGCGACCGCTATCCGCGGGTGCGCGCGGAGGTCAGGGCCGTCAACGGCGCCGCCGCCCCCGCGCTGGTCGAGGCCAGCGAGGCGGCGGACGTGGTGGTGGTGGCCGTCCACCGGCGGCGCGGCCGGCTGGCGATGCGGCTGGGCCCGGTGGTGCACTCCCTGCTCCACCACGCCCGCTGCCCGGTGCTGGTGGTGCCGGTCCCGCTCGGCGGGGAGCTGGGCGGAGGCCACGGTGGCAATCACAGTGAGGAGGAAGCGACATGACCGTACTGGTGGGATACGCCAGCGCCCACGGCTCCACCCGCGAGATCGCCGAGCGCATCGCGGCCCGGCTGGCCGAGCGGGGCGTCGGGGCCGAGGCCGCCTCCCTGGACGCGGTGGGCGACGCGGGCGGCTACGACGCCTACGTGCTGGGCAGCGCCGTCCACGGAATGGCCTGGCTGCCGGAGGCCACCGGGTTCGTCCACACCCACCGGGAGCTGCTGGCCGGCCGACCGGTGTGGATCTTCAGCGTCGGCATGCCCGCGGCCCTGCGCGGCCCGTGGAAGCCCATGGCCGCCAAGGAGGAGCCGAAGGTCACCGAGGAGGTCCTGGCCGACCTCTCCCCCCGCGAGCACGCCATGTTCTCCGGGGTCGTCGCACCGGAGCACCTGCCCGGCGCCGGACGCGCGATCTTCCGGGCGATGGGCCTGCGCTACGGCGACTACCGCGACTGGGAGGCGGTCGACGCCTTCGCCGACACCGTCGCGAACTCCCTGCACCCGGCCCCCGGCAGTCCCTGAGCGCCCGCGGACACCAGAGAACGAAGGAGCTGATCACCGTGTTCTCCATGGCGGCAACCGGGGCCCGCCGGCCCGTGACGGTGGAGGCGGAACTGGACCGGCCTCTGTCGAGGTGGCTGTGGCTGGTGAAGTGGATCCTGCTGATCCCGCACTTCGTCGTGCTGTTCTTCCTGTGGTTCGCGTTCTTCGTGGTGACCGTGATCGCGTTCTTCGCGATCCTGTTCACCGCCCGCTACCCCAGGCCGCTGTTCGACTTCAACACCGGTGTGCTGCGCTGGAGCTGGCGGGTGGCCTTCTACTCCACCAGCGCGTTCGCCACCGACCGCTACCCGCCCTTCAGCCTGGGACCGGAACCGGACTACCCGGCGCGGCTGGAGATCGACTACCCCGGGCGGCTCTCGCGCGGCCTGGTGCTGGTGAAGTGGTGGCTGCTGGCGATCCCGCACTACATCGTGGTCGCCTTCCTCGCCGGGAGCTCCGGGGGCCAGGAGTGGTGGTTCGCCTACGCGGGGCTCATCGGCGTCCTGGCGTTCTTCGCGATCGTCGCCAAGGCCTTCACCGACACCTACCCCAGGGGCCTGTTCGACCTGCTGGTCGGGCTCAACCGCTGGGTGCTGCGGGTGACGGTCTACGCGGCGCTGATGACGGACGCCTACCCACCCTTCCGGCTGGACCAGGGCGGCAGGGAACCGGAGCCCGCGCCGTGATCAGAGCCCTGGTGGTGATCTTCCTCCTCGCTCACGCCCTGGTGCACTTCCGGGTCTGGGTCACGCCGCCGGACCCGGACAACCCCCCGCCCTTCGCACCCGGCCACTCCTGGGCACTGGCCGCGGCCCATGTGACCGAGGAGACATCCCGGGCCGCGGCGACCGCCCTGGCCGCGGTCACGGCCCTGCTGTACGCCATCGCGGGCGTGGCCCTGCTGGCGGACGCCGGCTGGTGGGCGCCCGCTGCCGTGGTGGCCGCGGCGGGCGGGCTGGTGCTGAAGGTGGTCTGGTTCAACCCGTGGCTGCTGCTGGGCATCGCGCTGGACGCGGGCGTCGTCCTGGCCGTGACGCTGACCTGGCCCGCCTCGCTGTACTGATCCGGTCCGGACTGCCGGGCCGATCCGATCCGGTCCGGGCCGGGCCCGCACGCGCCGCCGAGCATCCACCGTGACCAACCGGAGCAGACCATGCAGGACCCGCCCGCCCCTCCCGCCGCGCGCCCGGACGGCCTCACCGAGGAGGAGGCCGCCCGGCGGCTGGCGGAAGGAGGCCGCAACGAGGTGGGACGGCCCCCGGGCACACCGCTGCGGGCACGGGTGGCCGCACAGCTGCGCGACCCGCTGATCCTGGTCCTGCTCGGCGCGGTGGTGCTGACGCTGCTGACCGGGGATCACGCCGACACGGCCGTCATCGCCCTGGTGATCGTCGCCAACACGGGCGTCGGAGTGGCCCAGGAGGTGCGTGCCGACAACGCCATCGCGGCGCTGACCGCCATGTCCGCCCCCGTGGCCCGGGTGGTGCGCGGCGGCGTCGAACGGGAGGTGCCCTCGGCCGAGGTGGTGCCCGGCGACGTACTCCTGCTCGGCGAGGGCGACATCGTCCCGGCGGACGCGCGGCTGCTGCGCTCCTGGGTGCTGGCGGTGGACGAGTCCGCGCTGACCGGCGAGTCCGTGCCCGTGGACAAGGACCTCCGGGCCGGTGGCCCGGAGGCCGGCGCCCTGCGGGCGGGCACCGTCGTCGTACGCGGCCGGGCGGTGGCGTCGGTCACCGCCACGGGTGCGGACAGCGCGCTGGGCCGCATCGCCGCCCTGCTGCACCCCCGCCGCGACCCCACCCCGCTCCAGCGCCGCCTGGCCGGCCTGGGCCGGGTGCTCGCCGCGGTCACGGTGGCCCTGTGCCTGCTGGTGCTGCTGCTGGGCCTGGCCCGCGGCCAGTCGCTGGAGACGATGGCCGTCACCGCGATCAGCCTGGCCGTGGCCGCGGTCCCCGAGTCGCTGCCCGCCGTCGTCACCCTCGCCCTGGCCCTCGGCGCCCGGCGGATGGCCGCCCGCAACGCGCTGGTGCGGCGGCTGCCCGCGGTGGAGACCCTCGGCTCGGTCACCGTGCTGGCCACCGACAAGACCGGCACCCTCACCGAGGGGCGCATGGTCGTGGAGCGGGTGTGGACGCCCCGGGGCACCGTCCGCCTCACCGGCGGCGGGTACGAGCCGGCCGGCGAGATGCTGTCCGACGGCGGTGGCAGCGGCGGCAGCGGCGGCGGGCCGCCCGCCCCCGCGGCGGCACAGGCCGTACGGGCCCTGCTGACCGCCGCCGTGCTGTGCAACGACGCCGCGCTGCGCCCCCCGCACGAGGGCGAGGAGCGCTGGAGTGCGCTCGGGGACCCCACCGAGGCGGCGCTGCTGGCCGCGGCCGCCAAGGCCGGCCTGGACCGCGACGGGGTGCTGCGCGCCCACCCCCGGATCGGCGAGGTGCCCTTCGACAGCCTGCGCAAGCGCATGACCACCGTCCACCGGGAGCCCTCCGGCGGGCGCCTGGTGTGTCTCAAGGGCGCCCCCGAGGCGGTTTTGAACGGTTCGCTCCTGGACGAGACGCCCCTGCGGCTGGAGCGCGCCCACCGCGAGGCCGCCGCGCTGTCGGCGGAGGGCTACCGCGTCCTGGCCGTGGCCTCCGGCCCGCTCGGCGGGGAACCCGGCCGCCGGGAGGAGGCCGAGAGCGGGCTGCGGCTGCTGGGGCTGGCGGCGCTGAGCGATCCGCCCAAGAAGGTGGCCGGGGCCACCGTCGCAGCCTTCCGGGAGGCGGGCATCACCCCGGTGATGATCACCGGGGACCATCCGGCCACCGCCCGCGCGATCGCCGCCCGGCTCGGCATCCTCGACCGGGGCCCGGGCCCGGCCGGAACCGACGGGGCCGCGCCCACCGAGCCGCCCGAGGTGGTCACCGGCCGCGCGCTGGCCGCCGGGCGGGTCGCCGACCCGTCCACGGTCCGGGTGTTCGCCCGCACCGACCCGCAGCAGAAGGTGGACATCGTCCAGGCCTGGCGGGCACGCGGCGCGGTCACCGCCATGACCGGCGACGGCGTCAACGACGGCCCGGCGCTGCGGCAGGCCGACATCGGGGTGGCGATGGGACGGCGGGGCACCGAGGTCGCCCGGCAGGCCGCCGACCTGGTGCTCGCCGACGACGAACTGCGCACGGTGGTCGCGGCGGTGGAGGAGGGCCGGCGGGTCTACGACAACATCCGCCGTTTCCTGCTCTACGGCATGGCCGGGGGAGCGGCGGAGATCCTGGTGATGCTGATCGGCCCCTTCCTCGGCCTGACGGTGCCGCTGCGGGCGGGCCAGATCCTGTGGATCAACCTGCTCACCCACGGTCTGACGGGCGTGGCCATGGGGGCCGAGCCGGTCTCCGCCGACGCCATGCACCGCCCGCCGCGGCCCCCCGGCCGGCATGTGCTCGGCGAAGGGCTGTGGCTGCGGATCCTGCGGCTGGCCGCGCTGGTGACGGCCGCCTCCCTGGCCGCGGCGCTGTGGGCGCGCGAGACCGGCCGGCCGTGGCAGACCACGCTGTTCCTGGCCCTGCTGGCGGCCCAGCTCGGCGTCGTGCTGGGGCTGCGGGAACGGCTGCTGACGCGGGAGAACCCCTTCCTGCCGGCGGCGGTACTGGCCGCGGTGGTGCTGGGCGCGGCCACCGTCACGGTGCCCTTCCTGGAGGGGCTGCTCCGTACCGAGCCGCTGGACGCGTCCGCCCTGGCGGCCGTCGCGGCCGTCGGTGCGGCCGGGTTCGCCGCCGCCCGGTTCGAGAGCCGCTTCACGCGAGGCACCGGGGGAGGGGCGGCCGCCTTTCCCGGTGCCGGCTTCCCCACCTCCGCCGGCCTTCCCGCCTCCGGCGGGCCGCCGCGGGCCTGAGGCCTCACGCGCGTACGGCCGCCGCTCCCTCGGGCGGGCGCGGCGGCCGTACGCAGGCCGGACCGGGCCGGGGCCCGGTCAGCGCGGGACGGGCGGGGGGACGAGGACGTTCTCGCCCGTGCGCCCGGCCAGGTGGTCCTCGACGTTGGCGGCGGTGGCCCGGACGATCTGCTCCACCGCGTCGTGGGTGAAGTACGCCTGGTGGGAGCTGACCAGGACGTTGCGGAAGGTCATCAGCCGGGCGAGGGTGTCGTCGGTCACCACGTCCAGCGAGCGGTCGAAGAAGAAGACTCCGGCCTCCTCCTCGTACACGTCCAGCCCCACCCCGTCCAGGCGGCCCTCGCGCAGGGTCTCCACCAGGGCGTGGGCGTCCATCAGACCGCCCCGGCTGGTGTTGATCAGGATCGCGTCGTCCTTCATCCTGCGCAGGGCGTCGCCGTCGACCACGTGGTAGGTGTCGGGCAGCAGCGGCAGGTGGAGGCTGATCAGATCGGACTCGGTGAACAGCCGGTCACGGTCGACGTACTCCATGCCCAGGGCCAGGCACTCGGGGTTCTCCGCGACGTCGGAGCCGAGCAGGCGCATGCCGAAGCCCGCGGCGATACGGGCGAAGGCCGCGCCGATCTTCCCGGTGCCCAGGATCCCGGCGGTGCGCCCGTGGAAGTCGCGTCCCATCAGGCCGTTGAGCCGGAAGTCGAAGTCGCGGGTGCGGGTCACCGCGCGGGGTACCCGTCGGTTGACCGCCAGGGCCAGCGCCCAGGCGAACTCGGCCACCGAGTGCGGGGAGTAGTGCGACACCCGCGCCACCGACAGACCCAGCTTCCGGGCGGCGTCCAGGTCGATGTTGTTGTAGCCGGTGGCGCGCTGGGTGACCAGCCTGGTGCCGCCGTCGGCGAGAGCGGTCAGCACCTCCTCGTCCAGCACGTCGTTGACGCTGCTGCACACCACCGCACACCCGGCGGCCGTGGCGGCGGTGTCCCGGTCCAGGACCAGATCCAGGCAGCGCAGGCGGTGCCGCCCGTCGAACGCCTTCTCCAGCAGGGGCCGTTCGTCGGCGACGACGCCGTAGGCGACGACGTCCACCGCCTCCTTCGCCCTGCCGGCCGTGCCCTGTGCCGTCCGTTCCACCGTTTCCTCCCTCGTCCTGCGCCCTGCCCCGGCGCGCGTGCACGTGTCCGGCCGGCCGTGCGGGGCCGGCGGGGGCGCGGGGTTCCGCGCCCCCGTGGAACACGCTGCCCGCAAGCCTTCCGCGGACTCCCGCCCCGGGCCCAGGGCCGAACGGGCCACCCGGCCCCGCCCGGAGGCCCGGAGCGGGCCGGTGCCCGGGCACCGGCCCGCTCCCGGCGGAGCGTCAGCCGAAGCACGCCTCCCAGGTCTCCGGACCGACGACACCGTCGACCGTCAGGCCGTGCCGCGCCTGGAAGCGCTGGCACACCTCCTTGGAGCGCGCGTCGTACCGCCCGTCCGTGCCGGGGGACCAGCCGAGCTCGCGCATCCGCCGCTGCCACAGCCCCACGGCGGGGTGCTCGGTGGCCGGCGGATGGCTGAGGTGGACGCCGGGCCAGGCGGGGGGACCGGAGGCGGGCTCCAGCGAGCCGTCGCGCACATAGGAGGAGAGCCGGCCCGGACAGGACGTCGGCAGGTGGTCGCTGTGCCGGTTGATCCCGCGGCCCGCGCCGCCGATGTCGCGCAGATTGGCGATCGACCAGCGGAAGGCGTCCAGGAGTTCCTCGGTGACGGGGTCGTAGTCGGAGGAGGAGCCGCCGGTGAGCGCGCACACCGCGTACCAGTCCCGGTTGCCGGAGTCTGTGCCGTTGGCGGCGGTCCGCACCCACGGCCCGCGCCCTTCGTAGACGCGGCCGTGGACGCACACCAGATAGGTGTAGGCGATGTCGGCCCAGCCGTTGCCGTCCATGTGGTGCCTTTGGATGCCGCGCACCTGGCCGGCGCACTCGCCGTGGTCGGAGCGGGCGGTGCGGGTGCCGCCGACGTGGTGGACGGTGGTGCCGCCGTTGCCCGGTGTGATGTGGGAGGGCCGGTTGGTGGGGGCCCGGGCGCCCCATTCGGATCGGGGGACGAAGACGGCCATCAGGCGTCCACCCCCTCCCGGCAGCACTCCACACCGGCGTTGAGGGGCTCGCCGGGGGCGTCGTCGTCGGCGTCCCCGGGGTAGAGGGCGGCCGGGTGGTAGGGATGGGTGACCGCCGGGAGGCGGTACTCGCCGGCCGCGGCGCCGGCGCCGAAGGCGCCCAGGGGCGGCAGCGCGGCGGCACCGGCCGCGGCCGTCGCGGCGGCGCCGGTCAGGCCCAGGAATCCGCGCCGGGTCGGGCGGGGGGAGGGGCCGGAGGACGGCCCGGGAGACGGTCTGGGGGAGGGTGTGGAGGACAAGGGGATCTCCTGCCGCCGAGGGGGTGGGGAGGGGGTGGGACGAGGACGGGAACCCGTCCGCCTCAGTGCGCACAGGGGCCTACCCCCCGGCGTCCGGTACAGGCTCGCCCGTACCGGTGAACCGCACGGCCCCAACACGGACCGACCAGACGGTATGCAACGGGCGGTGGGGCGTCTAAGCTCCTGCCGACCCCGCCGGCGGTGCACCGGCGCAACGCCCGCACACCGGCACGCCCGCTCACCGACGCGCCGACACGGCGGCAAGGAGACCCCATGGCCATCGACCCCACGGGAGCCGACCTCAAGCGCATGCTGGCCGAGGACCCCGGCGGCCCGGTCGTCATGCTCAACCTGCTGCGCTTCGCCCCGGACGGCCGGGCCTCGTACGGGGAGTACGCGCGGCACCTGGCGGACCGCTTCCTGGAGCGCTACGGCGCCGAGGTGCTCTACGCCGGCGACGGCGCCACGGCCCTGGTCGCCGAGGACGGGCAGGCCTGGGACGCGGTGCTGCTCGTCCGCTACCCCAGCCGGGAGGCGTTCTGCCGTATGGTCGCCGACCCCGAGTACCAGGAGGTCACCGCCCTGCGCACCCGCGCGCTGACCGAGGCCGTGCTCCAGCCGACCGTCCCGTGGGCCTCTCGCGGCGGCTCCTCCTCCGAAGGCGACTGACGAGCGGCCGGGCCCGTCCACGCGTTCCCCGGCGCGGTCCGGCCCGGACATGGCACCGTGGCCGCCGTGACGAGGGACGTGGCGACGAAGGACGAACTGCTGTCCGCGCTGGCGGGGCTCAGGCGGGCCCCGGTCGCAGGCCGGCGCGCACCGCACAAACCGCTCCTGCTGCTGTGGCTGCTGGGCCGTCTCGCGGCCACCGGCAGCACGGCGGCGGCCTACGGCGAGGCCGGGGAACCGGTCGGCCGCATGATCGACGACTACGGCCCTCCCGCGCGGTCCTCCGACCGCGCCGCCATGCCTTTCGTGCACCTGGAGCGCACCCTGTGGGACCTGCGGGACGCCGACGGCCGCCCCATACCCACCTCGGCCCCCGAACGCGGCTCCTGGCTGCGCGCCCGGGGCGCGACCGGACGGCTGCACGCGCCCGTCGAGCGTCTCCTGGCCGACCCCGTCACCCTGGCCGCCGCCGCCCGGCTCCTGCTGGACCTCCACTTCACCCCTGCCCTCGAACCCGCCATCCGGGCCGACGCCGGACTGGACCTGACGGCACTGGACCTGACGGCCGTGGAGGAGACCGCCCTCACCCTCGGGGCGCGAAGGCGCCGCCCGCGCCGGCCGGAGTTCACCCGGCAGGTGCTGCACGCGTACGCCCGCGCCTGCGCGATGTGCGGCTACGACGGTGCGCTGGGCCGCCACCCGGCCGGACTGGAGGCGGCCCATGTGCGCTGGCACAGCCAGGACGGCCCGGACGAGCCGTCCAACGGGCTGGCGCTGTGCGCCCTGCACCACGCGCTGTTCGACCTCGGGGCGCTCGGCCTCACCCCGGACCTGCGCATCCGCGTCTCCCCCCGCTACACCGCCCGCGGCCCGGCGGGCCGCGCCGTCGGGGCGCTCGACGGCGCCCCGCTGGCCAGGCCCCGTCCCGGACTGCCGCCGGTCGACCCCGTCTTCGTGAAGTGGCACGACCGCCAGGTCTTCAAGCACGGCGACCGCGCGGTCCCCGCCTGAACCGCCGCGGGAACCGGCGGGCGCGGGCCGCGGACGCGCATGCGGCGCTCCTGAACGGGTACGGCGTCCTCCTGCACAGGAGATCGACGGCGGTCGCGGACGACCGCGTACGCCACGGAGCCGAGGAGGCCGTCATGACCACCCCCGAGGAGAACCGGCCGAAAACCGAGAAGACCGATCAGGTCGTCTTCGACGAGCAGGGCCAGGAGTCCGCCCGCCGGGCCGAGGAGGCCAACAGGGACCGCGGGAACGTCGGGCGGCAGCTCGAGGACGCCATGAACGAGGCCGGCGTGGACCGCGAGGACCTCACCGGCGAGAAGGGCGAGGGCGGGCGGGGTTAGCCGCGAGCCGGCCGGACCGCCGCCGGGCCGCCCCGCGAACGGCCCGCACATGCCCTCGGGGGCGCGACCGCTCGGCGGCCGCGCCCCCGAGGGCATGTGCGGGCGGGGATCAGTCCTTGCCGAAGACCGCCTCGCTCACGTCGTCCGGTCCGTCGAAACGGTCCTTCTTCAGTGAGGAGAGCTCCTCGACGGCCTCCTTCTCGGCACCCTTCTCCCTGCCGTTCCTGACCGGGGACCCGCGGTCGGCGGGGTGGTCCACGCCGCCCAGGGCCTTCTGCGGCTCGATCGGGTCGTTGATCCTCGCCGTCGGGTCCCCTGTGCGGGGGGCGCACGGCCCGTACGGCCGCCGGGTGCCCCGGCGGCCGGGAGCGGTTCAGGAGGTGCTGCTCGCCGCGCCCGGAGTACGCCGCCCCCGCGCCGGGCGGCCCCGGCGCCCGCGGGAGGAGCCGGACGCACCGCCCCGGCCGGAGGAGCCTCCCCGGCCGGACGCGCCGCTCCGGCCGGAGGAACCGCCCCGGGGCCGCTGGGGCCGCTCGGCGGGCGGCGCGACGAGGACCACGGGGACGCCGGAGGGCTCCTTCGCCCCGGTGATCCGCACGAGTTCCTCACCGGTGGAGCGCACCGGGGTGACCTTGGGCGACACACCGGCGGCGGCCACCATCCGGTCGACATCGCGGCGCTGCTCGGGGGTGACCAGGGTCACGACGCTGCCGGACTCGCCGGCCCGTGCGGTACGGCCGCCGCGGTGCAGGTAGTCCTTGTGGTCGGCGGGCGGATCGACGTTGACGACCAGGTCGAGGTTGTCGACGTGGATGCCGCGGGCGGCGACGTTGGTGGCCACCAGGACCGTGGCCTGCCCGTCCTTGAACTGCTCCAGCGTGCGGTTGCGCTGGTTCTGCGACTTGCCTCCGTGCAGCGCGCCGGCCCGCACCCCGCTGGCCAGCAGTCTTCTGACCAGCCGGTCCACGGCGCGCTTGGTGTGCACGAACATGATCACGCGTCCGTCGCGGGCGGCGATGCGCGTGGCGACGGCGTTCTTGTCGTCGGTGCTCACCCGCAGGATGTGGTGCTCCATCGTGGTGACGGCGCCCGCCGGGGGATCCACGGAGTGGACCACCGGGTCGGACAGGAAGCGCCGCACCAGCCGATCCACGTCACGGTCCAGGGTGGCGGAGAACAGCATCCGCTGGCCGTCCGGGCGCACCTGGTCCAGCAGGGCGGTGACCTGCGGGAGGAAGCCCATGTCGGCCATCTGGTCGGCCTCGTCCAGCACGGTGGTGCGCACCTGGTCCAGCCGGCAGTCGCCGCGCTCGACCAGGTCCCTCAGCCGCCCGGGGGTGGCGACGACCACCTCGGCGCCGTTCCGCAGAGCCGCGGCCTGGCGGCCGATGGACAGACCGCCCACGACCGTGGCCGTCCGCAGCCGTACGGCCTTCGCGTACGGGGTGAGGGCGTCGGTGACCTGCTGGGCCAGTTCCCGGGTGGGCACGAGCACCAGGGCCAGCGGGCGGCGCGACTCGGCGCGGTGCCCGGCGGTGCGGGCGAGCAGGGCCAGTCCGAAGGCCAGGGTCTTGCCCGAACCGGTCTGGCCGCGGCCCAGGACGTCACGTCCGCCGAGCGAGTCGGGCAGGGTGGCCGCCTGGATGGGGAACGGGGCGGTGACGCCCTCGCGGCCCAGGGCCTCCAGCAGCGGGGCGGGCATGTCCAGCTCGGCGAACGATGCGGCCGGGGGCAGACCGGGGGTGCCGGCCGGCGCCATGGGCTCATCCCGGTGCGGGGCGCTCCCGCGGCCGGGGGCCGTCTTCTGCGCGGGGATCCGCGCGGGGGCCTGGGAGCGGGAGGGGCGGCGGCGGGCGGGACGGGAGGAGCGGGTGGAACGGGTTCCGGAATTCTGGTTCACGCGGGGTGTGACCTTCCTCGGGGCGGCGCGTGCCGGGGAGGCTCCGCGGCGCGTGAGCGGGCGGAGAGTCGCGGGAACGAGCCGGTGAAAGAGCGGATCGCGCTGCTGCGCGGGGAGGGCCGGCCGGACGGGCCCGGCGAGGGGCGTACGGCCGGGGTGTGCGGCGGCGCGGCCGTGGGCCGGAACGCGGCACGAGCCGGGGCCCGCACCCTGCGGTGCGGGCCCCGGCTTTCGTGGTGCTGCGCGTCGCGTTCGCCGAACGCGGCGGGATCAGGCGGGGAGGATGTTCTCCGCCTGCGGGCCCTTCTGGCCCTGGGTGACGTCGAAGGTGACCTTCTGGCCCTCGTGGAGCTCGCGGAAGCCCTGGGTGGCGATGTTCGAGTAGTGCGCGAAGACGTCGGCGCCGCCGCCGTCCTGCTGGATGAAACCGAAACCCTTTTCCGCGTTGAACCACTTCACGGTGCCAGTAGCCATACTTTTTCTCCTCCAGATAGGGGCAGAGCAGGAGATCCGCACTGCGCGGACCTCCGTGTCGCCGCAATGAGACCCCGCCGGAAGAGCCGGAAAAACAAAGGCGCCTGAAGGTTACAAACCGTCAGGCGCGCACAAAGTTCATGGGTACCAAAACTGCAACGTGGTCCACCGTAACACAGATCCGCCCCGGTGGGCGGGAGGACGGCCGGAGGCCGCCCGGCGTCCGGCCGGGCGGCCTCCATTCCGCGCACCCCCGGGCGCGGCGTACGGGGGGTGTGGGCGGTGTCAGGCGGTGTGCAGCGTCAGGCCGTACACCGACAGGATCTCGTTGACCGGCTGGAACCACGTCTGGCCGCCACCGGAGCAGTTGCCCCAGCCGCCCGAGGTCACGCCCTGGGCCTGGTCGCCGCTGACGAACGAGCCGCCGGAGTCGCCGGGCTCGGCGCAGACGCTGGTCTTGGTCATCTGGTGGACGGCGCCCTGGCTGTAGTTGACCGTCTCGTTCTTCGCCAGCACCTGGCCGCAGTGCCAGCGGGTCGTGGAGCCGGAGCGGCAGATCGAGGCGCCGACCGGGGCCTCGGCCGAGCCGCGCACCAGGACGTCGGGCACCGTCCCCCAGCCCAGCACCACCGGGACGGTCCACCAGCCGTGACCGGTCCGCACGAAGGCGTAGTCGTTGCCGGGGAAGGAGGAGCCCGCGAAGGTGCCCATCTGGGAGCCGTCCCAGCCGCGCACCGACGCTCCGGCCGGCCCGCAGTGCCCGGCGGTGACGAAGCCGCCGTGCACGGAGAAGCCGATGGAGCAGCGGGCGCTGCCGGTGTAGTACGGGTCGCCGCCGACGACGCCGGCGGCGAAGGTGCGCGGCGCCTCCCCGGCGCTCTCGCGCACCTCGACGGGACCGGTCTTCCGCGCGGCGGCCAGGAAGCCGCGCACGGCGGCGTCGTCCCCGGCGCCCTCCACGAGTTCGACCACCACGCTGTTGGCCCGGGGGTCGACGTACCAGCCGCTCACCCCCTCCGGGGCGGCCTCGCGCTCGGCCCGGGCGTCGATCCGCTCCTTGGCCGCGTCCAGTTCCTTCGCGCTGTGCTCGACCACCCGCACCTCGGCGCCTGCGGCCCGTACGGCGCCGGCTCTGCCGGGGGCGGTCACACCGACGACGAGCTCGCCGGTGCGGGCGTCGAACCAGGAGCCGGCGAAGGCGGCGCCCGCGGCCCGCTCGGCCCCGGGCGCGGCCTCCATGGCAGCCGCCTCCTGCCGCAGCCGTTTCCGCGCCTGGCCCTCGGTCAGCCCGAGGTCGCGCTCCATGGCGTCCACCAGTTCCTGGGTGGGTGCGCCGGCGCGGGGCTCGGCCGGGGCGGGGGAGGCGGAGGCGAGCCCGCCTCCCGTGGCGGTCAGGGCTCCCAGCGCGAGCAGCGCGGACAGGCCCGCGCGCACACCGATCCTGCGTCGCATGACGGTTGTTCTCCTTCTGTCGGCTCTACCTGGTGAGGTCGAGGTGGGGTCGGACAGCGGAGACGTGAGAGCGCTCTCAGGTCTGGTCCAGGAGAGCGTAGAAGGGATCTGAGGTCATGTCCATACCAATGCTGGGGGCGGGCGGGCCTTCCGCCACCGGGCGTGGCGGCCGCCACGCCGGGTAGCCGGGAAGCGGGCGGCGGAGGGAGCGGGTGTGTTCGAGGGGTTCACGCTGGAGCGGATCGACGTGGGGGAGGCGGTCCTGCGGGTGCGCCACGGCGGCTCGGGCCCCCCGGTGCTGCTCCTCCACGGCCATCCGCGCACCCACGCCACCTGGCACCGCGTCGCGCCCCTGCTCGCCGACGGCCACACCGTCGTCTGCCCCGACCTGCGCGGCTACGGCCAGTCCTCCAAACCGCCCACCGACCGCGAGCACACCCCGTACTCCAAACGGGCCATGGCCCGCGACTGCCTGGAGCTGATGCGGCGGCTGGGCCACGACCGCTTCGCCGTCCTCGGCCACGACCGGGGCTCCTACGTCGCCCACCGGCTCGCGCTGGACGCGCCGCAGGCCGTGACCCGCCTCGCGGTCGGCGACTGCGTCCCCATCAGCGAACACCTGGCCCGCTGTGACGAGCGCTTCGCCCGCGCCTGGTACCACTGGTTCTTCTTCGCCGTCCCGGACAAGCCCGAACGCGCCATCCTCGCCGACCCCGCCGCCTGGTACGGCGGCTCAAAGGAGGCGATGGGCGCGGAGGCGTGGGAGGACTACCGGGCGGCCATCCGGAATCCGGCCACCGTGCGGGCGATGCTGGAGGACTACCGGGCCGGGCTGACCGTGGACCGCCGCCACGAGGAGGCCGACCGGGCCGCGGGCCGCCGCGTCGCCTGCCCGGTGCTGGTGCTGTGGTCGGAGAAGGACGACCTCGGCGACCTCTACCCGGACATCCCCGGCATCTGGCGCGACTGGGCGGACGACGTCACCTGCGGCACGATCGACAGCGGCCACCACATGGCCGAGGAGGCGCCCGAGCAGCTAGCCGGGGCGCTGCGCGCCTTCCTCGCCCCGGAACGAGTGCGGGCGGGCTGAGCCCGGAACGGACGCGGGCGGTCCGGGTGCCCGGGCCCCGGCTTCCGCTCGGCCCGGCTCACTTGGCGTCCGCGTAGCACTCCACCACGGCCGTGGTGAACGGGAAGCGCACCGGGGTCTCGCCGAAGACCGCGAGGCCCGCCCGCTCGCCCGCCGCCCGGACGGCCCCCACCACCGCCTCCGCCTCCCGCTCGGGGCAGTGCACGATCACCTCGTCGTGCTGGAAGAACACCAGCTCGGCGCGCATCCCGGCCAGGGACTGCCGCAGGGAGGCCAGCACCAGCAGCATCCAGTCGGCCCCGCTGCCCTGCACCACGAAGTTGCGGGTGAACCGCCCGCGGGCCCGGGCCGCGCCGCCGCCCGCCGGACCCTCCGCACCCGCATCCGGCGGGCCGACCCCGCCGTCCCCGAAGTCCGCCTCCCGGGCGGCCGCGGGCGGACAGGTGCGCCCCAGCCAGGTGCGCACCAGCCGGCCCTCCTCGCCGGCCCGCGCCGCCTCGTCCACGTACGCCACCGCCGCCGGGTAGCGGCGCCGCAGATCCGCCAGGTGCCGCAGGCCGTCCCCCGAGGTCTGCCCGTACACCGCGCCCAGCAGGGCCAGCTTGGCCCGGTCCCGGTCGCCGCCGAACGCCCGGTCCGACAGCACCGAGTACATGTCCCGGCCGCTGCCGGCCACCTCCATCAGGCCTCGGTCGCGGGAGACGGCGGCCAGCACCCTGGGCTCCATCTGGTCGGCGTCGGCGACCACCAGCCGCCACCCCGGATCGGCCACCACCGCGCGCCGCACCACCTTGGGGATCTGCAGCGCGCCCCCGCCGTTGCTCGTCCAGCGGCCCGTGACCGAGCCGCCGGGCACGTACTCGGGACGGAAGCGGCCGTCGCGCACCCAGGTGCGCAGCCAGGACCGGCCGTGCGCGGTGTGCAGCCGGTACAGCGTCTTGTGGCGCAGCAGCGGGGCGACGGCCGGGTGGTCGACCTTCCGCAGCTCCCACGCCCGGGTCGAGGACAGCCGGATCCCGTCCCGCGCGAACGCCCTGACCACGTCCGCCGGCAGATCGGGCCGCACCCGCACCCCCGGCCCGAAGGCGCGCGAGACCTCCTCGGCCAGCTGGGCCAGCCGCACCGGCTCGCCGCCCGGATAGCTCTCGCCCAGCAGCTCCCGCAGCAGCTCCCGGTGGACGTCCGCCCGCCAGGGCACCCCCGCGCGGTTCATCTCCGCCGCCACCAGCGTCCCCGCGGACTCCGCCGCCAGCAGCAGCCGCATCCGCTCCGGGTGCCCGGCCGCCTCCACCCGCCGCAGCTGGTCGGCGTACACCTCCAGCAGGGCGGCGAGCGGGTCCGCACCCGGCGGCAGCGGCACCGGGCCCGGCGCGAACAGCGAGGGCTGCTGGTCGGCCGCGGGCAGCGGCGGGTCCTCCGGCACCGGGGCCCGGTGCAGCCGCGCCCAGGCCGCCGCCAGCGAACGCGGCTCGCCCCACCGGCCCTCGTGGCCCAGCAGCAGCGCCTCGCACGCCTCCGTGTCGTGGCACCGCTCCACCCGCACCCCGGCCTCCAGCAGCCGCGGGTACACCTGCGCCGTCGACCGCCACACCCACCGGGTGACCGAGCCGGAGGCGGTGCGCTCCGCCACGGCCCGCGCCACGTCCGGCTCGGCCTCCACCGGGCCCGCCGCGCGTCCCCGCCCGTCCAGCGGGCACAGCAGGGCCGTGCCCTCGGCGGTCACCGCCACCGCCCAGCGCACCGCGCCCTCCCCTTCCCGTCCGCCCCTTCGCCCGGGGCCGTGGCCGTCCCGCATACGGTGGAGTTTGACAGCGGGGACCGACAACCGGCGGCGATCCCCACAGCGGTCTCCGTCCCGCGGTGACGCCGGACCGCCGATCGGGCATACTCCAATCGCCACAGCCGCTGGTCAGCCACTCTCGCGACCCGAGGGGCGACATCGGCCGGTACCACCACTTCCCGGTGGCGGCGCCCCACCCCGAGCGCCCGCCGCCGCAGCCCCCGACAGGGAGGAGAGCGCCGCGATGACCGAGTACGGCACCCAGCCGGTGGAACGCCGGATGCCCACCGAGGAGGCCCGTGACCTCCTCACCCTGGTGCGTGAACTCGCCCAGCGCGAGATCCGTCCGGTCGCGGCCGAGGAGGAGGAGAGCGGCCGCTTCCCCCGCGAGACCTTCGCCCTGCTGTCGGAGTCCGGCCTGCTCTCACTGCCCTACGGCGAGGAGTTCGGCGGCGGCGAGCAGCCCTACGAGGTGTACCTGCAGGTCCTGGAGGAGCTGGCCGCGGCCCGGCTCACCGTGGGCCTGGGCGTCAGCGTCCACACCCTCGCCTGCCACGCGCTCGCCCACTACGGCTCCAAGGAGCAGTGCGCCGAGCACCTTCCGGCGATGTTCACCGGCGGGCTGCTGGGCGCGTACTGCCTGTCCGAGCCCTCCTCCGGCTCCGACGCCGCCGCGATGCGCACCCGCGCCGTCCGCGACGGCGACGACTGGGTGCTCGACGGCACCAAGGCGTGGATCACCCACGGCGGCATCGCCGACTTCTACACCGTCATGGCCCGCACCGGGGGAGAGGGCCCGCGTGGCATCACCGCCTTCCTCGTCCCGGGCGACGCCGAGGGACTCAGCGCCGCCACCCCCGAGCGCAAGATGGGGATGGGCGGGTCGCCGACGGCCCAGGTCCACTTCGACGGGGTCCGTGTCCCCGACAGCCGCCGGATCGGCGAGGAGGGGCAGGGCTTCGCCATCGCCCTGGACGCCCTCAACTCCGGCCGGCTCGGCATCGCCGCCTGTGCGATCGGGATCGCCCAGGCGGCCCTCGACGAGGCGCTGGCCCACACCGCCGGGCGCGAGCAGTTCGGGCGTCCCGTCTCCGACTTCCAGGGCGTGCGGTTCATGCTGGCCGACATGGCCACCCAGATCGAGGCCGGCCGCGCCCTGTACCTGGCCGCGGCCCGGCTGCGCGACGCGGGGGAGCCCTTCGCCCGGCAGGCCGCGATGGCCAAGCTGTTCTGCACGGACACGGCCATGAAGGCCACCACCGACGCCGTCCAGTTGCTGGGCGGCTACGGCTACACCCGCGACTACCCGGCCGAGCGCCTGATGCGGGAGGCCAAGGTGCTGCAGATCGTCGAGGGCACCAACCAGATCCAGCGGGTGGTCATCGCCCGCCACCTGGCCGGCCCCGAGAGCCGCTGAGCGCGACGGCGGTCCGCGCCGCCGGGAGAGGCCCGGGCGCGGACCGCCGGCCGGACCGCCGGTGCGTCCGTGCCCGGCGGTGTCCGGGCGTGCGGTGTCTCTTCGGGCTCACGGCGCTTCCGGCCGGGGCGGCGTACGCCGTCAGTGGCGCGGGTGCCGCCCGTGCGGAACGCGCATCGGGTGCGTACCCGGGCCGCCGGCGTGGGAGAAGGGCTGCATCCGCCAGTGCAGCCCCTCGGGCAGCGTCAGCAGCGTGGCGGCGTCCTGCTCGCGGGTCTCGTGCTCCGGGCCCTCGGGCCCGGCGTCCTCCACCGGACGCCCCGAGCCCTGGCACACCGTCAGGCCGAACGGGTTCCACGGAGTCGGGCACAGGGCGTGCTCGGGGAGCGTCTCCTCGTCCGCCAGCAGGGCTATCGGCCGCGCGCAGTCCGGGCAGACCACCCGGAAGATCTCGTAGGTCTCGTGGTTCTCGTAGGCCTCGGTTCTCTCCTCCTGGGCCTCGGTGTCCGGGTGACCGGCGTGGAGCGACTTCACCTTGCGCATGCAATCCCCCTTGGACGGGCTGCCGGGTGTCCGATCGAGGGTGTCCCGGCCACAGCAAGCATTTCCCTCCGTTGCCCATCCGTAATCTCCGCACCCTCCCGGACACGGGAGCACGGGTGTGGCGTTCGTCACATGCCCGCGCCCCGGGGGCGCCGACGGGCCGAACGGTGTGCCGTGGTGCGCCCGGCGCAGTAGGTTGCCTGTCGTGGAGGAGCTGGATCGTCGCATCGTGGAATTGCTCGTCAGGGACGGGCGGATGAGCTACACCGACCTGGGCAGGGCCACCGGCCTGTCGACCTCGGCGGTGCACCAGCGCGTCCGCAGGCTGGAGCAGCGCGGTGTCATCCGCGGCTACGCGGCCGTAGTCGACCCCGAGGCCGTCGGGCTGCCCATGACCGCCTTCATCTCGGTCAAGCCGTTCGACCCCAGCGCCCCGGACGACATCGCCGACCGGCTCGCCGAGGTGCCCGAGATCGAGGCGTGCCACAGCGTCGCGGGCGACGAGAACTACATCCTCAAGGTCCGGGTCGCGGCCCCCGTCGAGCTGGAGCACCTGCTGGCGCGCATCCGCTCCCTGGCCGGGGTCTCCACCCGCACCACCGTCGTGCTGTCCACCCCCTACGAGGCCCGGCCGCCCCGCGTGTGAGGGCCTCCGCGCCGCGTACGGGCGACCCCGGCGGCCGGGAGCGGCGGGGGAGGGGGAGACTGGCAGCCATGAGCGACAGCACGGCCCCCCTCGACGGCCCTGACCGCCCCGGCCGCCCCCGCACCGTCCTCCTGCGCGGAGGCGAGGTCCACAGCCCCGCCGATCCCTTCGCCACCGCCATGGTCGTCGAGGGCGGCGGCATCGCCTGGGTCGGCTCGGAAGGGGCCGCGGACTCCTTCGCCGACGGCGTCGACGAGGTGGTCCACCTCGACGGCGCGCTCGTCACCCCGGCCTTCACCGACTCCCACGTCCACGCCACCGCGACCGGCCTGGCGCTCACCGGCCTCGACCTGGCCGGCGTCCGCTCCCCGGCCGAGCTCCTGGACCGTGTGCGGGAGTACGCCCGGTCCCGTCCCGGCGACCGGATCCTGCTCGGCCACGGCTGGGACGCGTCCGCCTGGCCCGGGCAGCGGCTCCCCTCCCGCGCCGAGCTCGACGAGGCCGCCGGCCGGCGGCCGCTCTACCTCACCCGCGTCGACGTCCACTCGGCCCTGGCCACCACCGCACTGCTCGACCTCGTCCCCGGCTCCCCCGGTGTCACGGAGCTGCCCGGCTACACCCCCGGCGCCGCCCTGACCGGCGACGCCCACCACGCGGTGCGCGCCGTCGCCCATGCCTCCATCACCCCCGCCCAGCGCACCGAGGCCCAGCGCGCCGCCCTGCGCCACGCGGCCTCCCGGGGCATCGGCACCCTCCACGAGTGCGCGGGACCGGAGATCTCGAGCGAGGACGACCTCACCGGGCTGCTGGAACTGGCCGCCGCCGAGCCCGGACCCCGCGTCTTCGGCTACTGGGCCGAGCACATCACCTCCCCCGAGGGCGCGCGGCGGGTGCGGGGGCTCGGCGCCCTCGGTGCCGCGGGCGATCTCTTCGCCGACGGCTCCCTGGGCTCCCACACCGCCCATCTGCACGAGCCCTACGCCGACGCCGGCCACCGCGGCACCGGCCACCTGGACGCCGACGCCGTCGCCGCCCACGTCGCCGCCTGCACCGAGGCCGGGCTCCAGGCCGGCTTCCACGCCATCGGCGACGCCGCCCTCACCGCCGTCACCGAAGGGGTGCGCGCGGCCGCCGAACGGGTCGGTCTGGAGCGGGTGCGGGCCGCCCGGCACCGCGTCGAGCACGCCGAGATGCTGACCGGGGCCACCATCGCCGCCTTCGCCGAACTGGCCCTGACCGCCTCCGTCCAGCCGGCCTTCGACGCCGCCTGGGGCGGCGAGGACGGCATGTACGCCCGGCGCCTGGGCCGCGAGCGCGCCCGCACCCTCAACCCGTACGCCGCCCTGCTGCGCGCCGGTGTGCCGCTGGCGCTCGGCTCCGACAGCCCCGTCACCCCGCTCGACCCCTGGGGTACCCTGCGCGCCGCCGCCTTCCACCGCACTCCCGAGCACCGGATCTCCGTCCGCGCCGCCTTCACCGCCCACACCCGCGGCGGCTGGCGGGCGATCGGCCGCGACGACGCGGGCGTCCTCGTCCCCGGGGCCCCGGCCGACTACGCCCTGTGGCGCACCGGCGACCTGGTGGTGCAGGTGCCCGACGGCCGGATCGCCGCCTGGTCCACCGATCCGCGTTCGGGCACCCCGGGCCTGCCCGACCTCGGCCCGGACCGCCCGCTGCCCGTCTGCCTGCGGACGGTCGTCGGAGGAAGGACGGTCTACGAACACCCGAACGGGTGACGGTGGGCGGGCCATACCGCCGAACGATGCCCTCCCAGGTCTGCCCTCCCGGGGCGGCTCTCTCCGCACTGACCTGCTGCTTTGAGGAAACGCCGCAGGTCGTGGGGGTGTTGACAGGCCGCGGCGGTCGGCGGGTAGGTTCTGCCGGGTCCACCACAGGACATCCGACCGGGGGATCCTCCGCGCACAGTCGTCGAGCGAGCTGGGTCATGGGCGGTGCGTCGCACCGGCGTACGGCCGGGAGCCAGATCCAGCGTCCGCGGCACGGGGACGGAGCGATCCCGGCCGGTCGGCGGTGCGACCCGGGTGGGGGCCCGGAGGCTCAGTAGACAACGACTTTCGGCCGATCCGCAGCCAGCGGGTCCCAGGTCGGCCCGAAGGGCGCCGGGCCCCGATCCCGAGGACGCCCCTGCCCTCTTCCGCACCGCCCCTCCCGCCCACCGGCCGCGCGGGGCCGCCTGCCCCGCCCCCGTGCGGAGCCCCCGCGTCCCCACCCCGCCCCCGCGGAAGCCCCCGGGCGTTGTACGGTCGGGCTCGTCACCGCACGACCTGCGAGAAAGGCCGCGACCGTGCCATCGGGCCCCGAGACCACCGCCGAAGCCGAGACCGGCGGCGCGGCCGCCGACCTTCCGGACGAGCCGCAGCACCGCCGTACGACCGTCCCGGCCGGCGCCCCGGCACGCGCCGCCGCCGGGGGAGCCGGGGAGGCCGGTGAAGCCCCCGCCCCCGCCCCGGCCGGGCCCCGGCCGCGCCCGATCGGGAGAGCGGGGGGGTGGGGCAGAGGGGTGATATCGG